>CADBHI010000055.1 GCA_902794405.1 uncultured Prevotellaceae bacterium
GAAGTGGGCTACATGGTAGGATTCTCTAATCCCTCCTATTTCTCAAAGTGTTTCCAGAAACAGTTTGGCATCCGCCCAGGAGATTATATGAAACGATGAATTAAGTATTAAGTGATATGAGACCTCTATCTATACGAACGGCGGGCTTCACGGATTCTATCATCCGGCGGATGACCCGCATCAGCAATCGCTACGGAGCCATCAATCTTTCGCAGGGATTCCCAGACTTCGACCCACCAAAGGAGATGACCGACCGGCTGGCGGAGATTGCATCTGTAGGACCACATCAGTATGCCATTACCTGGGGCGCACAGAACTTCCGTGAGGCTCTGGCCAAGAAGCAGAGCCGCTGGACGGGACTTCCAATAGATGCAGATAAAAACATCGTCGTTACTTGCGGCTCAACTGAGGCCATGATGGCTGCGATGATGACAGTCGTAAACCCTGGTGATAAAGTTGTCATTTTCTCTCCATTCTATGAGAACTATACTGCCGACACGATTCTGACGGGGGCAGAACCTGTCTATATCCCGCTTGTCCCGCCGACCTATTCATTCGATGCCAATCTGATTGAAGATGCCTTCAAGCAGGGAGCCAAGGCTTTGGTGTTGTGCAACCCGTCTAATCCGTGCGGCAAGGTCTTCACTCGAAAGGAACTTGAGCAGATTGCGGACATCGTCATCAGATATGACGGCTATGTCATAACGGATGAGGTATACGAACATATCGTCTATGCTCCACACAAGCATGTCTATATCTCCACGCTACCTGGTATGTGGGAACGTACCATATCTTGCAGTTCGCTCTCCAAGACCTACAGCATTACCGGTTGGCGTCTGGGCCATGTCATTGCTCCAGAGCGTATCATCGACCGTGTGAAGAAAGTACACGATTTCCTGACCGTTGGTGCGGCGGCTCCTTTGATGGAGGCAGCAACAGTAGGTCTTTGCTTCCCTGACAGCTACTACGACAAACTTCAGGCACACTACACCCACATGAAACAGCTCTTCTGTGACGGTCTTCGCCAGTTCGGACTGGATTTTACCGATCCGCAAGGAGCCTACTACGTATTGCTTGACGTCTCCAAATACGGCGTGAAAGACGACTTACACTTCTGCGAGTGGCTGGCTGAGCATGTCGGCGTTGGTGCTGTCCCCGGCAGTTGTTTCTTTAAAGAGGATGTGAATCACTTAATCCGTTTCCACTTTGCCAAACGCGACGAGACACTTCTTGCTGCACTTGACCGTCTGTCTGAATTGGAAGCAAAAGCTAAGCTCTATAGCTCGACTTTAACGTAGATTAACCAAGTAAAACAACGTAAGTTGGTAACTTTTGCTACCTTTGCGCCATAATTTGAGAATACGCAGAAACTTGAAATAATAAGATATGAAGGTACTATTGATTAATGGAAGCCCCCGTGACAATGGCAACACATTCACCGCTCTGAGCGAAGTGGCTAAGACGCTGAATGACGAGGGCATTGAAACAGAGATTATCAGCATCGGCAAGCAGGCTGTGCAAGGCTGCATTGCCTGTGGCATGTGTGGAAGGAATGGTGCCAGATGCACATTCCATGACGACTTATACTACAAGGTATGGAGAGCTGTGAAGGACGGAATTGACGGGCTGGTCGTTGGTTCGCCCGTCTATTATGGAGGCCCTAACGGTTCACTCTGTGCCTTGCTCGACCGCGTGTTCTATTCATTAAGTAGTGAACTTCGCTTCAAGCCTGCTGCCAGCGTAGTAGTGTGTCGAAGAGGTGGTGCATCGGCAGCCTTCGACCGTCTGAACAAGTATTTCACGATGTCGAACATGCCCCTTGCCAGTTCACAGTACTGGAACATGGCCTACGGACAGACTCCCGGCCAGGCAGCACAGGATGAGGAGGGCATGCAGACGATGCGAACCCTTGCCCGCAACATGGCCTGGATGATTCGCAAGCTCAATGTGGCTGAGGATGGACATCCGAAGTTGGAGAGTCGCATCAGGACCAGCTTCATCAGATAAGATGCCCAACACCTCACTAAAGAGTCAGCTGAAAGTACTCACCATCCCTGTGTTCATCGAGATGGCTCTCGTCATGATGCTGGGAGCCGTCGACACAGTTATGCTGAGTCGATACAGCGACAACAGCGTGGCGGCGGTGGGTCTCGACAACCAGCTCATCTCCCTCGTCTTCCTCGTCTATCAGTTCTTCTCGATGGGTGCCGCCATTCTCTGTGCCCAGTACATTGGTGCAGGACTCCGGAAACGGCTCGTGCAGGTGGTAGGCATGGCACTCACGGTGAATCTGATGTTGGGACTGGCTGTCAGCGCCCTACTCTATTTCTATGCCGAAGGACTTCTGACGCTGATGGGACTGCGCCCGGAACTGATGGGCGACGGACTGGTATATCTGCGACTCACAGGCGCCCTATCGTTCTTCCAAGCTATGTCGCTGACCTTCTCAGCCTCACTACGCAGCGCCGACAAGGTTGTCTATCCTATGGTTGTCACGGGCATTGTCAACGTGCTCAACATCATTGGCAACTACGCCCTTATCTTCGGACACTGGGGCTGTCCGCAGTTAGGCGTCGAGGGTGCCGCTATCGCCACAGCCACCAGTCGTGCCGTCGCCATGGTGCTGCTCGCCGTCATCCACTTCCGAGTACACATTCCCCGCTTCCCGCTGCACTATTTCCGCCCTATGCCCTGGCAAGAGCTGCGCAACCTTTTCTATATCGGCATTCCTGCCATGAGCGAGAACATTTCATACTGTCTCTCGCAGGTAGTCATCACCTTTTTCATCAACCAAATCAGCAACGAGGCCCTCGCCGCCAGAACCTACTGCCACAACATGATCATGTTCGTCTACCTGTTCTGCATCAGCATCACCCAGGGCGGCGACATCCTCGTAGGACATCTGGTCGGACAGCAGCGCCATCAGGCTGCCTATGTCTTAGGCAATTACTTCTTCCGCTGGTCAATGATCATCACCATCAGCGGCTCCATCCTTCTGGCACTCGCGGGACGTACCATCCTCAGCGCCTTTACCGACAATCCGGAAATCATCGCCATGGGCGTCTGGGTGCTCGTCATTGACATCTTCCTTGAAGTGGGCCGCACATCCAATATCTTCGCCGTAGGTACCCTCAGAGCCACTGGCGATGCCATCTATCCTGTCGTCATCGCCATCATCTTCAACTGGAGCATTGCCGTCGGCCTCAGCTACGTCATCGGCATACCCCTTGGCTTCGGCCTCGTCGGCATGTGGGTTGGATTCGCCCTCGACGAAAACATCCGCGGCATCATCCTCATGCGACGATGGCGGTCTGGTAAATGGAAGACAAAGGGATTCGTCAAGAACTATTAATACTTTCAAGTAGTAAAGGAGTAAGGAGTTGAGGAGTAAGTAGTAGATTACTATACCTCCTCAACTCCTTACTCCTCAACTCCCTACTCAACTTGCGAAAGTTGAGTTAGTCCTTTAACGAATAGGTGATGGTCGTTACCACACGCAACTTCTTGATATAAGGCGTATTCTGGTCACGGTTGTCTATCTCGAACTGACCCTGGCCTGCCGTCTGAATCTCACCTAAACGGGCATTACTGGCCTCGGCAAACTGCTCTGCCGTCTTCTGTGCGTTCTTGATAGCCTCAGCCATCATCTCGGGCTTCATCTGCTGGAACGAAGCATACTCATACTGGGCGTCGCTGTTCTCGATGGCCACGCCCTGCTTCAGCAGCTCTGCCTGCTGGAAGATAGCCTTCTTCACTTCCTCCACCTTGCCAGTAGCCACCGTGATAGTGGTCGAGACGATGTAGCGGAAATTCTTGTTGTTGTCGCCCCACTCACGGGCCTCAAGGTCGCTGATGGATGGCGGGTTGACAGTCACTTCCTTCTCGTCGAGTCCGTTCTGCTTCAGGAACCTCTTGATCTTGTCCGTCTGCAGGTTGATACCTTCGTAGAGCATGGGCAGGTCGTTGCCCGTCACCTTTGTGCCGATGCTCCACGTCACCTTGTCGGCAGGCACCTCACGCTCTGCCAAACCCTTTACCGTTACCTTGCGGTCCTTGTTGGCAAAGTCGTCGATGCCAGCCTTCAGGAACCAGCCTAAACAGATAATTCCTACTGCAATCAATGCTGCAGCAATTAATCGATTCTCTTTCATACGCTTTCTTTTTGTTTGATATGCTTATAACTTAATATAAATTTCCTTGCGGTAGAGGACGTAGCCAATGGCGAAGTTGAGCAGCACGAAGTAGACGGCATAGACGAGCGAGGCCGGTTTCAGCGGAGGTACAACGGCGTGAATCCAGCCATAGACGGTCTCAGAAATGCCATAGTTGCCCAAAAGGATGGCCAACAGTTCGCTCGACACATAGAGGGCAAGAGCGTTGACGCCAAAAACGTGGAAAAAAGTAGTCCAACCCTTTTTCTGCTGAATGTCAATCACATACATCAGTAACGCCTGAAGGAGGGAGGCCAGTCCGCAGGTCACCATCACATAGCTGGGACTCCACACATGCTTGTTCAAAGGCAGGCCGTACGACAGCAGCCAGCCTGCTACGACGAGTACCGTACCTACGACGAAGAGGGCGATGACCTTCTGCTCAACGGACTCTTTCTTGCGAATGAGCTGGCCACAGTAGAAACCAATCATGACGTGGGCGATTGACGAGATGGTGCCCAACAACCCCTCTGGGTCTACAGGGCTCTTATGATAGAGATGTTCGTAGCCGAAGAGGCGGAGGTCGGTCTGTGCCAGGACGTTGATGTCGGCATCCTCGGCATAGCCGTTACCAAAGATAAGGATGGCGCTATAAATGACTAACAGCAGGGCTGCCACAGGGAGCGTGTAACGGTGGTTACAAAAGAGGGCAAAGAGCGACACGGCACAGTAGCAGAGGGCTATGCGCTGGAGGACAGCCCAGATACGCAAATGGGCAAGGCCATAGTCACCCGACAGGGCATTGTCGAACCAATGAATGAACAGGCCAATGGCAAAGAGCAGCACCGTGCGCTTGATAATGCGGCGCAGAACTTTCGGCGTGGGTTTGAACTCCGACTTCACCAACGACAGATAGCACGAGATGCCCATGATGAAGAGAAAGAAGGGGAATACCAGGTCGCAGGGGGTCAGGCCATTCCACCTGGCGTGCTGGAGCATTTCGTAGGACTCGCCCCAGCCGTTGTTCACAAGAATCATGCCTGCAACGGTGATGCCGCGCAGGATATCGAGACTGAGAAGACGTTGACTGCTTGACATAATTAGTAATGAGTAATTATGATTACTTTGTTGGGGTTAGAAGTAGATGGATGGCTTCGCGGGACACGTCGATGGGGGAGCCTTCAGGGGCGGAGGTATAGACATTGTGCTGGAGCGTCCAGGGCTCCTCGATGGCGTAGTAGTCGAGTTTCACCTCTTGTGGCAGAGCCATCTTGAACAGCTCGGCAGCCGTCTTCGAGGCATTGGGACCTCCACCCAGCAGTTCGGGCTGGGGCGCCATCTGAGCCTTCATCTGCGCCGCAAGGGCATCGAAGTAGGTTTTCCAGCGCACATAGTAGAAGTCTTTCAGAAGTCCCTGCCACTCCTTGTGGGCATAGTCGCGCAGCCCGCCAGTATCGGCACAGTAGCGATTGCCCCAAGTGGTAATCTGCACACGGGCATTCCATTCATACAGGTCTTGTTCCTGTGGGGTGGTGCCACAGTTGCGAGCGGCTTGTGTCCAATGGCCTAAGCGGAACTCTGAGCATGTGCCCAGCAGTTTGTCCTGCATCAGCAGTAGCTGAAGGAAACGTTCCGCATCCTTATCGAACGCCTGACGAGCAAAAGCCTTATAGTCACCAATGGTGCGCTGATATTGCAGACGGGCCTGGTCGGCAAGCGCCTGACGGGTGATGTCGACAAGGTCGTACTCGAAGTTCTTGTTGCCGCGATACTTCTCGGCAACGCTATTCATCAGGCGGGCAGCCTCCAAGGTCGAGGCAGGGTCGTAGTAGTTTTTCATCTTCGACCAAGACGATGCCTGGAAGTTGTCGAGCGAGGGCCGTCCGCAGAAAATGCTCTCGTGAGGGCCCTGCTGGTTGTTGCCTGCTGGACAGTTATAGATGGTCTGTGCTAACAGTATCCATGCTTCCTCTATAGCAGGATCCTTCACCCCGTAGCGGGCCTTGACATATTGGCGTACCCAGTCCTCCTTCGTAAACTTCTCGGGTCGCCAGGGCAATTCGCTCATCAGTTCGAACATCACAGGGTTGTTCTCCGAACCCTCCATCGTGAAGCCGATACCCTTCAGCGTATGCTCCTTACACGAATAGAAATTGTTGAGAAGCTGGTCCATGCGGCCATGCAGGCCGACGTTGGCTCCGAAGTTCTCCAACAGACAGAAGAGCCACTCGTGCTGCTTGTAACCCTCCTCGCGTTTCCAGATGGAGGGGGCACCGAACATCGGGCGGCACTCCGAGAAGAGGTCAAGCACCAGTAGGTCGCCCACCCGCATATTGTCGATCATAGCCGGACGCGGATTCTCCGTCCATCCCTGCACCACCCAGACGGCCTTCGGGTTGACGCGCTTCATTGCTGCCATCATCGCCTCGCCTGCCTTGGCATAGTCGATGGCTGCATTATCATGGCTCTCGTGGAAGGGGTCCATCGAGTAGTAGTCGGACTTTCCGAAAAGCTTCGTCAGCTCATTATAATACAAAGTGGCTATCTCAGCAAAACGCGGATCGGTTGGCATGAGATTGGCAGGGCGCTGGAAACCGTTCCACAGCCCAGCATCAGCCACGTTCAGGTGCAGCCTTTCCTTCGCATCGTGGGGCACCATACCGCAATAGCCTGGCAACACGGGATGCATGCCAAAGCGTTTCATGCGGGCCAGTATCTGCTTCTGCAGCTTCTCCTGCCGCTCATACCACGACAGGGGCAGCGGTCCACCCCACCCTTCGAGGTTGTTCATGGCCCACCACGCCAAGAAGGCGGGACCAGCAATAAACTTGCCCACTTCCTCGTCTGAATAGCCAAGCTTCAGCAGCATGTTGCGCCATACGCACTCCTCGCCGACAATGGCTAAGGGCAGGTTCACGCCGTGCAGACAGAGCCAGTCGAGTTCCTGCTCCCAGCGCTTCCAATCCCAGAAGGCCATCGAGTAGGAGAACGTGCAGTAGTTGAAGGCGTATCTCAGCGTGAGGTCGGTCTCGTGGCGCTCTTTCCGTGCGACGACAGGCAACACGTCGGGCAGCTTAGCCTGCATCTGGTTCCACGTAAGGTGGATGCCGGCATAATATTTCAGGTACCAGTTCACGCCCGAGGCGATGTTTACCCACGAGTTACCTCTCACTACGACCCGCTTGCCCGCCTGGTCCAACTCGAAAAAGTCCTTCGCCCCTTTCACCAATTCAATCTTAAACTTGGCCGATGCTCCCCTATCGATACGTTCAAGCAGTTCGTCCACAGGGGTCGGGCGTGCGAACGAGACAACTAATGACAAGCAAAGGGCTACGAGTAGACAAATGGTTTTCTTCATTTCCGGTTGTTATTTGACACTGCAAAGATATCAGTTTCTTTTGTAATTGCAGCGTAAACGTCCCGACATTTGGAATCTTTAACCACCTTTTTAGTTTGTTACGCCCTTCCAACCAAAGAAGACTTACTCCTTTCTGAGGATGCCGACGACAATCAGCAAGTAGCCGGCGAGGCAAAGCACGGGGGCAATGACAATTCTACGGGTGGAGAAGATGTCGGGATTGAAGGACTGCTCCGTGCTACCCGGGCCAGACATCAGCAGGTAGCCGACGACTATCAGGACACAGGCTGCAATCAGGATGCCACGACTGGTCAGTATGGCTCGGAGTAAGCGTTTTGAGCTATTGGAGAAAGTGTTCATATTGATGAATGTATTGTTGGTAGATGTTAGTTCTGTCATTTTGCACGGCTAAGGCGAGTGCCTGTTCCATTGTCTGCATCCAAAGGTGACGGGAATAGGCAGAACCTGCACGACGCGAGGGTTTGATAGTATCTATCCACGAAAGCCACTCGGCAGAGCGGCGTAGCAGACTGCCTATGATTTCATCGCCCTGTTCTGTGCGCTTGTTCAGATAGTAGCAGCGCGCCATCACAAGGGCTGCATCGGTATAGGGCACGTTCTCCTGCGGCATCTCCTGCTGCCACTTCCGGCAGACTTCCAAGGCCCGGCGGGTATCGCCCTGACGAAGCAATGAATCGATGAGCACGCCCATGATAAACTGATGTGTGTTGGCCAGATGCTTCACGTCTTCATCCACATAAATGCCCTTGGTGCTGAGACCGCCATAACGGAAGCGGTGCATCACGTTGTCGTAGAGCCGCTCCACGTTGACACGCGGACCATCGGCAGTAGGAGTGATACGATAGGCAAGTCCTTCGAGCTCCAAGTGGTCACGGAGGAAAGGCAGGATGTCGGGACCCATGCTGATGGAGGCATATATGGGACGGCTCCATTCGCCTTGCGACAGCATTTCGAGCACCATCAATTCGTTCTTGAACAGGTATTGTTTGTTCTTCAGCGAGATGGTCATATCGCCGATGGTGAGGCTGTCGGTGTCTACGGGCACATACTCCAACTGGCCTTCCTTGTAGTCTTCATGGCTAAGACTGATAGGCAAGGGTGGCGAGTCGTAAGCCTGGCGCTTCATCTGGTCGATATACCAGTCGGTCTGCAGGTATTCCATATTACAGACACGGGTGTCGGTGCGGAAGTTCTCCACCTCATGGTTATACCACAGTGGGAACGTGTCGTTGTCGCCGTTTGTCAGGATGATGGGGTTACCTTCGTCCGGTAGTGTCATCAGGTAGTTCTGTCCGAAGTCGCGACAGGTATAGCGTCCTGAGCGGTCGTGGTCGTCCCATGTCTGCGTGGCCATCTGAATAGGAACGAGGAGGAAAAGGGGGGAGAGTCTCTTGAGGTACGCCACGCCCAACCCAATCCAAATAGCAAAGGCATAGAAGGAGCCGGCGTAGGCATAGTCGCGTTCACGGGGCTGGAGCGGCGTTTGGTTGAGGTAGACCACGATGGCGAGGCCCGTCATCACAAACAGCAACGTGACAACCAACAGCTGCTGACGGCCTTTCGCCCCTCGTTGCCATTGCCAGACGATGCCCAACAGTCCGAGCAACAACGGCAGACCGTAGAAGACGTTACGTCCTTTATTCTTCGTCAAGTCTGTCGGCAACTTCGACGTGTCGCAGCTCAACAGCCAGTCATCAATCCATCGGAAGCCCGTTATCCAGTTGCCGTGTTCCACCTCTCCGTGACCCTGTATGTTGTTCTGCCGCCCCACGAAGTTCCATAGGAAGTAGCGCCAGTACATGAAGTTCACCTGATAGGTCAGGAAGAATCGCCAGTTCTCTGCTTTTGTAGGCACACCGTCCTTTGTCTTGATGCCGCCCAGCCAATCCTCGTAGGCCTTGGCATGACGGGCGGAGTATATCCGGGGATAGAGGGGCGTCTGTCCATACTGCTCACGATTCAGGTAACTGCCCAACCTCGAGACGGTGCTGGGCGCATTCTCGCACATCGGCGGATTGGCATTGGCCCGAATGAGGATGACGCCATAGCTGCTATAGCCTGCCAATATCATCAGCAGACAGGCCAGCGACAACTTCAGAATCCGTTTCTTAATCTTGTAATAGGCATAGACAAGTAAAGCCGCTAACAGTATGGCAAAGTAGCCCATTTTCACTACGCCGGGAATAATGCCATAGAGGATGATACCCACCAACAGGCCACCTGCTACTAACGTCAGCAGCATACCTATCCACGTAACCCTCTTTGCACGACGGAAATAAACCACAAACGACATGGCGGGCAGGCAGAGCAGACAGAGCAGATGAACGCCGATGGAAAGGCCCGTGATATAGGCTATCAGGATCATCCAGCGGTCGCTGCGCGGACTGTCAGCCACATCCTCCCATTTCAGTATGAGCCAGAACATCAAAGCCGTGAGGAACGAGGAGAAAGCATAGACCTCGGCCTCAACAGCCGAGAACCAGAAGGTGTCGCTGAAGGTGTAAGCTAATGCCCCCACCATTCCGCTGGCCTCGATGGTAACGACCTGGGCAAGCGACATGGGGCAAGACGTAGGGAGCTGGGAACGGACAAGGTGCGTAATAGTAAGGAACAGGAAGAAAATGCAGCCCGCACTCAGCAGCGCCGACAGCAGGTTGACCATCAGCGCTACCTGTGACGGCTCACTGGCAAACTGGGAGAAGAGGTTAGCCACCAACATGAAGACGGGCGCCCCGGGCGGGTGGCCGATTTCCAGTTTGTAACCACACGCAATGAATTCAGGACAGTCCCACAGGCTGGCTGTGGGCTCAACGGTGAGACCATAAACCACAGCGGCAATGGCAAACATGAGCCACGCCATGCAGGTGTTGAGTTTCGAAAAGTTTCTTTGTTGCATCATACGTTTGCGTTAATTCGGACGCAAAGGTATGAAGAGTATCAATGGCAGCCAAAAACATTGCCTGACATTTGTCTGACATTTGACTGACAGGCGCCTAACTACCTGACGGACAGCTGATAGGCCTTTCCCCTGTCAGACTCTATTTTCAGGTCAGAATGTTGCTCGACAACGGGTTTCAGCCTTCGGATTAGCGTATAGAGTGTGTCATTAGCGTCGGGTTTCTTGGGCCAGAGGGCATCACATATTTCAGTCTTTGTCAGCAGGTGAGCGTCTGAGCGGAAGAACATCTCCATCAACTGCTGCTGCATGGGAGTCAGTTTGACGCGCTGGCCACGTGCGTCGTAGAACGTCCCTTCCGCCTCAGCGTAGCACAGCCCACCATATTGCAGCATACCTGCCAGCTGCACCACGTTCCGCCGACGGCGATAGAAACAGAAGGCAGCCCACACCAGCGTCACCGCCCACAGGACGGCTGTCGGCCTCTGGTCACTCAAGCTGAAGATAGTAGCCTCCGAGCAGCGGGCGTAGGGTTTGAAGTTAACGGGGGAACCGTCAACCGCAATGGTGGCCTTGCCGCGGAGCGCAGCTATCTGCAGATGGCTGTTGAACGTGCGGATGGTGTCGCGGGTAATGACATCGCCCTGCTGTTCCTGCATCGTAAGCGTCAACGCACGGCTCATATCCTCGTTCACCTGTCGGCTCGCGGAACTGTAACATCCAAAACTGGTAAGGCTCGAAGCTAATATGAGTGCGAAGAGCACTACTAAGGCATACTTCTGTTTCATTGCGTATTCTTGTTAGATGGTCGAAGGCTGATTTATCCCTGCAAAGTTACCTGTTTCTTTTGTAATCGCCTCACAAACGTCCCGACATTTGGAATCTTTAACCACCTTTTGCGTAACTTCGCACACAAAGTGCCCGTCCTAACGGGAAAAGTCGTGTCTTTTTTATACTTCGTTATAACGCTCCACAAACTGGGTGAGTTAGTCATGCTAAGTGGCCGAGTTGGCACTGCCAAATGACCGAGTTTGTCGCTACATCTTAGTCGCCCCCTACGGAAGCACCCCTCATACTATAGCCCTCCCTCTTTATAGAGGGGAGGGCATGTATAGAGGGGGTAGCTTACCGTGGGGGCGACAGGACGATGGCCACCCGCTTGCAGCGACCGAATGTCTTGATGACGACACCCTGGCTCACGCACATTAGAAGACTGGCTGACAATTTGATTTGAGTGAGGATATGTCAAAACAGACACACCCTCACTCCGCTTGTTATCATTATTAATGAGCTTAGAAATTCTTTATTAGCTGCATAAATTTTCCACGATTGCTTGTGTTGACAATGCCATTATATGGAGATTGCGTAACTGGTTTTACTTCTTCTTTCTCCTTTGCACTATACGCCATGTTATTGTCGACATTATCTGTCGGTAAAGGAGCCGATTCTCCTACCCCCCCCCTTTCCATGGGTACCATCTCGCCATCTTCATATACGAAGGAGACTGGGGCGTCCACCTTTGCAACTATCTCATAATCTGCAGGAAGAACTGCTTTGGACCCAGTAATAAAGCAACAGGGCCATGCAGCAATCAGGAAGAGGCAAACAGATAGTGGAGTCCTGTTTTTTCCTGTAACATAGATGTCTCCATTTGTTAGGGGGATCGTCGTTCCATCAGGCATCAGGATGTTTGTAAGGCGGATTCCAAGTTTTCCCTTGGTTCCCCACCAAGAAGACCTGTTGGCACAATACACTTCTCCTTTCACTGTCGTGCCAAAAGGTATTACCGTCTTACCCTTGACTTTAATATCCCTTCCGACTTTGAAATCAATGATATCGCCCTCGTCAACATCGGCGGCCTTGAAATAGTGAGTATTCTGGACGGGAATATTGGTTCCTGCAGCCAAAGTGTAAACTTCCTTAGTCTCTGCTTTTACTTCATTGCCACCGCCCTTAGTGTTCTGGAAAGACTCAGAGTCTCCATTTTCGTAGTTCACCTTCATAATATCAGCTTTGCTAATACTATACATCGGGCCATCCAAACTTGAGAATTTCTTGTACTTAACCTCAGAAGTACCGACCTCAATAATCTTACTCAGGATAGTTGTTCCGTCTTTCTTGACAATTACATCCTGTGCGAAAACGTTTGTTGCAGAAAGCAACATGACAAATAAAAAACTCTTTTTCATAATTTAAAAATATTAGTTTGACATAATGGTTTGAATTATTTTCGAGTGCAAAGTTAATCAAGAATCATGGTATCAACAGCATCATTTCTTCCATAATGTATGAAATGGTAGGATTAAAGTACAAAGTGTAGGAATCGTGTCGGATTGTACCCCTATTTTCTACATTTTGCTGTACTATTTCCACGTTATCGTAAAAAAAATGTATTCAAGTTTGTGAATCTCGATTATTATTCTTATCTTTGCAATCGTTCTTTAAAAAAAGCCCAAACTCATGGCGCGACTTTACTTTAACACTCGCGATGAATTGAATCGCATTGACACTTCGAAAATCGTCTACTTCGAGTCTGACGGTAATTATACGAACATAGTGATGGTGAATAAGTTAAAAGCCACCATCTGCTTGAACCTTGGCGAGATGGAGCGGGCATTGGCAGAGCAGTTAGGAACTGACGACAAGACTTTCATGCGCATAGGTAAGCGTTTTATCATCAATATGAACTATATCTACCAGATAAATGTGCTGAAGCAGCAACTGATCCTTTCAGACTATGATCACTTCGCATTCCAACTCTGCATATCAAAGGACGCACTAAAGAAAATGAAGGAATTGATGCTTGTTGCCAAGATATAAAAATAAAATTAGGTGTATGGAAATCATTATTGGTCGAGACCCAAATAACGGTCAACTGACATTTACTATAGATGACAAAGAATCCCAGACGGTATCTTCCGGAATTCTGCCATCCAGTATTGCTCAAAGCCATTGTAAACTGATTGTCAATCAACATCAGATGCGCCTGATTAATCTCGATGTCAACAATTATACTTACGTGAATGGTCAGAGTATAGAGTCGAAAGCCATTACCCCAAACAATAAGATTGAGTTAGGCTCAGACCGCTATCTGTTAAACTGGGAAGACATCAGTCCTTTACTCCCTGTCAACATAAGTCCATTGAAGGCTGTATGGGACTGTTATGAAGATAAGAATATAAAACTTCAAATCGCAGAGCGTAAGTTCAACACCCTCCGTTCGATGACAGGACTTATTACAATGGTTGCCATTGCCCTGAGTATTGCTTCTGGCGGAAAGAGCATCTGGTATGTAGTTCTCTATGGGGTAGCCATTGTCATCTCACTTGTCTTCTTTGTCAAGGCATACAGAGACGCTTCAAAAATACCTCAGAAACGACAGGAGCTCAATAAGACTTTCCAGCATGACTACGTATGTCCACATTGTGGTCATTTCCTGGGCAACCAATCATACGATATTTTAGCTCAAAATACGCATTGCCCATATTGCAAGAAACAATTCATACATTAAACCCACTATTTCGTGGAGTATCAATCAAATTATTTGGCTCATAACAAAACTATTCCGATATTTGCACTCGAAATCAGTTACAAACAATTAAAAATTTTACAATTATGACAACAAAAGAAACATGGAAACCAGTAACAATCGGTGGTGTCACCGGTATTTTGATGGGAGCAGGTGCAATCGGAGGTTTACAAGCTCTTGCTTCAGGTAGTAACGAGGTCATTGCGAGTGTGCCAGAGGACTCACCTCTCAAGACCACGGTTATTAACGACTCTATGAGCTTTGGCGAGGCTTTTGACACAGCCCGTGCTCAGTTAGGCCCCGGTGCGGTATTCACTTGGCATGGTCATATTTTCAACACTTATACCAAAGCTGAGTGGGACGCAATGCCACATCCCGCTAAGGAGGAATTGTCAGAACAGGTAAAACCCGAAAAGACTGTCGACGAAATTGACACTGACCAGATTGCAACTGACCAGATTGCCGCTAATACGACACTTGCAGATGATCAGACAGACAATCATACGAAAGAGCTGTCGCAAGAAGACACCTCCATTAAAGAGGAAACCAAGGAGGTGGCTGATAAGGGGAGCGCTCCTGTTGAGGAGCCCAAAGAAGAGCCAGATGAGGATGTAATTATTTCCAATAATCAACATGAGCAATCAAAGGATGATGTTGCCATTGCAAAGAATCAGGAAGAACCTATTCAGGAAGGCAATCAATTCGTTCAAGAGGCGACATGGGATGAACTTACCAAGGAGGAAAACGACGTCCGCATCTTAGGCTATAAGGAACTTGAATTGGAAGACGGCACTTCTTTTGTCATGCAAGGCATTGATATCAATGGACAGCGAGTGGCAGTCATCGATGTGGATAAGGACGGTGAGCCTGACATTGCGATGACAGACCTGAACCACAATCTTCAGATGGATGAAGGTGAGGTCATTGACCTTCATACTGGCGATGCCATCACCTTTACCAACGACGACACCGCTGAAGTTGCCGGTCCCGAACTTGATCCCTTTACTGCATAACCTCTATGCTTGAACTGCTGCGCATCCAGTGTCCCTCATGTGGTATCTTCCTCGAAGTCAGGAACTCCAAGCATGAAGCTGTGAAGAAGATCACTTGCCCAAACTGCCAAAAGCGGTTGGCAATTGACTTCCAGGAAAAAGAGCCTGTGGCACCTCCAAAGCCATTGGAACAGCTTTATGATAATGAGAATGCCTTTAGACTTCAGGAAGGTATCAATCGGTTGCCGATTCCTGAACTCAAGAATGTGGAGCTCAAGGTTGTACGTCTTAGTGACGGAAACAGCAAGTGCCTTGTCCGCGTCTTGAATGATGACTTACCAGTCTCATTGAATGGCGAACCATTGGAAAAAGGCGATGAGGTGTCATTGACCATCGGCGATGAGCTAAAGGTAGGCGAACGCGTTTTGACATTCGGAAAGCCAGGAAAGAAACACGAAGAGCCCAAGCCGGAGCCAAAGAAGACTGTTGAGCCTGAAAAGCCCAAAGCAGACTCTCATCTTCAGCAGTGGATTGTAGCACTCACAGCATTGTTCGTTGGTCTGGTGGCAGTATGGAGCCTGTGGCCGTCAAAAGAAGTCGATAACAATTCTCTTGTCAATCATATCATCAAGACTGACAGCGCATGCTCCAAGAAGTCTGACAAGGCCAAGCCTCAACGAACCAATGCTGAGTCAAAAGGGAAGAAGCCGGCTGATGCACAAGCAACAAAAGCGGTTAATGAAGAAGACAAATCCAGTTATTCGGATTATGAGTTGGAACGACTGGCTTTGACTGGTGATGCCGATGCGCAGTATTTATTGGGTAACCGCCTGATTCGCCAATCTGGAAGCAGTCATGTGATCATGGGTGTTAAATATTTACGACTCGCAGCCGATCAGGGTTCTTCCAAAGCCCAAGGCGTCTTAAGCAAGGCCATGAATGCCCTGCGGCGTCAGGCCGAGGGTGGAGACAGTGTTGCCATCAATATCCTCATGTCAATAGACAAAAAATGAAACGAACCATCGTATATATCATAGCATGTCTGGCGTTGGTGCTCTCTGCCTCAGCCAAGACTTCCTTCCGCACGTCAGAGCTGGAGCGTTTGGCCCGAGTCCTGTCCCTTGACACCAATGTGCTGCCCGATGGGTATAGCCATCCTGATGCCAACGGCATCCGACTGACTGTCCATCAGAAAGACTTGACGATAGACCACATCGGGCTCTGCCTGTTCTCTGACGAATTACGCCAGAAGGGCAAATCTCCCGTATTTGACTTCTTGGAACGTTACTTCCTGCAACTGAAGTACCCGCCTCAGGTGAAGAGTACGTCGAACATGATTCGTGATGATCAGTTCAGGTTCCTTGTTGGAACTTTGAAATCGGTCGACAAGCTGTTGACAACTGACGGCTTCAGCTTCAACTACGACAACCACTCATATACCGCTACCTGGAATCGCGGCGACACTACCCTACTCTCTGTCTCTTTCCCTGTAGAATATGAACTCATCAGTGGCGAGAACAAGATTGAGGCCGACAACAACCTCTTGCAGGATATCAGAAGTACGCAGGTGGTGATCCCCACAGGAAAGTTCGTTGTCAAGCAGGATCATTATATCTCTGAACGTTTCACGAACCGTACTTATCTCTCTGGAGGCAGGCTTGTCTCTGACCCAAGACATCCTTTAGAGTCATGTGCCAACATGATGCTGAGCCTACAGGCAGATGGCGACTATACCATCAATATCACGCAGATATCCTATGGCTTCAAGAAAACAGTCTTCGACGTTCCTCTGAAGCAGTGGATTGCCTTTTGCCAGAATCAGGACTGTGAGCTCTATTTCGGCATCGAGGAGTTGACGGGCAACAACGATGTATCTGGCGTGTTGCTGGCCGTCAATACGGCAGAAAACTATAACCATGTGCTGACGGTGAAGATTCCTTCTGAAGCCTTGACAAATCGTAAAGGAACCATCGAAGCCCGCCTCTATCCCTATGTGCCAACACATAATGTGTTGAATATGTTTGCGACTTACAGAAAATCAAACCCGAAAACTTTTGTCAGCAAATGAAGCGAACCATCACCATCCTGCTGCTATTGTGTACGGTATTGACGGTATTCTCCCTGGATCAACGCCAGACGAAGATTAATACCATCAAGAAAAGCAAGGAGTACCTATACAGCGACATCACCATGAGTTCTCGGCAGGAAGCCGTCTCACAGGCCTACGACATGCTTCAAGACGAGATACTCCAGTGGGCAAAGGACCGTGCCAAGAATCCGTCAGGCAGTGCTGTGTCGCCAAAAGATCTCAATCAGCTGATAGACACCATCTTGGTTCGCAGGGCAAATATGTATCGCGTCTTTGCCTATGTCAAGAAGTCAAAGCTGTTGCCACTCTTCAGCGACTGGTACCTGAAGCTGAAGGATGATGAGTTGGGCGGAAACGACAACAAACCCGTCCAGCCCGCCCAAACAAAGGAGTCTCCACGAAAAGAGCCTGTTGCCAATGAGCCGATACGGACTCTCCTGAAGAATAACTATCTGGGGCGTAAGGGTGGCGTGCTTGAGAAAATCAAGAAGGCTAAGTATTTCTTCGAACTCAAGGAGATTATGGAACCCCTGAAAGAGAAAGGCGACATCCTCGACTATGGCAAATACGCCACAGCCCAGCATCCGGAAGACGCTTACCTTATTGTCTATGACCCCGCAGGCAATATCAAGGCTGTGTTAGGCAAGGGTGCTGACGAACGCATCAACCTGAAGACAGGCAAAAGCGATAGCGTCGAGAACTATCGTGGATGCGGAGCCATCTGGTTCACAATGAAGAATGAATAAATGAAAAAGTAAAAATAGATATGAAAAAGATGTTTACTGCTATTGTAGCACTGTTAACCGTTTGCATACAGGCCTCAGCCTATAACCAGGTACGTCTGGTTATCAATGAAGGTATCTATGACCAGCAGGTCAAGCAGCGGATGGAGAAAGCCGTGTCTGCTGTGATGACCGAGGTTAACCGTTCACACGAAGCCAATCTGGGCAAACTGAATCTGTCGGAGAACTATATCACTAAGGAAGCCGGGCAGGAGCTGAACAAGCTCTGGAACAACGAACACTTCCGTTGTGTGGAGGACGAGGTCGTAGAGCGCTGCCTCACCACCCGCACTGGCTATCAGGTTCGCGGCATCCCCCTCATCGTCAATGCCGCCCAGGGCAGTGAGGAGTTAGGGTATCAGGAAGCTGTCATCAACTTCGACAAGGAAGGTATCATCACCAGTATCTATTACACGATAGCCCCCGAAATCTATTCTCAGCTGCGCATGAACCAGATGGGTAATAGCCGTCATGAGGTGACAGAGATTAAGGACCGTATGATGATTCTCGACTACGTGGAGCATTTCCGCACGGCCTACAATCAAAAAGACCTGAAGTTCCTGCGTCAGGTATTCTCAGACGATGCCCTGATTATCACTGGCAGCATCATCAAGGTGCAGAAGTCGGAAGTGGCACCTGCAGGCAAGAAGGTCATCTACCGAACCCAGACCAAGCAGCAGTATCTCGAGAACCTTGGCCGTGCATTCAAGACATCTAAATACATCAAGGTGAAGTTCGACAATGTGGCCATCGTCGAGCATCCCACCATCAAGGGCATCTATGGTGTCACCGTTCACCAGAACTGGAACACCCCAAGCTACAGCGATGAAGGTTATGTCTTCATGGTATGGGACTTCCGCAAGCCGGACACCCCTCAGATCCATGTCCGCACTTGGCAGCCTGAATATGTCGACAAGCAGAGGGGACAAAAGCTCAATCCTAATGATGTCTTCACACTTGGTGACTTTGATTTGTAATAGTTTTAACAAATAGTGTAGATGTAAATAAATGAACAAAATCTATTTATTTTTATTCTTCTTTCTATGTTGTGTAACTGCATGGGGTACAGATGGTGATACATTTACGGCAACCTACAAAGGAGTTACATTGACATACACTATTTTGAGTGAAACAGAGAAAGTTTGCGAGACAGGTACTCAGACAAATATACCTTCAGGCACATCTATTACCATTCCTTCTCAAATTAATGGCTATCGAGTTGTTGGAATCGGTTATCGCTCGTTTAGGGGAACAAGTCTAAAATCTATTACTATTCCCGCATCAGTAATATCAATTGGCACTGAGGCATTTGAGGGATGTTCCTCTTTATCATCAGTGTCCTTTTCTTATGGAATTGAAAACATTAATTGGCAATCTTTTAAGGATTGTACTTCTTTAGTATCCATCACTATTCCTGGAAGTGTTAAGACAATAGGTGGTGAAGCATTCAGAAAATGTACGAAGCTATCATCTGCTATAATAGCAGAAGGGGTTGAAGTAATTGAAAGCGGGGTCTTCAGTGGTTGTACGGTTCTCTCAACAATTACATTTCCAAATACAATTGTAAATATCAGTACTGATGCAGTATCAGATACACCTTGGTTTACCAACTTGCCAGACGGATTGGTATATATAGGGAAGGTCATGTTAGTATATAAGGGAGACAAAACCGGTCTTGTTACAATAAAAAATGGCACAGTACAAATAGCAGATTACGCTTTTGATGGGAAAAGTATATCATCTATTTCTTTGCCAACTAGCCTTACCTCCATTGGCAATTTTGTTTTCAGAGGCTGCAATGGCCTAGTCTCCATCAACATGCCTAATAGCCTTACGACTATTGGTAAGGGAATATTTCAGAATTGCAAGAATCTTGTTTCGATAAACATACCAAACAAAATTACCACCTTGAATGATTATTTGAATGATTATTCCTTTAGTGGGTGCACTGCAATTACTTCTATTGAACTTCCTAATAGTGTTATCTCAATAGGTAATTATGTTTTTGAAAACTGTAAAAGTTTGACTTCATTTACAATACCGGCCAATGTGTCAATAGGTAAGCATTTCTTATCTGGATGTACTGGACTATCATCGGTAAGTATTAAAAGTGGTGTATCTACTATCAGTGAAAGTATGTTCTACAATTGTACAGGCCTTAAAGTAGTTGTTATACCAAATACTGTTGTTTCTATTGGGGACCGAGCATTTTGCGGATGTTCTAACATCGAAACCGTAAGTATCCCGAATAGTGTTAGATATTTGTATGATGGGTGTTTTTATGGCTGTTCAAAGCTATCTTCTATTAATATACCAACAGGAGTAACAAAGATTCCAAATATGGCTTTTTATGGATGCTCTGCGTTAAAGTCGATAACAATTCCTGATGGTATTACTGAAATCGGAATAAGATCATTTGAATACTGTACAGGCTTGAGTGAAATTACAATCCCCGGAACTGTAAAAAAAATGGAGACATGGGATAATTGTTGGGCTTTCTCTATGTGCACAGGTTTAAACTCCATAACTATATGTAAAGGGGTTAGCCAACTCGGAAATAGTACATTCTCTGGCTGCAGTAATGTGACAAATGTAACAGTATTAAATGAGCATCCAATAGTCCCAAGAGAATCATTTAAAACTTTTGCACACAATGCGGTTCTCTATGTTCCTACAGGTAGTAAAGATTTATATGCCAACTATGAAGAATGGAAGGATTTTAAAGCAATTGTTGAACTTGATGATGAAAGTGCAAATAGTTATCCATTGACAATTAAAGCAATGGGTAATGGGATTGCTTCATTTAATGGAAATGAAATTAGAGAAAACACTAGTACCTTTTATATAAACGAGGGAACAGATGCAACAATTACCTTCACTCCTGATTTTGGCTATCGAGTAAAGACCGTAAAGGTAAACAATGCGACTGTTAATGTTAGCAACAACCAATATACCATCAGCAAGATTTCTGTCAACACAATAATTGAAGTAGAGTTTGAGACCATTCCTATTACAACCTACACTTTGTCGGTTTCTGCGACAGGTAATGGTGCTGTTGTTTATAACAGCAATTCTGTTCGCAGCAAAACCGCCTCATTTACCTTGAATGAAGGGACTTCTGCAACTGTATCATTTAGCCCAGATGATTATTACGGAATCAAAACTGTAAAGGTCAATAATTCTGATGTAACATCGAGCATAACAGACGGTTCATATACAATCAACAACATTTATAGTAACACTACTATTGATGTTGTATTTGAGGCTATACCACAAGAATTTGATGTTGATGGGTTCTTGTATCGTATATCTGGCCCTAATGCAGTCGAGATTACCGGTTGTCAAAACAAAACTGGAAATCTTATTATTCCAGAGACGGTACTTTATTATGGAAAAACGTATCATGTCACATCCATTGGAAATCGAGCTTTCTATTATTGCAGCGGCCTGACCTCCGTCACCATACCAAATTCCGTCACGTCCATTGGACAATATGCTTTCCAAGGTTGCAGCGGCCTGACCTCCATCACCATCGGCAATTCCGTCACGTCCATTGGAGAATGGGCTATCTCTTGTTGCTACAGCCTGACCTCCGTCACTATCCCCAACTCCGTCACGTCCATTGGATCCGCTGCTTTCTATGAGTGCAAGGGTCTGACCTCCGTCACTATTCCCAACTCCGTCACGTCCATTGGAAGCATTGCATTCGTTCAATGTAGCGGCCTGACCTCCGTCACTATCCCCAACTCCGTTACATCCATTGGAGAGAGAACTTTCTCTGGTTGCAGCAGCCTGACCTATATCGTTGTAGAAAGTGGGAACACTCACTATGATTCTCGAAATGATTGTAATGCCATTATAGAAACAGCATCAAACACCTTATTAAATGGATGCAATAATACTATTATCCCCAATTCCGTCACATCCATCGAAGAGTATGCTTTCTATAATTGCAGCGGTCTGACCTCCGTCGCTATCCCCAATTCCGTCACAGACATTGGAGGATATGCTTTCGAAAAATGCAGCGGCTTGATATCCATCACCATCCCCAATTCCGTCACGTCCATCGGAAACTATGCTTTCCGAGATTGCAGCGGCATGACCTCCGTCAACATCAGCAATTCCGTCACGTCAATTGGAGAATCTGCTTTCTATGGTTGCAGCAGCCTGAAAACCGTTATTTCAGAAATAACAAATCCTTTTACTGTAAGCTCAAATTGTTTTAGTAATGCATCAAATGCAACTCTTTTTGTTCCTCGAGGAACAAAAAGCAAATATGAGAATCTAAGTGGTTGGAATGGTTTTAAAGAGATTAAAGAAGAGGGCGTAAACAATTATAGTATTAGTATAACCGTCAATGATAATGGATGGGCATCATATAATAACACAACGATAAAAGGTGAAACACGTTCATTTACATTAGAAGAAGGAGCATCTGCTAAAATCCTATTCACGCCCGATGACGGCTATCGGATAAAGAGTGTAAAGGTAAACAATGCTGTTGTAACTGTTACTAACAACCAGTATACCATCAATAATATCTCTGCTAACACAACGGTGAACGTGGAGTTTGAGGCAATTCCTGTTACGACCTATACCTTGTCTGTCTCTGCGACAGGCAATGGTGCCGTTGTTTATAACAGCAATTCCGTTCGCAGCAAAATCGCTTCATTTACATTGAATGCTGGGACTTCTGCGACTGTTATATTTACCCCAGACAACGGCTATCGGATAGCCACCGTGAAACTGAACGACAAGGATGTGACCGCAAACGTTGCAAACAACCAGTACACTATCAACAACATGACAGCTAATGCGAAATTAGATGTTACGTTCGAGGCGATTCCTCCGACAACGTACACATTGAGCATTACGTCATCAGGAAACGGCAGCGTTTCATACGATAACACTGCTGTAAAAAACGGCTCTCAATCATTTACAATCACAGAAGGTGCTTCTGCCAAAATCCTATTCACGCCAGATGACGGCTATCGGATAAAGAGTGTAAAGGTAAACAATGCTATTGTAACAGTAAGCGGCAACCTGTACACCATCAATAACGTCTCTGCTAATACAACGGTTAGTGTGGAGTTCGAAGCGATTCCTATTACGACCTATACCTTGTCTGTCACTGCGACAGGCAATGGTGCTGTTGTTTATAACAGCAATTCCGTTCGCAGCAAAACCACTTCATTTACATTGAATGAAGGGACTTCAGCAACCGTTTCATTTAGTCCCGATAATGGCTATCGCATTGCCAGCGTGAAACTGAACGATAAGGATGTGACCGCAAACGTTGCAAACAACCAGTACATTATCAGCAACATTACTGCCAATGCCAAATTAGACGTAACGTTCGAGGCGATTCCTCCGACAACATACACATTGAGCATTACGTCATCAGGAAACGGCAGCGTTACATACAACAATACTGCTGTAAGGAACAACACTCGTTCATTCACCATCAATGAAGGGACTTCAGCAGCTGTATCAATTAGTCCAGATGACGGCTATCGAATAGCCAGTGTGATACTGAATGGTAAGGATGTGACCGCAAACGTTACTGACAGTCAATATAGTATTGGCAGCATCACCGATGACACGAATTTGAGTGTCACCTTCGAGGCCATTCCGATTGCCACTTATACCTTATCCATCAGGTCGACGGGAAACGGCTCTGCATCGTATGACGGAACAACCATTCAAGGTACTGCAAGTTCATTTACCGTGAACGAAGGTACTGATGCAACAATTACCTTCACACCTAATGAAGGCTATCAGATAAAGAATGTAAAGGTAGACGATGCGGTGGTGGTAGTCGTGAACAACCAATACACCATCAGAAACATCACAAAGGATACGTCTGTAGAGGTAATCTTTGAGGAGATACCTCAAATAAAGCCTGAGCCTGCTACCTATACGCTGACAATCAAGGCAACAGGTAATGGCGCGGCAAAGTATCATGATGCAGAGATCAGAGGCAAGACGACACCCTTTACCATTGAAGAAGGAACAAATGCCACGATCACCTTCACCGCTGACGAAGGCTATCGAATCAAAGAGGTGAAAGTGAATGGCGAGGATGTCACCTCAAGCATCACCGACAATACATGTGCCATCAACAACATTGGCAAGGACACATCGGTGGAAGTGGTATTTGAGGAGATCCCACAGATAGTGCCCGAGCCTACTACCTATACGCTGACAATCAAGGCTACAGGCAATGGCTCTGCCTATTACGGCCAGGAAACGGTTAAGGATGGCACAGGCTCGTTCACGGTAGTTGAAGGAACGTCAGTAACGGTTGTTTTCTCTCCTGAGCATGGCCATCGCATCAAGAGTGTGATGGTCAACGGCTCTGCCGTATCCATTGACAACAACCAGTATACCATCAACGACATCAACAAAGACATGTCTGTAGAAGTGGAGTTCGAGGCCATACCTGTTACGACCTACACCTTGTCAGTCAAAGCAAGCGGCAATGGCTCAGCGTCTTTCGATGGTACAACCGTAAAAGCTGAAACGGCCACCTTTACAGTAAACGAAGGATCAACGGCTATACTCTCCTTTAGTCCGGATAACGGAAACAGCGTAAGCATGGTGATGTTGAATGGGAAGGACATAACCGACAAGGCGATGAACAATAGAGTTGTCATCGATGAAATCGCCCAGGACATCACCTTCGAGGTGGTATTCAAGGAGGACATCAATGCCCTGACTGTCGATGGCATCAACTACAAGGTGGTGTCGCAATCAGAGAAGACGGTAAAGGTGGTTGGTGGAGACTATGGACAGGTGCTGACTATTCCAGCCACAGTGTCGCAGGATGGAACGACGTGGAAGGTGACGGGCATAGAGAAGGATGCATTGAAGGACATTGCTGCATTGTGCGCCGTCATCTGGGAGCCAGAAGCATTGTTCACGGCCGACGTGAGCAATCCTAACCTGCTGCTCTATGTGAAGGATGCTCAGTATGCACCTACCGACATCAAGAATGTGGTGGTAAACGGCAGTGCCGCGAGCATCACGCTGGTGGATGCCAATAGCGGAAACAGTTTCTTCTGTCCCCTGGCGTTCACGGCCCAGAAGATCAGCTATACACATCACTATGGTATGATAACGGGTATCGGAGAGTCGAGGGGATGGGAAACCATCGCCTTGCCCTTTGACGTGCAGACCGTCACGCATGCCGTTAAGGGGACATGCCGTCCCTTCGCCAACTGGAAGAGCGGTGATGACGCAAGGCCCTTCTGGCTGTATGAGCTGACGGGCAGCGGTTTTTCCGAGGCAGCAGGCATTGAAGCTTACACGCCGTATGTCATCAGCATGCCGAACCACGAAAAGTATAAGGATGCATTCATTTTGAGTGGAAACATCACGTTTGCTGCTACCAACACCGTCGTCAAGAAGACGGAGGATGTGAAGACTGTCACATACGGCGACAGAACGTTTGTGCCCTGCTTCACCGATAAAACAGCCGACTTAGGCCTCTATGCCCTTAACGTGAACAACGACTGGGCAAAGAACAACAGCGGCATGACAGACGGCAGCCGGTTCGTGCTGAACATGCGCAAGATCCATCCCTTTGAGGCGTATATGGTGTCAACATCAAATGCATCACGCTGGTATTTCGATATCTTTGAGGGTGTGACAACTGCCATCAAGGAGATAGAGAAAGACTTATTCAAGGACGAACAGATCTATGACCTGCAAGGACGCAAGACACAGACGCCCCACAAGAAGGGAATATCTGTAACTAACGGAAAGAAACTCATTGTAAGATAAAGTATGAAAAAGATACTCCTATTACTGCTGCTCGCAACAGCCCACGTCATGATGGCTCAAGACATAAAGATAACCAAGTTCGAAAGGAACTACACCAGTCTGATAGCCAGCATGAATCCAGTATACGACAATACGGGCGAAGCCTGTGCGGTCATCAAGTTCTTCACAAGGGATGAAGGTATCACCATCGAGCCGAATCTGGGTGTGCTGAAAAGGCAGAACCTGCAGGGCGAGATAAGGCTCTGGGTACCAAAAGGAACCAAGCGCATCACCGTAAGAAGACGTGGATTACTGCCGCTGACGGGCTATGAGATACCATTGGCGATAGAACCGAAGGTAACGTACGAGGCCACCATCAGTATCGTTGAGAAAGCTGAAGCCAGTAAGTTTGACTTCTATGTTGGAGCAGGCTTCAATGTGATGTCGATTTCCGGTCCCTCCCTGACTTTAGGATTCGACATTCAACAACATCATATCGAATTAGGAGGCGTGTATGGCCTCAACAAGTCGGATGACCTGTATTTCTATCAAGGAAACTCAGACCCCATTGCCGGCTATCACTACCAGCCTTTGCGTATTCAGCTCAGCTATGGCTATGAACTGCCGCTGACAGACATGTTCAGCGTCATGCCGCAGGTGGGTCTCGGCTTTAATGTCTATACTGGAGAAGAGGTGATAAAGAGTGGTAGTACCTATGGCACTGCCAGCTCCTTGTCGGCTTTGGGTGGGGTCAGGCTGATGGCATCAATCACCAAACAGCTGAAGGTACATGTCACCCCAGAATACGACTTCGGCTTGACAAAGAACGATGCGTGTAAGCTGCTCTCTCACTATGATGACAAGTGTAAGAGTTGGACGGAAGGTTTTAATCTGAACATCGGACTGTTGTGGTCCTTCTAAATATGGAAAAGGTCATGAAGAAATATCTATTGTTATCGCTACTATTCATCGCATTCGTTGCCTGTGATGATGATATCAGTGAGGATATGCCTCGCATCTACAAGGAATACCTGAGTGTAAAACAGAGTATGGAGATGTCGGCTGAAGGAGAGTCCAAAGACTTGCAGGTCTCTGCCAACTGTCAGTGGACTATCAAGAGTGATGCTACCTGGCTGACGGTCAGCAAGCAGAGTGGATCAAATTCGCAGATGGTGACGATTACGGTTGATAAGAACGCCACCAATAGTGCCCGTACAGCTACCCTCAGTATCAAGGCAGGAGAAATGCCAGAAAGAAAGGTGACAGTGACGCAGCCCCATGTCATTGTTATTGAGCCTACCCCGGAACCGGAACCGGAACCAGAGCCAGAACCGGAGCCTGAACCCGAACCCGAACCGGAACCTGAGCCCGATTTACCCGTTGAACCACAGCCTGGGGATAACCTTCCACCAGCATGAGACTTGCCCTCTCTTTTGTTTGATGAATAGTATGACGACTTCGAATCCGTAAGTGTGAATAAAGATATGCCAAATACGTTCCTGAGATACATTCACTTGATTTGCCTCTGCATCTTAATGCAGATGGCACATGCCTATGATTTCGAAGCAGGAGGATTGTATTATTCCTTTCACAATTCAAACCAAGTCGAAGTATCTGGATGCGACAAAAACAAAAGTGGAAGTCTTGTAATACCAGAGAGAGTAACTTCTAATGGGAAAATATATCAAGTCACGTCCATTGGAAGCTCTGCTTTCAGTCAATGCTGGAGACTGACCTCCATCACAATCCCCAGTTCCGTCACGGCCATTGGACATAATGCTTTCCTTTCTTGCCTCGGTCTGAACTCCATTACCATCGGCAATTCCGTCACGACTATTGGAAACGGAGCTTTCTCTAGTTGCAGCAGCCTAGCCTCCGTCATCATCCCCAATTCCGTCAAGTCCATTGGGAAATATGCTTTCGAACTTTGCAGCGGCCTTATCTCTATCACCATCCCCAATTCCGTCACGACCATTGAAACCGAAACTTTCAGTGGTTGCAGCAGCCTGACCGCAGTCACCATCCCCAATTCAGTCACGTCCATTGGAGACTATGCTTTCTCTAATTGCAGCGGTCTGACCACCGTAACTATCCCCAATTCCGTCAAGTCCATTGGATACCAAGCTTTTGGCTATTGCAGCGGTCTGAACTCAGTCACCATCGGCAATTCAGTCACGTCCATTGGAAACTATGCCTTCTCAGAGTGCTTCGGCCTGACATCCGTCGCCATCGGCAATTCCGTCACGTCCATTGGATACGCTGTATTCTGTAATTGCAGCGGTCTGACATCCATCATCATCCCCAATTCCGTCACGTCAATTGGAGACTGTGCTTTCGAGGGTTGCAGCGGTCTAACCTCTGTCACCATCCCCAATTCCGTGACGGACATTGGAAAATGTGCTTTCTATGGTTGCAAAGACCTGATATCCGTCACTATTCCTAGCTCAGTTACCTCAATTGGATACCGTGCTTTCGCCGGTTGCAGAGGCCTGACATCCTTCACTATACCCAATTCCGTCTTATCCATTGGAGAAGGTGCTTTTTGGGATTGCTTCGGCCTGACATCCGTTTGTACAAAGATTACAAATCCTTTTCCCGTAAGTTGTTTTAATTATACAAAAGTAACTCTTATCGTGCCTCGGGGAACAAAAAGCAAGTATGAAAATTTAAGTGGTTGGAAGGGTTTTAAAGAGATTAAAGAAGAGAGTGCAAACTATAGTATTAGTATAACTATTGATAGGAATGGATCTGCATCATATAATAGCACTACAATACGAGGTGAAACACGTTCGTTTACTATTGAAGAAGGGAGTTCTGCAACCATTTCATTCGCTCCAGATGATGGCTATCGGATAAAGAGTGTAAAGGTTAACAATGCTACTGTAATAGTTAGCAATAATCTGTATACCATCAATAATATCTCTGCTAATACGACGGTCAACGTTGAGTTTGAGGCGATTCCTCCGACAACGCACACATTGAGCATTACATCAACAGGAAACGGCAGCATTACATACGATTATACTGCTATAAGGAATAGCACTCGTTCTTTTTCAATAACAGAAGGTTCATCGGCTAAAATCCTATTCGCTCCAGATAATGGCTATCGGATAAAGAGTGTAAAGGTAAACAATGCTGCTGTAACTGTTAGCGATAATCAGTACACCATCAATAATATCTCTGCTAATATAACGGTGAACGTGGAGTTCGAAGCAATTCCTATTACGACCTATACCTTGTCAGTTTCTGTGACTGGTAATGGTGCTGTCGCTTATAACAGCAATTCTGTTCGCAGCAAAACCGCTTCATTTACCTTGAATGAAGGGACTTCTGCAACTGTATCATTTAATCCTGATGAGGGCTATCGGATAGCCAGCGTGAAAATGAACGATAAGGATGTGACCGCAGACGTTGCAGACAACCAGTATACCATCAGCAACATGACGGCTAATGCGAAATTAGACGTTACTTTTGAGGCGATCCCTCCGACAACGTACACATTGAGCATGACGTCATCAGGAAACGGTAGTGTTACATACGACAACACTACTGTAAGGAACAACACTCGTTCATTCACCATCACAGAAGGTGCTTCTGCCAAAATCCTATTCTCTCCAGATGAAGGTTATCGGATAAAGAGTGTAAAGGTAAACAATGCTGTTGTAACTGTTACTAACAACCAGTATACCATCAATAATATCACTGCTAACGCAACGGTGAACGTGGAGTTCGAGGCGATTCCTATTACGACCTATACCTTGTCAGTTTCTGTGACTGGTAATGGTGCTGTCGCTTATAACAGCAATTCTGTTCGCAGCAAAACCGCTTCATTTACGTTACATGCTGGGACTTCTGCAACAGTTTCATTTAGTCCAGACAACGGCTATCGCATTGCAAGTGTAAAACTGAACGATAAGGATGTCACCGCAAACGTTGTAAACAACCAGTATACAATCAGCAACATTACAGCTAATACGAAATTAGATGTGGTATTCGAGGCGATTCCTCCGACAACGTACACATTGAGCATTACATCATCAGGAAACGGCAGCGTTACATACGATAACATTGCTGTAAGGAACGGCTCACGTTCATTCACCATCAATGAAGGTACGTCTGCTAAAATTCTATTCGCTTCAGATGAAGGTTATCGGATAAAGAGTGTAAAGGTAAACAATGCTGCTGTAACTGTTACTAACAACCAGAATACCATCAATAACATCTCTGCTAATACAACGGTCTACGTGGAGTTCGAGGCAATTCCTCCAACAACGTACACATTGAGCATTACGTCATCAGGAAACGGTAGCGTTACATACGATAATACTGCTGTAAGGAACAATACTCGTTCATTCACCATCAATGAAGGAACTTCAGCAGCTGTGTCAATTAGTCCTGATAATGGCTATCGGATAGCCAGCGTGAAACTGAATGGTAAGGATGTGACCACAAACGTTACTGACAGCCGATATAACATTGGCGACATCACCGACGACACGAATTTGAGTGTCACCTTCGAGGCTATTCCGATCGTCACTTATACCTTATCCATCAAGTCGACGGGGAACGGCTCTGCATCGTATGACGGAACAACCATTCAAGGAACAGCAAGTTCATTTACCGTGAACGAAGGTACTGATGCTACGATTGTCTTCACGCCTAATGAAGGCTATCAGATTAAGGATGTAAAGGTAGACGATGCGGTGGTGGTGGTCGTGAACAACCAATACACCATCAGAAACATCACAAAGGATACGGCGGTAGAGGTAGTCTTTGAGGAGATACCTCAAGTAAAGCCTGAGCCTGCTACCTATACGCTGATGATTAAGGCTACAGGCAACGGCTCAGCGTCTTTCGATGACACAACAGTAAAAGCTGAAACAGCCACATTTACAGTAAATGAAGGTTCAACGGCTATCCTCTCCTTTAGTCCGGATAGCGGTAACAGTGTAAGCGTGGTGATGTTGAATGGGAAGGATATTACCGATAAGGCGATGAACAACAGATACGTCATCGATGAAATCACCCAGGATATCACCTTCGAGGTGGTTTTCATGGAGGACATCAATGCCCTGACTGCCGACGGCATCAACTACAAGGTGGTGTCGCAATCGGAGAAGACGGTGAAGGTGGTTGGTGGAGACTATGGACAGGTGCTGACTATTCCAGCCACAGTCTCTCAGGATGGAACGACGTGGAAGGTGACGGGCATAGAGAAGGATGCATTGAAGGACATTGCTGCATTATGTGCCGTCATCTGGGAGCCAGAAGCATTGTTCACGGCCGACGTGAGCAATCCGAACCTGCTGCTCTATGTGAAGGATTCTCAGTATGCACCTGCCGACATAAAGAATGTGGTGGTAAACGGCAGTGCTGAGAGCATCACGCTGGTGGATGCCAACAGCGGGAACAACTTCTTCTGTCCCCAAGCATTCTCGGCCCAGAAGATCAGCTATACGCATCACTATGGCATGATAACGGGTATCGGAGAGTCGAGGGGATGGGAAACCATCGCCTTGCCCTTCGACGTGCTGACCGTGACGCATGCCGTTAAGGGGACATGCCGTCCCTTCGCCAACTGGAAGAGCGGTGATGACGCAAGGCCTTTCTGGCTGTATGAGCTGACGGGCAGCGGTTTTGCCGAGGCAACAGGCATTGAAGCTTACACGCCGTATGTCATCAGCATGCCGAACCATCCGCGATATGAAGAGAAATGGATATTGAGAGGTAACGTGACATTTGCGGCTACCAACACCGTTGTTAAGAAGACGGAGGATGTGAAGACGGTGACATACGGCGACAGGACATTCGTGCCCTGCTTCGCTGACATGGCTGCTGATGCCGGTTTCTATGCCCTCAACGTGAACAACGACCTTTCCACGAACACCAATGGCATGACCGAAGGTAGCAGGTTTGTGCTAAACATGCGCAAGATTCATCCCTTTGAGGCATACATGATATCAACATCAAATGCGTCACGCTGGTATTTCGATATCTTTGAGGATATGACAACTGCTATCAAGGATATAGAGAAAGAATTGCTGAAGGACGAGCAGATCTATGACCTGCAAGGACGTAAGACGCAGAAACCCCACAAGAAGGGGATATATGTGACTGACGGAAAGAAACTCATTGTAAGATAAAATTTGAGGTATGGACAAGGAAAACAAATTGATACTCTATAAGGATGAGGAGGGCAGGGTGAGTGTGAATACACGCTTTGCTGATGAGGATGTGTGGCTGACGCAGGAACAATTAGCAGAAATCTACCAGACCACACAGGAGAACATTTCGATGCATATCTCCAACATTTACGCGGATGGAGAACTAGAAAAGAAGGGAACTTATAAGAAATTCTTATTAGTTCGCCAAGAGGGTAAACGTCAGGTGCATCGCAACATGGATCACTACAATCTCGATATGATAATCGCCCTGGGCTATCGTGTGCAGTCACCCATTGCTGTACGCCATTCTTGGGATTTTCAAAAGGCAGTGCCTTTCATTCAAAACCCGGTGCCTTTTGCGCAAAAGGCACCGGGTTTTGAGAAAAAGTCGGTGGGTTTTCTATTGAACCTTAAATCTCCGTCAAATAAACTCGTATAAATTTTTGTGGGATTGGTGGAGATTTCTGGTTTTATAATCGTATGATTATGAATCACACTTTTCAGGTATCACTTCTCACACCTCCCTCACCTAAGATAGGTGTCAGAGGTGTGAGAAGTGAGGGTTGTTTTCTGTTTAACTAATCACTATAATATTACTACTTCATCTGCTCCAGCAGCCGGGAAAGGTTTTCGAGGTCGCGGGCATCTACCTTCAAGTCGAGCAGATTGCCGTCGCGGTTGAAGAGCTTGTAGGTGGGCCAGCTGTGGACGTCTAAGTGGCGCTCGATGGCGGCCTGCTGCTCTGTGGGCAGGTTGTAGTGGGCGACGTTGGGGCCGCTGACGTTGTACTCCTTGATGACATTCTCCCACGCCATGTCGTAGTCCTTCAGTCGGGCGTACTCCTCAGTGGAGTGACTAAGTGCTTCCTTGCAGGGGCCACACCAAGTGCCCCAGATGTCTAAGAGCACGAACTTACCCTTATAGGGTTCAAGGATTTTCTTTAGCAGCGCCTCGCCCTCAGAGATATTGGCAAGGTTATCAGATGACTTCAGCACCAACTTGTCGAACTCGCGGTTCTCGATAGCGAGGTAGTGGTCATTCTGCTTCTCCACCATCGCTAAGCAGATAGGATTGCTAATCATTGTCTTCAACGTGTCCAAAATATTGGGTGCCAGCGAGGTGCGCTCATGGTCAATATGACTGTATGCTTGACGACCAAGCCAGAGGTCCTTGATAAACGGATCTGCACCAAGCGAGTCAAGCGTCAGAACGTGTTGCTTCAGGGTGTTCAAGAGCATTCCGCCATTGATGATTTTCGAGGATTTCGGAGAGTTGATAATCTTGTCCACCTCCTTAATCATGTCGGCATTCAGCGAGTCGAGTTCATGGGATTTGCGTACCTTCGCCTCGACAGTGGGTTCTGCTTCGATGAGAGAAGTTGCCTCATCTATCCATTTAGCCCAACGCGTGAGCAGTGCCAGTTCCTCGTCGTTGGAGGCGAATTCCTTGTAGTTGTCACGGAGGCTGTATGAGAACACGGCATTGCGTGCCCGTGAGGCATCGTCAATATAGTCGCTCAAGAAATTACCGAGGTCGCGATGCAGCGTATAGGGCTTTTCCATCTTCGTCCAGAAGGTGTCGCAGGCATAGCGGCGAGCATTGTCTGAGAACTGCATACCTTTGGCGCGGAAACGGGCCTGTCCAAAGGCACGTGCCTGCTGCATTAGTGTATTACCTTTCCTGTAAACATTGAAGCGGGTGGAGAGTGTAGGATGCTGCTCACAAAGCGCGTCGATGTTGGCGTATTGTGTCTTGATGAGGCTATCGACCGAGGCAATATAGGGTTCAAAGAGTTCCGCACTTCCTTTGCCCGCACTTTCCTGGTCTTCATACAGGTCCACGGTTTTCCAGTCGAGCGGATACTTGAAGAGCTCGTTCTGCAGACGACAGTCGTCGCCCATCAAGTAGCGTCGGCCCTCCTTGAAATCGTAGAGCAAGAAGTAGGTCTTGCCCGGTTCGAACATCGTACGGAGGAAACAACGCTGCCAATCGATAAAGAACTCCGTACTGTTCACAATGGGTATTTTTACTATGAAGCGTCCCTGCTCGTCCAAATTGGCACTGACGGACTGATGCTCGTCCGTATAGAGGTCTTGGTAACCGAAATCGAAAGTCTTCAACTGCTTGAATTGCTCCGGCATATCCTTAATCCAGCCCACGACGGTCACGGTGTCCGTCTTGTAGCCTGTGTCCACGAAGCCCTCACGAGTATCTTTCGTGGGATAGTCAGGCAGGAAGCGGGTGGTAATCATGGCGTATGTGGCCTTCCGGCTGCCAATCTGAATCATGCGTGAGCCTTTCTTGTCCTTGCCGACCATGACCTTCAACTCGTCGTTGCCATTGGTCATGACGATGGTGGCTTCGCCAGTCTTGGGGTTCACGTCACGCTGCTTGTAGTTCCAGAACTTGCAGTCATAGATGGCGCAGTCGTCGAAGAAGGCTATCTTCCAGTCACCCTTATCGTCACGCCAATAGGAAGGGAAGAGTTGCTTCCAACGATCCTCCACAGGCTTGATGCCCTTTATCTGGAAAGCCCCCTGGCCGTCACCCTCGATGAAATCGAACGACTTCGTTCCCTTAGGCAACGCTGGGAAATAGAACGTCATATCGCGACGGCCGTCCTTGTTCGTCTGAAGGTGCTTGTTGAGTTCGATGCCATCGGCAGAAGTGATGGTATAGCGCTGATCACCCACCTTCAGATAGGTGTCGCCGGCAAACTGGAACCAGAAGTCGGGATAGTCCGACCGCTGATGTGCGGTGATATACACAACGGTCTCGTTGTCCTTCAGTTCTACCTTCGTCACGTCAAGGCACAGGTTGAAAAACCCGTCGCCATAACTGTTTCCAAACTCCGTAGTGGGCTGTTCCCACACCACATCTTTCGCCTGGCCCGTCAGCACTGTGAGGGCAAGCAGAATGGTCATGATGGTTGATTTCATGTAGTTTCAAGTTTTATTATTCAAGATTCAATTGTCAATATTCTTTCTGATTTCTTCAGCCACGCCCTTCGTCCAGGCAACGTCATAGCCCGTCTTCACATGTATATAGCCAATCTCGGGACTATTCGTGGCAATGATGACCTGATACTCATCACGGGCATAGGGTGTGCCGCTATTGTTGAAGGTGACATCAGTAATGACGCTCTTGTCCAGGCGTCGGCCTTCTACAACGAAGAAGTTCTTGTAGACCAGTATCACGCCCATTGCTTCGTTGGCACGCGTAGCGTCCAAAAGTATCACGTCCTCAGGTTGGCCGTATTGGGCCGTAAGTTCGTCAACAGTCATAGCCGACGGCCTGATGATATCGTCGGCTTTCCGTCTGCGATGCTTTTCGTTCATGAATAACGCGAACAGGAAACATCCGACCAGCGGCAAAATGGCATGGTTGTTGTCAGTGAAGTAGGCGTATAGCACTATGAGAGCAACTATTACTACGCCGAGTATAATACTTTGTTTCATATTAGTAATAAATATTTTCTTAATAGTATTTCTCGAGTTCGCTTGTCCTTTCTCTGACTTCCTCGATGATCTGCTGACAACGGGCACGAGTCATGCGGATGTTCATGCCGACGGTTATCATATCTTCGTCTGAGGGTAGTCCTTTGAAGTTAATGGTTGAAGCATGCTCTCCTAAAGTGGCATCTCAAACTGGCAAGCTGATCTGTTTCCCATAGACAGCGTTCCCACCTTCCGTCCGTGATACATCACGCAGACAGCCTGTATATCCTTTATCATACGCCACGCTTTCTTGTTCGGTTCTTATTGATTTCCAGCAGTTCCTCCATTGTGTCGTATTTCGGTTCTGCCAGCAACTGCATGATTTCTTCAGAATAGCCTAAAGCTTTCGCCAATTTGACATACGACTCCAAGGAGATAGTATGCTTCAATTCAAAGCGCTGAATGGATGAAGCAGGCACGCCACTTATCTCCGCAAGGCTCTTAGTGGAGAGCTTCTTCTCCAAACGCCTTGCCTTCAAGTTCTCTGCCAACCGCTGCATCGCTATTTGTAGCGGATAGGGGTCGTAAACGTACATGTTCTGCGTCATATATTATGCATATCTCTTAATTTTTCTGATTAACACATCAAATATGGTGTACAAAGATACGAACTTTTTTCCAGACTACCAAATAATCTGTTGGTTATTTCTATTTATTGGTCACTTATATTTGATCTTGAAATAATCGAGCAGGGCTTTGTATTGGTCTTGCGCTGTCAGGCAGGTATCTGTTAGATAGCCGTCAATATGGCCCCATTCTCGTAAACCACGATAGTAGAACATCTTGAGCTCATCCGTGATGATGAAGGGTACGATAAGGTTGGCCAAGCATTCCTTGAACATCAATAAACGGCCTACTCGACCATTGCCGTCTTGGAAGGGGTGAATCTGCTCGAAGTGTACGTGGAAATTGAGAATGTCTTCCAGCGTTTTCTTGCAATGATGATTGTAGTCGCTGAGCAAAGCCTTCATCTGTTGATGAACCTGTTCCGGTGGACATGTATCCTGTCCACCTACTTCGTTTGGCAATTTCTTGTAGTCACCAACGGCAAACCAATCTTTGCGACTATCGGACGTGCCTGTCTTCAGTAGCAAATGTAGTTGTTTGACGAACGCTTCTGTCAGCTTCTCATCGGCGTGGTCTATGATATAGTCAATACAACGGAAGTGGTTGACGGTTTCCACAATATCGTCCACATTGACTGCTACATCGGTAATGCCGATAGTGTTTGTTTCGAAGATATAGCGCGTCTGGTCATGTGTTAGCCGACTTCCCTCTATGTGATTTGAGTTGTAGGTCAGGTCAATCTGCGTACGATGATAGATGCTGCCTTTCAACTTAGAAGACTTCTGTTCTCTTAGTGCTGCCAGCAAGGGTGAGATCTTTCCTGCGGATGCACCTCGTTGGGGAAGTACGGCATCACTTGGAATGTTCCAAGTCTTTCCCGTTAGAAAAGCACCTCCTATCTTTCCACTCGCACAGTAATTGCGGGCGGTTCGTTCAGGAATACCGTACTTCTCGGCAAATTGAATGACTGAAATATACTCCATCTTTTTCGCTTATCGGCAAGCTCTTACTTTTTTCTGCTGCAAATATACTACTTTTTGCCGATACCGGCAAGTTTTCGGATGAGAATTTATTATTTGCTTGCAGCCTCCAATTCCTTACGGATGACGTCGTTGCCTGGGAAACCAACGTTTTTGAAGGTCTGTTCGCCCTTGGTATTGTAGATGGCGTAGGTTGGGATGCCGTCCGATTCGTACTTGTCGAGGATGTATTTGTACTGCTCCTTGGTCAGGTAATAGTGGTCGCCGTCAATGTCCTTGAGCATCTCTTGCCAGATTTTGAGGGGCGACGTGGGCGAGGTGATGTAGACAAAATGGATGTTCTTGCCCTTCAGTTCCTGCTTTAAGGGCTTCATGTACTCGTGACCTTGACGGCAGGGACCGCACCACGTGGCCCAGATGTCGATGAGCACGGCCTTGCCCTTGTACTTGTCGAGGATGGTCTGCAGGATATTATCAGGCGCTACGTCGTCCAGCTTCTGATAGTAGACGCTCTGCTGGCTGGCCAGCTCGTCGGCGATGCGCTTCTGCTCGGCCTTATACTCAAGGAGGACGTTCTTGCAGTCCTCATGTTTCATCACCTCGAGATACAGATCCATCAGGTTGGCTTGCCCTGGGTCCATGGCGGATTGTATACATCTTAGCTCGTTGTTATAAGTATTCTTCTCTAAGGCTTTCTTGTCGTACATACTCAGTGGCGCATCCCAGAACTCCTGGCTGCATGGCGATGTAGGCTCGTTCAGGTATTTCCAAGTGTAGGCCTGTTCCTCTTCTGAAAGCGGAAGCAGGTCTTTGTTCTTCTCCATCTTCTCAAAGATATTCTCTTGAGACCAGACCACCCTTCCGTCCTCGTCCACATAATAATTGCTAAATTTCCATTCAAACTGGCGCGACCATTTCACGAAGTTCGACTCTGCCATCATGCACAGCAGGTCTTGAGCCGCTGTGGTGTATTTCGATTTCCTGATAGTGGCCACGCGCTGGTCGAAAATGTCCTGCAGGCACTGCAGGCGCTCCTCCTTCGTCTTGCACTCCTTGACCTTCAGGAATACCTTGTCATCATTACCGACGAGATCGACGGCTTCATTGGCTTTTTTCGCATTCACCAGGTCCATGTTGGTCTTGGCCATGTAGCCCTTGAAGGCGAGGAACGGCTTGTTGTCGCTCGCTACAGATCTTCATCAGTATCTCCGTCTCCTGTCCTGGGGCGATGACGATGTTGCCGAAAGCTAATCCACGCACGCCAACAGTCACT
>CADBHI010000056.1 GCA_902794405.1 uncultured Prevotellaceae bacterium
GTGGTTAAACATTCTGGTGTTCTTCCGTGACATCTGGGCACAAGCCAAGCTACCCATTGCCATTTCGGAACAGGGATTTATAGATTCTTGTTTTGAATTGTTTACTTAGCTCAGCCGGAGTGCCCCTGTATCATCGGTGCTGTGAGTATGCGCTTCAGTTCGGCAGGCATGGCGATGCGCAGATAGTTATGAGGTGTGGCATGCTCGTTTGTTGCCTTGCGTACCACCAGATGGTCGGCATCGGGCATGGAGTATACTAACGGTTCCATATCTCCCAATTGAAGATAATCACCAATCTCTTTCAGGGTGCTGGTATAACCGCTACCTGCGGCACGGAAGGCCTTAGGTTCCTGTCGGTGATAGTAGAGACTGAGGAAAAGGCTGTCGCTGATCAGCAGATATTCTTTGCTATCATCGCCTTTTACTGTTTGGGTCAGGTTCACCCATACACCATCGAACTTCCCACCGTGTGCTTTGTCGGCTTGGCTGAGTGTCGTGAATAGCTCCATCAGCTCTTCATCTATTGGGATGCGGCTCCACTGGTCGGTTATCTCTGGCCCACTTGGCATGGCGTTCTGGTAAGGTTGGCGCGTCCACTGGTTTTGGAACGTGTCGTCGTCGATGAACTTATAGCGCAAGGGGTCGCCCATCGCATCGACCAACGTGTCGCCCCGTAATCGTATCTCTTCCGTTGAGTAGGAGAAATCGAGCGTCTTGCCGTTGCGGGCCCGATAGCAAATAGTGAGGAACGTGTCGTAGTTGTAGAAGGCAATCTGCTTGCCGAAGGGATACAGCTCCGTATCGCTGTCGGTATTCCTTGTGAAGTCCATCTTCCACCAGCCCATCAGCGGATGCTCCATCACCTTCTCATTGTTCTCGCAGGCTGTGACGACTGCCGCAGACAGCACCGCTAAGGCCAGCACCATCGAGAGGAGGGCACGTCGCACACTTACCCTTAGGTTGATGTTGCTTTCCATGAATGCAATGCGCTTGGCGACGGGATTGCGTCCGAAAGCAGAGAGAATCCACACGGGGCCGCCGCCCAGCATTGTTGCCCGCAGTAGCGAATACTGATAGGCCTTGCGGTCGACACCCTGACAGAGCACGTCACCATCGACCTGTAGTTCCTGTTGCAGATGCAGCTCATTATAGAACCACCAGCAGAAGGGGTTGTACCAGTTCATAGCCACCAGCACCAAACACAGGCAGAGCCACAGAAAATGACGATGCCGGACATGGGCTGTCTCATGCAGCTTCATGAAGTGGCGCATCTCGTCGTCGAATATGCGAGGAATGAACACACTGCTTCCGAGTGAATAGGCATGAGGCCCATCTACATTGTAGAGTTTTACCCCATCAATTCGGCTTACATACTCTTGGTTCCGACTCTGGCGGTACATACGTATTAGCATACATAGCTGGTAGAACAGAACGACGATAATACCCGCCACCCATAGCCATCCGAACAACTGGGAGGTGTCATACAAGAAAGGCTTAGCAGCAGGGCTATAAGACGGTATTTCTTCCAGCAGCCCCACCCCTAATCCCTCTTTGTGAGGGAGTGGAGAAGATGCTTCAGTTTCTGGTTCTCCATTTGTGAGGTAATCATTTTTCACACTCACAGGGAGGGTCTGGGGAACAGTCTCTTCAAGTTCTACCCAATGCACGGGCGTTACCAGCGAGAAAATCGTGATGACCGCCATCGCCCCAAAGATGAAGCCAATGGCCCAGTGGGCTGCACATTTTAGTCTGACCACGCCAAAGAAGATGAGCGTTAGCAGTGCACCCACTACGATGGCAGCCAAGGGATAAAGTCCTAATTCAAGCGTGTACATGGGCATGAGATTAAGATGTTAGCAGTTAGCGTATAATAGTTATGAGTTTTTCTTCTCGATGATGCGAAGTATCTCGCTGATGTCATCGTCAGTCAGCTTCTCCTCTTTGGCGAAGAACGACACCAACGAAGAGAATGAGCCGCCAAAGAACGTCTGCTTCACCTCATTCATATACGTACGCGTGTAGTCCTCACGACTGACAAGAGCCTTGAAAAGCTGGCTCTTACCCACCTTCTCGGCAATGATGAATCCTTTGTCCTTGAGGATTTTTAGGAACGTCAGAAGTGTTGTTAGAGCCGGCTTCGGTTCGGGCATCCGTTCCATAATTTCTGCCGAGCGGCCCTGTCCCTCAGGCAGGCTCCACAGTACGTTCATCACCTGCGTCTCGGCCTTGGTCAACTGTTTCTTTTCTTTCATTGTTCTAAAGTTTTAGAGTTTCTGGCGGCAAAGATACTCTAAAACTTTAGAACTTCCAAGTATTTTACTCTAAATCTTTAGAACTTTAACATTCTTTCACCACCTTAATGCAAGGCAACTTCCGAGAAATAATAGTCGCGGATGGGTTTGCTGACGGGCTGGCCCGTGAGCGTGACCTGCTGCTGCAGACGGAAGTCGACAGACGAGGCGCCAACCTTGACGGCGTAGGTACCTGGGTCTACAGTCCACGAGCGTTGTCCGTCCTTCTTGTTGAAGTAGCCGAACTGCTCGGTATAGAGCTTCACGCTGACTTTCTTTGTCTCGCCTGGCTGCAGGCTGACGCGGGCGAAGCCTTGAAGCTGGATGGGACGCAGCTGTTGATCTTCTGTTGTGGGCGACAGATAAATCTGCACAATCTCGTCGGCAGCCATCTTGCCCGTGTTCTTCACGTCGAACGTGAGGGTGAGGCTCTGTTCGTCGGTCTTCACCTCTTCAGGCATCTGCAGGTTGCTGTAGTCGAAGGTAGTGTAGCTCAGGCCATAGCCGAAAGGCCACTGTAATTTACTATTTAAAGATTTTCGATTTTCGATTTCTGAAGGATCGTTGTAGCAGATGGGTTCGTAGATTTCTTGGTTGGGATAGCTGATGGCGAGCTTGGCCGAGGGCGACACCTTGCCGTAGAGAATGTCGGCAACGGCATTGCCGCCTTCCTCGCCAGGATACCACGCCTGGATGACGGCGGCACAACGTTCGGCAATCTCTGAGATGACCTGCGCACGACCGCCGAAAACGACAAGCACCACGGGCTTGCCAGTATTGATGAGCTCCTCGACAAACTGTTCCTGCTTGCCAGGCAGACGGAGGCTCTGGCGGTCGCGGTTCTCGCCGCAGAGCATCACGTTCTCGCCCACGGCGGCCACGATGACGTCGGCCTGCTGGGCCATCCTCAGCGCCTCGGCCTTGTCGGCCTTCTCGCCCGAGTCGACCTTACGGTGCAGGAGGTCGTACTCCCAGGCACGCTCGTCGCCGAGTTCGCCGTATTTGGTCTCTATCTCCTCAGTCCAGTCGCAGCCGCGCGAGTAGAGGATGTTGACACCCTCAGGCTTGCGGGCCTCCATGGCTTCGAGCAGTTTTACGATGTGGGGATTGTCGCGGTCGGCCACGTCCTCCTTCCGCTTCCAGAAGTAAGACATGGCGGGATGGGTGTAGTCGCCGCACATGGCCCAGACGGAGTTGGCATTGGGGCCGGTGAGGAGGATGGAAGCCCCCTCCTGCCTCCCCCCACTGGGGGAGGTGGGCTGCGCATTTAGAGGTAGGATGTTGTTGCGGTTCTCTAAAAGGACGATTGACTGGGTGGCAATCTCGTAGGCCGTCTGACGCTCCTCGGGGGTGTCAAGCTTGATGTCCTCCGTGCTGTAGAGGTAGGCATCCTTGTCGAAGAAGCCTGCGCGGAATTTCTGGCGAAGCACGTTCTTCACGGCGCGCTCCAGCACCTCGGGCTTCACCAGTCCACGGTCGATGGCCTCTTGCAGATGCTGATAGTTGGCACCAAAGGGGAAGTCCACGTCGTTGCCGCCATTGATGGCTGCCGCAGCCTTCTGTACCACATCCTCCAGGTCGGGCAGCTGGTCGATGGCCGTATAGTCGCTCACCACCATACCGTCGAAACCAATGTAGTCGCGCAGGATGTCCTGCAGAATCCAGCTGTTGGCAACGCAGTTGACGTCTTTGCCACCTTCCGGCGCATTCTTCATGGCGTGATAGCCAGGCATGACGCACTTGCTGCCCGCTAAGCGTATCATGGCCTCATGGGGCATCAGTATCTCTTCCATCAGCACCTTCTCGTCGGCATCGCCACCGCCGCCATAGCCGAGGTAGTGCTTCGAGCAGGCTCCAACTCCTTTCTTTAGGTCGTCCTGTTGCAGACCACGCACAAAGGCTACGCCCATTGCTGCCGACAGATAGCCGTCTTCACCGTAGGACTCCTCCAGACGGTTGAACGAGGGCACGCGGCACACGTCGACCATCGGCGAGAGCGCCAGCACGCCACCCATCTTACGAAGGGCAGTACTGGTCTGACGGGTCTTCACCGCTGCCAGCTCCGTATTGAATGAGCATGCCTGGCCTATCTGCTGTGGGTAGATGGTGGAGCCCAACGTATTGATGCCCGAGAGCACCTCCTCGTGCAGCAGGGCGGGAATGCCGTTGGGTGTATTCTTGATTAGCCAGTCCTGAATGGCGGCCGCACGGTCGCGCAGCTCGTTGGGATCGCGGGGCTGCTGCATGCAGAACTGCGAGAAGTGGCCGATGCCGTTGGGAATCAGCTCGCGGCACTTCGCCGTGTCCAGACGGCCTGCCTCGTCGAAGAGGTCGTCCATATACATACTACGCAACTGTGCGATACGCTCCTCCTGGGACATCTTGCCGTAGAGCTCGTCTACCTGCTGTTCAATCTCGTTGTTGTTGGCGGCTGTACATCCAGCCAGTAGTGCGACGGTACACATCATGACAAATGATTTCATAAGTGGAAAGGGTTAGTTTGTTTTTGTGTTATTTGCCGAAAATCTCCGCGAGCTTAGCGTGTAGTCCTTCGCCACGAAGGCCGCGAGCTACAATCTTGCCCTGCGGGTCGATGAGCAGGTTGTCGGGAATAGACCATACCTTATAGACTTCGGTGACGATAGATTGCCAGCCCTTCAGGTCGGAAAGCTGAGTCCACGGCATCTTCAGGTCTTCGACGGCCTTCAACCACGGCTCCTTTTTGTTGTCTAACGACAGGCCGACGATGTCGAATCCCTTGTCGTGGAACTTCTCGTAGGCAGCTACTACGTTGGGCATCTCTCCTCGACAGGGACCGCACCAAGAGGCCCACATATCGACGAACAGCCAACGGCCGTTGCCCACGTATTCGCTCAGCTTGTGCATATTACCGTCTGCATCGGCCATTTCAAGATCGGTGAACTGTTGACCAATGAAAGCCTTGGTGGCTGCCTCTCGCTCAGCGTCCTTGCTCCTGTCTCTCTTAACTACGACTTGCCTGATCTTTTGTGCAGGTACAGATGCAGGGGCATTCACTTGTTGTGCCCCTGCCGGCAGAGTAGCCAGCATGAGGACGAACGAAAACATCATCTTTTTCATATCAGTTTGGGGTTTTTAGGGGTTTCTGGGCACAAAGGTACAAAAATCCCGCTATTCTTCCAAATCAAAAGAACTTTTTCACTCGTTTCGGCCAAAATTGATGCGGAGACCCACTTGCAGGCTCATGTTCCAGGGCTTGTCCTTGAAGAAGTTCTGCAGTCGGCTGCCATTGTCTGGGTAATAGCTCAGTCCTGGTTCCACGTACAGTCCTAACAAGGGCACAATATCGTATTGTGCGCCAATGCTGCCGTTGATGCCCCATTGCATACGGTCCTTGGGCAGCTCCTGAGTGACCCCTTCGGTCACTAAGTGGGTAGCCACATTCCAGTAGGCCAGGGTGCCTGCCGAGGCGTAAGCCCTGAAGCCCTTTAGCGCCCAGAGCTGGTAGTTCAGTCCAATGGGGATGCCTACATAGTGGAGCGTCTGTTCCTGTTCAACCTTCTGGCTGCGCATAATCTGTGTAAAGTCGGAAGCCAGCTTCGTATAGATGACGCCCGAGGTCAGCGACAGCCGCTTGGTGAGTGGGTAGCTCAGCGTCAGACCGTAGGAGATGGGTCGGTGGTGATGCTGCCGCTCCTCAAAGCCTGTCAGGTAGATGGGCTCAGGGGTTCGGGTTGTCGCGCCATAGCTATTTGCATAGGTGTCGTTGAACTTCCGGGCCAGGGCGTCGGCCATCAGTACGCCGTTGCTGCTGCGCTGGCTGTTGATGCCGTTCATGGCGTAGAGGCCGAGGGTGGGCGAACCCTTTAGGGGTGATGTCCGTAGCGAGGGGGATGTCTTCGTTCGGGGGTACTCGTACTCTGGGCTATTGAGGGGTGATTGCTTTGCGGGTGATGGCTTGGGAGTAATGGGGGGGATGGTGTCGCTGGTCCCGACGGGGGAACCGTCGGGCACACTATTGGCGGGTATCGTGGCGACGGGCGTGAACTGCGGGTGTTCTGAGGCAGACGCTCCCCTCCCTTCAAGGGGCTGATTTTGCGCATCAGCTCCCCTCCCTTCAAGGGGATGATTTTGCGCAGCTGCTCCCCTCCCTTCAAGGGGAGGGGTTCTTGCTTTGCAAGCGTCCTTCGGCCGAGCGGGGGGTGGGGTCTGTATCTTTGTTAGCCGCAGAGTAGAAGTTACAGACCCCACCCCGCCCTTTGGGCACCCCTCCCCTTGAAGGGAGGGGAGTGGCTGCGCTTCACTTTGCTTGGCAAGGGAGGGGAGCGGCTCATGGCACCGATTCCACCACCAGTAACCGCCGCCAAGGGTCAGCGCCGCTACAGCAGCTGCAGCCGCCCACCGCCTTAACGTCACGAAACGGGAGGGGCGTGGGTGAGGTGCCTCAGCAGGCTGCTGAGCGAGCGCGGCCTCAATGTCTGCCCACAAGCCCTCGGGCGCAGCCATCTCGTGCTCCGCCAGCTTGTCGTGCAGTTGTTTGGTCCACTTGTCCTGTTTCATGTTTCTTGGCTTTTTAAGTATTCTCTTATTTGCTTTGCCAGCATTCTTCTGGCTCGGAAGAAGATCGACGACGAGGTACTCTCCTTGATGCCCATCAGCTGGGCTATCTTGCGGTGAGGCCACTGTTCGAAGACGTAGAGGTTGAACACTGTGCGGTAGTTCGTGGGCAGTCGGCCTATCATCTCCGTCAGCGTGTCGGGAGGTATGTCTCCGATGTCAGGTTCCTCAGGCTCGTCAGGTTCGTCAGGAATGTCATCGACTGTCATGAAGTGTTGGTGTTCACGTAGATAGTCCACAGCCCTGTTGCTGACGATTCTCCCAATCCAAGACTTTAGCGACCCTTCGCCATTATAGTTGAACTGGCTGATGGAAGTGAAGATGCGAACGAAGCTGTCCTGCAACACGTCGCGAACCTCGTCGCGTTCAGGAATATACCGCAGCCCTATAGCCATAGCATAGTCCGAATAGCGGTCGTAAAGCCGATGCAAAGCCGCTCGCTCGCCGCCGCGTATTGCTTCCAACAGTTCCCTTTCTGTTTCCACCGCTTTTCTATTCGATTCTTTTCTTAGCGTTGTAATAGAGCGTGATGGGTTCAGGTAGAGGGTTTAGTGACGATTCGCCTGTTGCTCCATTCGAGATATAGTAACTACTGATGGTGAAACTTATCGTCCAAAGTCCGGTATCCAACCTGTATATACCATTGCCCATCTCATTTGTTATCAGCATCACTTCCTTAGTTATATGATTCTTTGTTACCTGAAATCCTCCAATTATATATTCAGATTCTCCAAAACGGTCTGCAGGTATAATAATGTGGTAATTCCCTATCTCGCTGAAGGCTTGCTCTGTAAGATTAAGAGGATATAGATACCATTGGGTAACAATCAAACTATCCTCGTTCTGAAAGAATAGGTTCGACAAATAGATCACGGGGAATTCAAGCATAACGGCGGCTAAGTCACTTCTTATTGATAGACGCGCCGTGTCTGCCACCTGCTTGTCAACCGTCCATTCGCCATCATAGATCATAAATTTTTTTGTTCCATCGATTTGAGCCTGAAGATCCCTGATTTGGTCTTCTTCTTGTGAACAACTAACCGTTAGCAGGGTCATTGTCACCACCAGTAAAAGGTGGTATTTTCTTCCTATTCTAATCATTGCGCAATTCGTTTTTTATAGTTATAACGGGGAAAAAGCGAAATCTTGCACTTGGCTATGAAATTTTTTTCTTTCTGTTTAGCACTTTTAAGAAGCAGGACTTGAATTAACTGAAATTAGGTCAATACATGATAATTCTTTATAAATAGGTATTGAGGATGTTGTATGGCTGACGTCTTTTGTTTAATTTTGCGGCATGTTTCGACAATTGTTATGGTGTTGTTTAGCCTTGCTGAGCGTTTCGGCTTTTGCCCAGAAACGTTTCGTGGTGGTCGACGTGGAGACGCGTGTGCCTATCCGTGGCGTTAATGTGACGAGCAGTGCCCAGCTGACTGACACCACCAACTGGCAGGGCCTTGTTACTATTCCCGATACCTGCCGTACATTGTCGTTGACTCACGTGAAGTATGAGAGCCGCATCTTGAACGTTGAAGAAGTGAAGGATACCATCTTCCTGATTTCGAAACTGATGGGGCTGCCTGAGGTTACCGTTTTCGGCAAGGGAAAGGGAGAAGACGCGCTGAAAGAACTGAAACGACAGATGAGAATTGAAAAGTCTGAGGCGCAGTTGTTGGCGGCGGATCCATCGGCAGGCTTCAACATCTTAGGTTTATTGCAAAAACTCTTCAAGCGAAGGAAAGAGAGCAAGAAAGAGCGCTTCCGCAAGATAATTGAGGACTATTGAGGGCGAATTAACATTATTTGTGTGTTTCTGTTACGATAATTCCATTTTTTTTTCCGATATTTGCGACAGAAATGCAGAGACTATTAAAAATAATCAACAAGACCTTATCAGTAAGAATTAGTCTGATGGTTGTTTTCGCTATGGCAATTCTGCTCATGGCTTCGTTGGTTATTATGCTGTATTTTTCGAGAAAGGCCGTCAAGGATGAGGCTTTACACAAGGCATCAGAGACGCTGGAAAGTGTTGTGCAGCGTATTGATAACATCCTGCTGAGTGTAGAACAGACCACAGGTAACTTCTACTTTAATATGGTGCCCGACCTGAACAGCCCCGACATGATGTACACCTTTGCCACCAAGCTCGTCGAGACGAATCCCTACGTGGCGGGCTGTGCCATCGCTTTCAGGGAAGACTATTTCCCAGGCCATAAGTATTTCATGGCTTACGTGCATCATGCCGACAGCGGCGGCGTGGCCTACAGCGGCAGGGAAATAGTCAGAGACTCTGTCTTTGGTAGCATTCCCTATTACAAGCAGGTGTGGTTCACAAGGCCGATGGCTACTTTCAAGCCCCAGTGGCTGAACCCGTTGGCGGGTATGGAATCCGACGAGGTGCCCATCTTAACCTTTTCTCTGCCTTTACCAGGTATTGACGGAAAGCCCATTGGGGTCATCGGCGTCGATGTGTCGCTTAGCGATCTTTCCCAAATTGTTGCTGAGGCTAAGCCGTCGCCTAACTCCTACTGTACTTTGATTGATAAAGACGGTGTCTACATTGTTCATCCCAATACCCAAAAACTGCTTCAACAGACCACTGTCGTACTAACGGGAAACGAGGATGACGCTTCTGCCAGGGAGGCTGCACACGCTATGACATCTGGCGAGACGGGTTACAGGCCATTCCGCCTGAATGGCAACGACTACTATGTTTTCTTTAAGCCCTTCGAGCGCAATGCCGTGTCAGGCCGTGACATCGAGAAGCTCAAATGGAGCGCTGGCATTATCTATCCTGAGGACGATATCTTTGGCGACTACAACAGTCTTACCTATTATGTCCTCATCATTGCCTTTGTCGGACTTTTGCTTATGTTCCTGCTCAGCCGTACCGTCATTCATCGACAGTTACAGCCGCTCAACATGCTGACCGAGCAGGCACAACGCATTGCCAAAGGTCACTACGACGAGCCAATACCCTCCAGTCGCCATAAGGACGAGATAGGACGTCTGCAGGATAACTTCAGGCTGATGCAACAGTCGCTGGCCACTAACATTGGCGAGATGGACCAGCTTAAGGCCACGCTTCAGGAGCGCAGCAAGGTGCTACAAGCTGCCTACACCAAGGCCAAGAAGGCAGATCGTATGAAGACGGCCTTCCTCCACAACATGACCAACCAGATGCTTGCGCCTGCCGAAAGTATCAGCAAAGACGTTGAGGCCCTTGGGAGCCTCGGATCTACCGCCAATGCCCAGAGCATAGCATGGATGGTCGATGACATTCAGCAGAGTGGTGACACCATCGCCGAGGTGCTCAAGAACCTTCTCAATATTTCTGACGAGGAGAAAGAGCCCGAAGAAGGAAAGGAGGTGACTCATGTTTAGTGTACGTAGAGCGTTCGCCAGGAAACTGAGCATCGGCATCCTCCTTCTGGCTATTCCCATCTTCGTCGTGTCGCTTGGCATCCTCTTCACGCAGTCGCGCCACATGATTCGGCTTGAGGCAGTAGGACGCGCCAACAGCGTTCTCAACTCTACCATGCAGAGAATCAGCCGAAACCTCTTAACCATCGAGACGGCTACCAATGCCTATAGTTGGCTCATAGAACGTTCCCTCCAGCCCGACTCCCTGCTTGCCTATAGCCGGCGTGTCGTGCAGCTCAACCCTCACATTGACGGCTGCTCTATCAGCGCCGAGCCAGACGTGTTCCCACAGTATGGAAAACACTTCTCAGTCTACACCGTTCGCGAGACTGACACCATCACTACTGTTATCGAGGAGGAATACGACTACTTCAGCAAGATATGGTATAAGACGCCGCGTGACCTCAATAAGCCATGCTGGGTGGCCTATTTCGACGAAAGCGACTCATTGGAGCTGACCATCGACGGGATGGTTGCCTCCTATGGCAGACCGCTCTACAATGCTGACAAACGTTTCGTAGGTATTGTCTCTACCGACCTTTCCCTGCTCCATCTTTCTAAACTCATGTCTGTTGAGAAGCCCTATCCCAACTCTTACTTCATGATGATTGATGACCAGGGACGCTACTTTGTTCATCCTGACTCTACGAGGCTCTTCACACAGACCATCTTCAGTGGAGCCGACCCGCGACGGCAGACCGACCTCATAGCCCTTGGTCATGAGATGACAGCGGGTAATCAGGGGCGCATGAATGCGGTCATCGACGGTGTATCTTGCCTTGTCTGCTATAAACCTGTACCAGGCACTTCATGGAGCCTCGCCATCGTATGTCCTGACCGTGATGTACTCGCCTCCTATCACCGTCTCACCTACATCGTCATACCCCTGCTCATTATAGGACTCTTTGTCATCGTTAAGCTCTGCAGCAGGGCCGTAGGACAAACCATACACCCGCTCAATGAACTGCTCGACAAGACCCAGTCCATTGCCGCTGGCAATATGGAGGTCTATATTCCCCATACTCAGCGCGAAGATGTCATTGGGAATCTTCAGAACAGCTTCGCCACGATGCTACAGTCGCTTAACTTCCATATGGGTATCGTGCGCTACAGCAGCTACCAGACCAAACTGCGCAATGAAGAATTGGAGCATGCAACCAAGCTTGTGCAAGAGGCTGACCGTCAGAAGACTGCCTTCATTCAAAACGTCACCCACCAGATACGTACACCACTTAATATCATCATGGGCTTTGCACAGATACTTGGTAAGGAAAGCGAAGACCAACTCATTGAAGAAGAGGTCAAGAGCCTTACCTCTACGATGACCCATAATTCCAGGCTGCTCAGCCGCATAGTACTGATGCTCTTCGACAGCTCCGACAGTGGAACTACCAAGGAAAAGATTGAAGCCGCAAAGCATGAATCCGTCCCCTGTAACGATGTCGCTCGCGAAGCCGTCAGCTATATCAAGGTTTATTATCCCAATCTTTACATCTACTTCCTCTCCGAAGTGGCCGATGATTTCTGTATTGAGACCAATCGTTTCTTCCTCATGCTCTCCCTCCGTGAACTGCTCTACAACGCAGCCAAATACTCCGACCAACAGAACATTTCGCTGCGCATCACCCATTCACGTCTCAGCAAGGGACATGCCGGCGGTAGCGTACAATTCATAGTCGAGGACACAGGAAAGGGCATCGCCCCTGAAGACCGCGAATCGATATTCAAGTTCTTTACCAAGATCGACGACCTCTCTCAAGGCCTTGGGCTTGGACTCCCCTTATCCAAGCGTCACGCACAGAATCTTGGCGGCGACCTGACCCTCGATACCGACTATCAGCAGGGTTGCCGCTTCATCCTCGAAATTCCCTGCCAACCTATAAATTTGGGTTAGGTCATCTGGTGAAACAAACTGGCCCATTTAGTAATGCAAAATGACCCACTTAGCACTGCTAAATGGGCCATTTCGTAATAGGAAGTCTGCTTACAGCAGATTCATGGTGTCTGTGGCAATCATGAGTTCTTCGTCAGTGGGGATGACAACCACCTTTACGCGGGAGTCGTCGGCAGAGATGATAGCTTCCTCACCACGTACCTGATTCTTCTGATTGTCGAACTTCACGCCCAGGAACTCGAGTCCCTCGCAAACGGCAGAGCGCATGCCAATCTGGTTCTCGCCAACGCCGGCGGTAAACACAATGACGTCGAGGCCACCCATAGCGGCAGCATAGGCGCCGATGTACTTCTTAATGCGGTAGAAGTACATGTCCTGGGCCAGCTGGGCACGCTTGTCACCAGCCTTGGCTGCACTCTCGACGTCGCGCATGTCGCTGGAACCACCCGTCAGGCCGGCTACACCACTCTTCTTGTTCAGCAAGTTGCTCATGCCATCGGCATCGAGGCCCAGCTTCTTCTCAATGAAGGTCACAGCACCACCATCGATATCGCCGGCACGGGTGCCCATCATCAGACCTTCTAACGGCGTGAGACCCATTGACGTGTCAACGCACTTGCCATCGACCACAGCAGCAATGGAGCCGCCGTTGCCTATGTGGCAGGTCACCATCTTGGTACCCTCAGCAGGAATGCCTAAGAACTCGCAGGCGCGGGCAGAGACATAGCGGTGGGAGGTACCGTGGAAACCGTAGCGACGAATGCCGTACTTCTCGTAAAGCTCGTAGGGAATGGCATACATAAAGGCCTTGGGAGGCATGGTCTGGTGGAAGGCAGTGTCAAAAACGCCCACCTGAGGCAGTCCAGGCATCAGCTCCTTCACGGCATTCACACCCTTCAGATTGGCAGGGTTATGAAGCGGAGCCAGGTCTGAGCACTCCTCAAACACCTTCAGAACCTCGTCGGTGAGGATGACGCTCTTGTTGAACTTCTCGCCGCCATGCACCATACGATGGCCTACGGCATCAATCTCGTCGAGACTCTTGATAACACCAATCTCAGGGTCGGTCAGCAGTGAGAAGATAAACTTCACGCCCTCGGTATGCTCGGGAATGTCGTGCATTATCTGCTTCTTCTCGCCATTGGCCAGCTTTACCTTTACGAAGGCACCGTCCAAGCCTACACGCTCAGCGCCGCCCGATGTCATCACACTCTTATCGTCCATGTTGTACAATGCATATTTAATGCTGGACGAACCACAATTCAATACTAATATTTTCATAGAAAGCCCACCCAAGCCCTCCCCAAAGGAGGGATGTTTAATTACATACTGGGTGCTCCATTATTTATGTGTTATACAATATTGTTTTATCTTTAACTTCCCCATCCAAGTATTCAGACATCCCTCCCTTCGGGAGGGCTTGGGTGGGCTCCTTGATTACTTTTTAGCGTCCATAGCTTGGCAGGCGGTGATAGCAATCATGTAGTAGATGTCGTCGACAGAGCAACCACGGGAAAGGTCGTTCACAGGACGGGCGATACCCTGGAGTACGGGACCAATGGCAATGGCATCGCCAAGACGCTGCACCATCTTATAGCCGATGTTACCCACTTCGAGGTTCGGGAATACGAGTACGTTGGCCTTACCGGCAATGTCGCTGCCAGGAGCCTTCTTGGCACCTACGCTGGGAACGAGGGCGGCATCAGCCTGCAGCTCACCGTCGATCTTCAGGTCGGGAGCCATCTCCTTGGCCAGACGGGTAGCTTCAATCACCTTGTCGCAGACTTCGTGCTTGGCAGAACCCTTGGTTGAGAAGCTCAGCATGGCTACACGAGGCTCTTCGAAGCCGGCTACGGCACGGGCGGTCTGAGCCGTGCAGACAGCAATCTGAGACAGCTGGGCGGCATCGGGCATGGGGGTTACGGCAACGTCGGCCACGACGAGCACGCCGTCCTCACCATACTGCTTCTGCTTCGAGATGAGCAGCAGACCACCGCTGACGCAAGTAATGCCAGGCTGGCACTTGATAATCTGCAGGGCAGGACGCAGGGTGTCGCCAGTCGTTGAGAGAGCACCAGAGATCTGACCATCGGCTCCCTCGGTCTTGATAATCATGCAACCTAAGTAGAGAGGGTTCTTAATGAGTTTGCGAGCCTCCTCAATGGTCATGCCTTTCGACTTGCGAATCTCGGCCAGTTTCTCGGCCAACTCTTCGCTCTTCTCATAGTTCTCAGGGTCGATGAGGGTAGCCTTGTCAATGTTGGTCAGACCCTTTTCCTTGGCCAGGGCAGCCACCTTTTCAGGGTTACCAATCAGTACGATGTCGGCAATGTTGTCAGCCAAAGCACGATCGGCTGCACAAAGTGTGCGCTCCTCTTCAGCCTCGGGGAGCACAATGCGCTGCTTGTTTGATTGGGCACGCGCAACGATTTTACTTAATAAATCCATAGTTTGATGTTGTATAATAAACGTAGTTTGATTGTCAAGAGATTGCAAAAGTACGAAAAAATATCTGAATAGCACAAGGAATAACGCAGTTTTTTCCTCGGAATGGCTCATAATTCGAAAATTTTGTATACATTTGCACCGCAAAAAGAAACGTATGAAAGAAAAATTACGACTATTAGGGCCCGCCATACTGGTTGTGGGGCTGTTGGCTACCGCTTATTTTCTGCTGACGTATGAGTCGGATTATCTTTGGAAAGCGCAGGAGTTGAACCTGTTTCTCGACACTCCGCTCTTCCTCCGTCAGCAGATGGTGTCATCGGGATGGCTCATATCGTGGTTAGGAGCATACTTTACCGAGTTCTTCTACCATGAGGCGCTGGGCGTAGGCATGCTTTGTGCTTGGTGGGCAGTGTTGATGCTGGTCATCGGGCGCACGTTCCGAATTCCTATGAAATGGTCAGTGGTGCTGCTCATTCCCGTAGCTGCGCTGTTGCTGACAATTGTTGACCTGGGCTACTGGCTCTACTACCTGAAGCTGAAGGGCCACTTCTTTGCTGCTACCATCGGCACCACCATAGCCGTATTGAGCGTTTGGGGATTCAGGTTATTGCCGAGGCGATTCTTCCTGCGTCCTGTTTTCATCGTGGTGAGCACAGGCGTGCTTTACCCGCTGATAGGTTTCTACGGCTTGCTGGCTGCGCTGCTGATGGGCATTCTGGTGTGGCGACTGAAGGATATGAACACTACCGACCGTGTTGTGTCGACTGTCGTGGCTGGGCTTTCCATTGCCTTCTGGCCATTGATGTACTACAACTACGTGTTCTGCCAGACCAACATGGATAATATCCTGTGGACGGGACTGCCCATCTTTGTGATTAACGAGGAGACGCCTGCCTACTATATACCTTATTATGTATTGGTAGCTTCGTTAGTGGCGATGGCGGTGATGTACAGGACGGATTGGCAGAAGGCCGTAAAACGCCCCTTAATCTGGGCTGCCTGTCAGGTGCTGATTGTTGGCGCTGTGGTCTATGGGGTGCAGCGTTTCTGGTACAAGGACTACAACTTCCACAAGGAATTGCGCATGCAGCGGCTTTTAGAAGCCCAGGACTGGAACGGTATTCTCTCGGAGGCGGCCTATGCCCCTGACGAGCCAACAAGAGCCATTGTGATGATGAAGAACCTGGCATTGTTCCGTTTAGGACGCCAAGGCGACGAAATGTATCATTACAAAACGGGTGCCAAGGCCAGCGATACGCCCCTGCCAGTGAACATGAGCCAGATTGTAGGCCGTTCCATCTATTATCACTACGGACTGCTGAACTACTGCTATCGTTGGTGCTTGGAGGACGGCGTTGAGATGGGCTGGAAGGTTGAATACCTGAAATACCTGACCCGTTGTGCGCTGCTTAACGGTGAAGAGCGCGTTACCCATAAATACATTGATATGCTCAAGCATACCCGCTACCATCGTGAGTGGGCTGAGCACTACGAGAAGTTTATTGGCAATGAGAAGGCGCAGCGGGCTGAAAAGGAATTTGACCAGATATTCCACCTGATGACGAGCGAGGACGTGCTGACCAGCGACAATGCCTTAGTGGAGAAGTTCCTGATGAACCAGTTCCTCTATACCAATAGCGACGACCCTCTGTTCCAGGAACAGGCCCTTATTTCGGCACTTTGGATGAAGGACATTCAATTGTTCTGGCCTTGCTTCTTCCAGTATGCCACCACCCATAAGGGTGTCCACATGCCCATCCATTTCCAGGAGGCTGCCTACTTATACGGCCATCTGGAGAAAGCCGTCGACATCAGCAAGATGCCGTTTGACGAGTCGGTGGTCAGGTCGTATAACGAGTTTATGGATATGGCCCAGAAGTGTGCAGGTATGACCGAGGCCCAGATGCGTGATGTGTTCTATCCGCGATTCGGCAATACCTTCTATTATGAATATTTCCTTATCAGGAATCAGAAACTGTATTGATTTCCACCATACTGACCAAGGATTGGCATTGACTAAACATTCCTTGCATATCAACAACACACTCGCAGAACTGCATAGTAGCTTTTTTAATCATGTTCAGTTTGAATCGTGGTTTAACCTGAATCTCATGGAGCGCAGGCCTTCAGGTGACAATGCCATTATTTGACGGATATCCTCGTCACTCTTTCCCATACTGCATAACAGCAGGAAGGTGAGAGTGCGAGGAGTCAGTTTTTTGTGCTCTTTCCTATGCTTTTTGACAATTGGGTGATTAATGACATCAAAGTAGTCAATAAACATGTCATAGTCTTCCTTTGACCATCTGATCATGGATTCGTTATTATTAACATCATTATAGAGTTTCAGGCCGCGGTTCAACTTCTGGGATTTATCTTCCATGATAGCATCAATTTTGGCCTGTAGTTCTTCTATTTTTTCTTTCACGTCAGCTCCAGACTCCTCATATCTGCGGATTTGCGTTGTATAGTTGTCAATCTGAATCTGTGTCTGAGTCCAAAGCAGACGTTGCTGGTAACGTTTGAAAAGGACATATATTACAATTGCTATAACCAATGCTATTAAACCGGCAATAGCCCAAAGGCTTCTATTAAGCTTCTGGTCTAACTCATGTTTCTCCACTTCATGGTCAAACCGTAGCTGAAGGTCCTTTAGCGTGTCGTTTTCCAGTTTGTCCTGTATGCTGTCCTTGATGTCCATGATTTCGTTGACTTTCTCCAATACATTGTCTGTATTCCCATGCAGAATATCATATTCAAGGATGTTGTAGATGATATTGTCTTTGGAACTCATGTCGCATATAGAAAGTGCTCGCTTCCAAAGACGATATGCTTCTTCTTGGTTTCCTTCCTCATAATAGATATCGGCTAAGCCTTCTGTCGTGCTTGGTAATTCTTGATATGATAAAGCTTTTTTGTAATACCATTTAGCCTTAGTGGTATCTGTATTTTTATAAGCATTTCCTATTATTGTCAAGAAATATGGAAGATCTTCTTTTCTAATGTCATCAATATATGGTATTATTTTCTTTGCATAATGGTCTGCGCTATCTTTCATTTCAAGATGAAGATAAGAATCGCTAATTCTACCTAATGAATAAGCAATTCGATTCTTGTCTTTGAGTATTGACGCCAACTTTAGCGATAGAAAAGCATACTTAATTTGAAGATTATATTTCCCACCAATACCATTAATATAACTGATGGCTTCTGCGATTTTATATTGTTGTAATAAATCTTCGGACAATTTAGCATGTTTTTCTGCAATCTTAAATAAAAACATCGTTTCTGGTAAACTATCTTTTCTAAGAGAAAGATAGCCTTTATAAAAATATGCATCAGCCAAATTACTGTAGTCCTTCCCCTGCTCATAATACGAGATGGCGTAATTAATACAAGAGTCAGGAGGCACGGTATTACCAGTCAAAATACTGGCCCGTGTCATCAGCAGGTAATAGTGAGCCCTATCCTCGTCAGTAGCCAAATGACTTTCTTTAATTCCCGATAACAGCATATAGGCAGAATCGTTCTTTTCCGCAACAATCAGTGAATCGGCCTGCGCCAACTTTTCCGACACCATTTGCTTTCCGCAAGCGACAAACATGGTCAAGATGACCAAGCTCAACAAAACCTTCTTCATCGTTATTCTATTTTATGTGTTGCAAAGTTAGACAAAAATATGGATAATCCAAACAAAATATTCACTTTTTCTTCAAGATAAAAGAAAAATCAAGATGACGAGTACAAGGCGAGTATCTCTATAGCGTTTCATTTGAGATGATAATAGTTTTAAGATTGTCCTCATTACGCTGAAAACCAGCAGATTATCCGTAACGACCAACAAAACGCAATCTATGAAAATTTCTATTCACTTATTTGCATAACAACCTCAAAACTACTAATTTTGCACTATCGTTTAACATCTAAAATCAAAACATGATGAAAAAAATTATTATTGCACTTTTGGCAGTTCTATTAATCGGTAGTCCTATTGAACTAATGGCAAAGAGGTACCAAGTTCATTCTCCTGGTATTCCATTGCCTCCCCGTGTACCCGCCGCTCATCCTATCACAGTCAGCGTTGATGGGACAACAGGTGAGGTAACTATGTATTTCAGCTATGCCATCAATGACTTGACAATCTCACTCAAACAGAATGGTGTGACTTTGGATTCAATTGAAACATCAGTTGATCAGGGTGAGACTGTGCTGTACGAGTTAGAGGACTATGATGCTGGATATTACACCTTGGTGCTTGAGACACCCGACGGTGTTATCAAGACCTATTACATTACGATTGAGGACTAAACAGACCTTGACGGCATAATACTTAACAGATAGGAGCGAACAGGAAATTTTCGCTCCTATTTTTTTTAGTACTAAGAATAACAAGAAACCTATGACTACAAAAGAAAAAAAGAACTGGGGAAAATCGTTAGCGATCTTTGCCAGCAACTGCAATCGCTAACCGAAAGAGTGGAAAAGTTGGAACAAGCACGAGAAATAGAAGAACAAGATAGAGGCCAGCGCTTGTTGTTCGACTTCGACAACATCCACAAGAAAGATGTCTACATGATGGTGATTGAGCTGCACAAAAGAAAGGGTATTAAGAGCAGCAATGAAGAGTTGATTCGCTGGTTGGCCAAGCACACCAACTTAGGCAGCGAAAGCAGCATCAATAACCAGTTCTACGACTATAAACGGAGTATTTAGCCCGTTTCGCGAGGTTGAGTCAAACGTGACTCAACCTCTTTTTTTGGAACTATCAGTCAACTTGTCGTATCTTTGCACCGTCCGGACGAGATAATAATTGAAGAATCAAAGAATTAAAAATTTAGATGACGATGAAAAGAGAAAATTTTATGCTGACTGAACATTTCAGTTACAACGAGATGACACGCTCGGCCTGGGCTGAGCGTAACGGAGTAGACAATACGCCCGACGCCCTGCAGCTGTTGGCGCTGGAGAACCTGTGCCAAGTGCTCCTGGAGCCGCTGCGCCAGCAGTTCGGCCCCATCCTCATCAACAGTGCATTT
>CADBHI010000057.1 GCA_902794405.1 uncultured Prevotellaceae bacterium
ACGTCGAAGCGAGTCTGGAGGGAGTCACGCTTTACACGGGTTTTCGTCAGCAGGGTCAATTCCTCGGGGGTGGCCTTCAGCTGCTCTTTGTCCTTCTCCACCTTCTGTTTCTGGTTTTCGTAGTCGAGCTTGACAGCCTGCAACAGGCTGTCCAAGACAACCAGCTCCTCCTGTGAGCGCTTCAGCTCGATGTTCTGCTGCAGCGTCAGGGCTTGCTTGCGGGCATCGATGGCTTCAGGATGGACTTTGCGCAGTGAGTCGATGACAATAAGGGCGCGGTCATACTGCTGTTCATCAAACAGCTGACTGGCCCGTTCGAGCATTCTTGCTGCCTCCTGCTGCTTACTGTCGTGACAGGCTGTAAGCAGCAGGATGGCCATCAGGGCTGCAAGACCATATCTCATAGTTTAGAAGTTTACAAGGAACGACATACCTAAGGTGACGTAGTTCATAACCTTCTCCTTCTTGAAGAAGACTGGACTCATCAGCGGCGATTCTTCCGATAACAGTTCCACGATGTCATAGGCATTCTCGGTCAGACCATTCTTCAGGTAGTGGTAGGGGTCATACTTCATGTTGAATTTCTTCTTAGAGTAGTCGTAGTCGGCGTAGATTTTCCATGAGAAGTTTGACTTATAGCGGTATGTGAGCGACAGTCCAGTACCCCATGAGGTGGCACTCTCGGCACCGATGGTGAGATAGTCCCAGTCGTCGGTATACGTCTGGCCAGTGGAAGTCGGGAAGTTCAGATAGCTCTTGTCGATATCCAGTTCACCGTTTTCAACATAAATACCGTATTTGATGTCCTTCACGTTACCCTCGGCGTGTCCGTCAATGTCAAGCTCCTGTGTGAACGAACGGCCAATGAGCAACTTGCTGCCTAAGGAGAAGTGCTTACTCAGTGGCAGGTTGAAATAGAGACCCACACTGGCGGTAAACTCGGTCAGGTGGTCGCTTTCGACAACACCATTGGACGCGGTAATGGGCGAGCCGCCCTGCAGGGCTGCATCATAGAATTCATCACTGAAGCCGTAGAGGTTGCCAACGGCACTTGCCCAGGCTGCCAATGAGGATTCGCTCACCAGCTCGGTATATTTACCAAATGAACGGGCTGACATGGCGCGCACACGGAGTCGGCCACCGGCACCTATGTATTTGTTGAAGAAGTAGGCACCTTCGGCATCCACCACTGTAGCAGCGCGAAACTTCACATTGGGGTTCTCGTCGTCGTCTACGTCGGCTTCGATGTCGTAGTCCGAATACATGTTCTCATACTTTTCTCTATCCACCAAGTCTTCTTCCGTAAAGTCGATGCCCTTGCTGCCAAGGCCCAGACCCATGCCGATGCTGAAGAACGACGGGTTCTCGCTATCGAGCTCCAGGTTGTTGCGCAGCAGGCCCTTGCCCTTGAAGAGTATGTCGCTCAGGGCGTAGCCTAACTCGGTAGACATGATACCGATACCGGCTCCCGACATGACGTCGCTAATCCAGTGGCGGTTGTTCAGGATACGCATCACGCCCGTCGCCGTTGCCACGCCGTAGCCAGCCACAGAGTACCAGGGTGAGCGTGTCAGTCCATACTCTTTATGTAATAAGGTGGCACCCACAAACGAGGTAGCCGTATGACCAGAAGGCCACGAGTTAGCCGACGAGCCATCGGGGCGCATCTCCTTGGCCGTGTACTTGATGCCGTTCACAAAGGCGGCCATGATACCGTACGACATGGCGGCGCTGGCCAGCAGGCGGGGCCAGTCGCTGCGTCCTTCAACGCCGGCTAACTTCAGTCCCACCGTCACGGCCGGGCCGAAGTACTGCGTGTAGTCGTCTATACCCGTCTTGAAGTTTGTCAGCAACTGCGTGTTTTCCTTAGCGTCCTTGTTGTTCACGCGGAACATGGCCTTGTCGCCCTTGATGGCCCATCCGGCAGCAAACAGGGGAATACCCACGAATGTCAGGTCGTCCATCACCTTGAAAGGCTTTACACCAGGGTTGGTCTTCGTTTTGAAGAAACTAACGTCAGGCGCCCACGTGTTGGTACTGAGTTCGTCAAGTGGCATCTGCTCAAAACTGAGCAAGTCAGTAGCCACCAGTTCGGGAGTCATTTCAGGTACTTCGAGCTTAAGCGGCTCCATGTTTGTGAAACTCTCGGCAGCGGTGCTGAGTACTGTCAGCAGTCCTGTCGCCATCAACAAAAAGCATTTCTTAACCATATCTATAGATTTTTAGAATTTTAATATTCGTCTGCAAAGATACTAATTATTTTTAATTAATTGCAATCCCTGCCAATTTTTTTGTAATTTTGCACAAAATTTATTGTGACATCCGGCAGAAAAACCAGAATATGAAGTTATATACAGACGCAGAATTAGCAGAAATATTAGACCAGGACATCTTCCACATGATTAGTGCCGCTGCCGACAAGCTCGGAGTGGAATGCTATGTCGTGGGCGGCTACGTGCGTGACATTTTTCTGGAGCGTCCAAGCAACGACATTGATGTGGTGGTTGTGGGGAAGCCTCTCCCCCCAACCCCCTCATTCCCGACCAGAGGTCGCCTACCCGTCGCCTTTCCAACTGGCGAGGGGGAGCGTTCCGTTGGTGTAGGCATACGCGTGGCGCAGGAGCTGAAGCGCATGCTGGGGCGTAAGGCCCACCTCTCGGTATTCAAGAACTTCGGAACGGCGCAGGTCAAAATAGCCTCCCCCAGTTGGGGGAGGTGGGAGGGGGCTCTCGAAGTAGAATTCGTCGGTGCCCGCCGCGAGAGCTACAGCCACGATTCGCGCAAGCCCATTGTCGAGGACGGTACCTTGGAGGACGATCAGAACCGCCGCGACTTCACCATCAACGCAATGGCCATCTGCCTGAACAAAGACCGCTTTGGCGAGCTGGTAGACCCCTTCAACGGCTTGGCCGACCTGGAGGACGGCATCATCGCCACACCCCTTGAGCCAGACATCACCTTCAGCGACGACCCCCTGCGCATGATGCGCTGCATCCGCTTTGCCACCCAGCTGAACTTCCAGATAGAGGACGAGACCTTCGAGGCATTGGAGCGCATGGCCGACCGCATCAAGATTGTCAGCGGTGAGCGCATCGAGGTGGAGCTCAACAAGATTATCATGTCGCCCCATCCCAGCAAAGGCTTCGTCGACCTGCAGCGCTCTGGCCTGCTCAACATCATCCTGCCCGAACTGGCTGCCCTCGACATCGTAGAACAGAAGAACGGACGGGCGCATAAGAACAACTTCTATCATACGCTGGAGGTGTTGGAGAATGTGGTGAAAGCCCCCTCCAACCTCCCCCAACTGGGGGAGGCTTCTGAGGCAGACAAGAGTGAAAAGGAGATTATGGAGTATTATCAGACTGCTGATCCTTTCTTGTATGATATTCTGAAGTGTAATGTGACGAACAACAGGAATCATCCTACGGAAGCAGAAAGAGCCATGTGGGAAATGTTGCGTGGTAATAATCTGGGAGAGAAATTCCGTCGTCAGCACGTGATAGGAGATTGTATTGTAGATTTTGTTTGTCTTAAGAAAAAACTTGTTGTGGAAATTGATGGCGGTTATCATTTTTCACCAGAACAAAGGGAAGCAGACAAGTTAAGGACTAAAAGACTCAACGAGTTGGGTTATCAGGAGATTCGTTTCAGGAACGAGGAAGTCCTTTCCGATCCAGACAAAGTGATGAGGACTATTCGGACTTGTCTGGCGCAGCAGCCCCTCCCCCAGTCGGGGGAGGTTGGGAGGGGGCTTTACCTCCGCTGGGCCGCATTGCTCCACGACATCGGAAAGACGAAGTCGAAACGGTGGGAGCCTGCCGTGGGGTGGACCTTCCATAACCATAATTATATTGGGGCGAAGATGGTGCCTGAGATATTCCGACGGCTGAAGCTGCCGATGGGGGCCGAGATGAAATATGTGCAGAAGCTTGTTGACCTGCACATGCGCCCCCAGGTGATTGCCGACAGCGAGGTGACCGACTCTGCCGTACGCCGCCTATTGAACGATGCCGGCGACGACATCGACGACCTGATGACCCTCTGCGAGGCTGACATCACGTCGAAGAACGAAGTCCGCAAGAAGATGTTCCTCGAGAACTTCCGCATGGTCAGAGTCAAGCTGGCCGACCTCAAGGAGAAGGACTACAAGCGGCTGCTGCAGCCTGTTATCGACGGCAACGAAATCATGGAACTCTTCCACCTAAAGCCCAGCCGTGAGGTGGGTGTGCTGAAGCAGTTCCTCAAGGATGCCGTCTTGGACAACAAGGTAGAGAACGAGCGTGAGCCCCTGATGCAGCTGCTGATGGAAAAGGCTCGTGGAATGGGATTAACTACATAACTAACGATAACGAAAACTAACATGAACAAAACAAGAACAATGGCAACGGCTGTGGCAATACTGATGGCGACAGCGCTTTTGGCTCAAGGAACGGCAGAGGACTACAAGCGTGCCGCTGCCCTGCGTGGGAAATACTCTGGAAAGATGGCTGGCGGCGACGTTGGCGTACACCTGAAACGCGGAGAGCAGCATCAGTTCTGGTATTCTGTGTTCGACGGCAAGGAGACTGTCTATAAGGAAGTGGATGCCGACAAGGGCACGGTGACGGTGTTGCCAGAAAATCCAGAACGCCCTCGTCGTCGTCCGGAATGGCGTGGGCCGCAGCGTCATTGGATGGAAGTGCCCGATGAGAAAGACGGCATGCAGCGTTCGCCTGTAGACACGACGCTCTTCATCTTCCATCGCGACAACAACCTATGGACACGTCAGGGTGACTGCGAAAAGCCGCTGACCACGAATGGCGTGGAGACGTATTACTATTCGTCGTGGGGAACGTTCTCTGACGATGGTCGCTACTATGCGACAGTTCGCATCAAGCCAGCGCCGAAACATTATGTCTACTATGTGGAGTCGAGTCCAAAAGACCGTGTGGAGCCTGTGCTCCACAAGCAGGAATATGCCAAGCCTGGCGACTCACTCAACGTTCGTGTGCCTGTTGTAGTCGATGTGGCAACGGGTAAGGTGGTAGAGCCCTCCACAGAGCTGTTTAGCCACCAGTACGAAGTGTCGGCACCCCGTTGGGACAAAGGTCAGAAGACCGTGACCTTTACCTACAACGAAAGAGGGCACAAGTGCTACCGTGTATTGGAGATGAATGTCGAGACGGGCCATGTCCGTACGCTCATCGAGGAGACCAACTCCAAATACGTGAACTATAACCGCCTCTATCGCCATGACTTCGAAGATGGCCAGCGCATTCTATGGACAAGTGAGCGCGACGGGCGTAACCATATCTACCTCTACAACCGCCAGACTGGCAAGCTGATTCGTCAGGTCACCAAGGGAGAGTTCTATGTGCGCAACATTCAGCGCATTGACGAGAAAGCAGGTGTTGTCTATTTCTCTGCCAACGGCATGAATCCCAATGAAGACCCTTACTTCGTACATTATTTTAAAATAGGGCTTAACGGCAAGAACTTGGTAAGCCTGACGCCAGAGGAAGGCAACCACAGCGTGACCTACACCCAGGACATGGCCTACTTGATAGACACCTATTCCACCGTTACCACGCCGCCTGTTACCGTGCTCCGTTCTGGTAAGACGGGAAAGATAGTGCGCACCTTGGAGACTGCCGACATCAGCCGTCTCAAGGATGAAGGCTGGCAGGCACCAGAGGTATTTGTGGCACCAGGCCGTGACGGCGTGACGCCTATGTGGGGTATTATCCTGCGACCTTCCAACTTCGACCCACAGAAGAAGTATCCCATTATTGAGTATATCTACAGCGGTCCTGGCGATCAGTATGTGCCCAAGTCGTTCCGTGCCTGGCATGCAGGTATGGCCGAACTGGCAGAGTTAGGCTTTATCGTAGTACAGCTTGATGCCATGACCACCTCGTTCCGTACTCGCGAGTTCGAGGAAGTGTGCTACAAGAACCTGAAGGACGCAGGCCTGCCTGACCGTATAGCATGGATCAAGGCTGCCGCTGCGAAATATCCTTATATGGATGCCGACAATGTAGGTATCTATGGCTGTTCGGCAGGTGGACAGAATGCCTTGGCTGCCGTGCTCTGGCATGGTGACTTCTACAAAGCCGCCTATGCTGCCTGCGGTTGTCATGACAATCGGATGGATAAGATCTGGTGGAACGAGCAATGGATGTCCTACCCTGTGGACAGTAGCTATATAGAGTGCTCCAACGTTGAAAACGCCTGGCGCTTAGAACGTCCGCTGATGCTCCTGGTGGGCGAGTTGGACGACAACGTTGACCCAGCCTCCACTATGCAGGTGGTTGCAGCCCTGCAGAAAGCGGGAAAGGACTTCGAGTTGGTGGTTGTTCCTGGAGCCCATCATACCATGGGCGAGGCTTTCGGAGAACATAAGCGTAACGATTTCTTCGTCCGCCATTTGCTTGGCAAGGAACCACCCAAGTGGAATGAAGTGAAATAGACAATAACCAACGCATAATAACTGATTAAAATGATGAAACATTTAACAATTCTTGTTTGCTGCCTGTTTGGAATGCTGACACAGACACAAGCTCAGGTCTCTTTTGGAAAGGCCGAGAAACTGAACGATGGTTGGCGTTTCTTGCGCGTCGACTCCCTGTTGAATATTCGTGAGAGAACTGAGATGAGGGAACCTGGTTACGACGACTCCCGTTGGCGCCGTATCACCCTACCCCACGACTGGGGGGTGGAGTTGCCCATGTCACCCGAGAAGGGCAGCTGTCAGGGTTACTTGCCAGGTGGTATTGCATGGTACAGGAAGGACTTGCACATCACCCCCAAGCCACAGGAGAAGTACTATATCTATTTTGAGGGTGTCTACAACTATTCCGAGGTTTATCTCAACGGGCAGCTCTTGGGCTACCGTCCCAGCGGCTTCGCTTCGTTCCTCTATGACCTGACACCTTACCTGAATGCCGATGGTGAGAACGTGCTGGCTGTCCATGTGAACCACAAGCATGAGGCAGATTCACGCTGGTACACGGGTTCAGGCATCTACCGCAATGTGTGGCTGGTTACTGCCCCTGAAGTACATCTGGCACAGTGGGGAACGGCTTATCGGCTTAAGAACATCAGCAAGAAAAAAGCAGAATTGGAAGTCGATATTGAGACCACCGACGATAGCAAAGACAAACGTTCTCAGACGTTGACGGCTACTGTTCAACTGACAGATGCTAATGGACAGGTTGTGGCACAGACCACTACCAATATTGGTGCACAGCAGAAGAAGACCGTTATGCTCCACGTCAAGAATCCGCAACGCTGGAGACTCGACCGTCCCTATCTATACACCCTGACCACCAAGCTCAGCAATGGCGACCAGTCTGTGGTGAAGGCAGGCCTGCGTACCCTCGAGTTTTCTGCCAATCACGGTTTTGCCCTCAATGGCGAGTGGATAAAAGTAAAGGGCGTCTGCGTCCATGACGACGCTGGCATCCTGGGCACAGCTGTCCCTGCAGAGGTGTGGCGCCGCCGAGTGCGAGAGCTGAAGGCCCTTGGTGCCAATGCACTCCGTATGAGCCACAACCCCCATGCCCCAGAACTCTACGATATCTGCGATGAGGAGGGAATGCTCATCATGGACGAGGCCAGCGACGAGTGGGAGTTTCCCAAGCGCAAGTGGCTGAAAGGCTGGAACCAGGGAGTGCCTGGCTTCGAAGGAACCTATACTTACTTTGAGGCATGGATTGACCAAGATGTGGCCGACATGGTACGCCGAGACCGCTGTCACCCCTCCGTGTTCCTATGGTCTATAGGCAATGAGGTGGACTATCCCAACGATCCCTATTCCCATCCTGTGCTCGACGGCGACGGCAGCTTTACGCAGCCCGTCTATGGCGGCTACAAGCCTGACCAGCCCCATGCCGAGCGCATAGGCCATATAGCCCAGCGGTTGGCTAAGATTGTGAAGAACATCGATACCTCTCGTCCAACGACAGGTGCCCTTGCTGGTGTGGTGATGTCGAACGAGACGGCTTATCCCAGTGCTATCGACGTTGTGGGTTATAACTACACGGAGAGCCGTTACGATACTGACCATGAGAAATATCCGCAGCGTATCATCTACGGCTCTGAAAACCGTCATGACTTGGCGGCGTGGAAGGCGGTGCGCGACAAGGAGCATATCTTTGGACAGTTCTTGTGGACGGGTATCGACTACTTGGGCGAGAGCGGCCCATGGCCTGCACGCGGCAGCAGCGCCGGACTCCTGGACCTTGCCGGACAGCGCAAGCCCAATGGCTGGTATCGTGCCTCGCTGTGGAGCGAAAAGCCAGTCTGCTATATAGGTACTTACTCGGCCGAAGGTCGTGGCGGACAGCGTTCACGCGAAAACCGCGGAGTCGGCATCTCTACTTATGCCTCCGACACTTGGAACTACCGTGATGGGCAGCGCATACGTGTGGTCTGTTATACGAATGCTCCCTCTGCACGGCTGACACTCAATGGTCAGCCTTATGGTGGCGATTTCACCAGCGACCCACAGACAGGTGTGCTCTATCAGGATGTGGAATACCAGCAGGGCGTGCTTCGTTGCGAGGCTGCCAATGGTGCTGCCTATGAGATAAAGACCACGGGACAGCCCGTAGCCCTGCGACTGACGACAGACTCCGTTGCACACGTGTTTGTCGAGGTGGTAGATGCCGACGGCAACGTGGTTAAGACAGCAGACCAGGAAGTGACGCTATCGGTACGTGGTGCCCGATTCTTAGGCATGGAAAACGGAGACATCATGGATGCCTCCGTAACAGGTCGTCAGGCCAAGAATCGTCTGCGTGTACGAGGCGGAAGGCTGGTAGGCTACTTCCAATTGCCAGAATCCGCCAACGAAGTCACGATACAGGCTTCGTCTTCTTTCCTGCAGTCGGCTGAAATCAAACTTTAAATCAGCTGCGGCAGGAAACTGGATACTATCAGGACTACGATGCCGCAGATGAGTACGGCGATGGTCTTCTGGGAGCAGCCTTTCCACTCTTTGAGGATGATACCCCAGACGTTGGAGAAGACGACATTCAAGGCCATCAGAATACAGAACGACAGGGTGTCCATGGTACCGCCAGCCTCGAAGAAGGAGCGACCCAGCGACAGTCCGAAGAATTGCGAATACCACAATGCACCCGCCAAGAGGCAGTATAGCATGTTGTTACCCCATACTGCTTTCTTGGCGTAGTCGCCCCAAGTATGGTTCTTTTGGTTCTGGTAGAAACAGTAGATGGCGTTGGTGACAAAGCCGCCCAAGGTGACGAGCAGCGTGGCAGGTAATGTGCGGAACATGGGGTCGGTAAGCTCGCCAAAGTTGATGTCGGCTCCGAATGTCAGTCCTACGTTGAAGCAGCCGCTCATGAAGCCAGCCAACAATGCAATGGCCAGACCTTTGGGAAAATTGAAGTCCTTGACGGCAGCTTTCTTCTCTTCTTCGCTGAGCGATGCTGCCTTCATGGAGCCAGCCACGCCGATGATAGCAATGCCGATGAGAGTGACCACTACGCCAATGATAACGGCGAAGGTGAGCGAATCCAATGCGTTCAGTTCAGGGAAGAAAATGTTCAGCAGCACAGGCCCCATGATGGTGCCTAAACCAGCACAGGTGCCTAAGGCGATAGATTGTCCCAAGGCCACGCCAAGGTAGCGCATGGAGAGGCCGAACGTGAGGCCACCTACTCCCCAGAGCACACCGAAGAAGATGGTCATCCAGAGATTGAACGAGGGTGTTGAGGCAAAGAGTCCGAACAATGACTGTCCTTCAGGAACAGCTAACAGTGCCCCTAAGAAGGGCAGTAGCAGCCAGGCGAAGACACCCTGTATGATCCAGTATGATTCCCAAGACCAGTCCTTGATTTTGTTGATAGGCACGTAGCAACTACTTTGGCAGAACGCGCCGATAGCGATGATGATAAGTCCGATTACAATTTCCATGTTTTTATGAGTTGTTGTTAATTATTCGGTTTTTCAATGCCCACCGTGAGTATGAAGCTGTAGTGATGAGGCTGATTGCCGTCGATGGTATATTCTGGGAGGGTACGCTTGCCCCAAGTATCAGCTCCGCCCACACCATGTATGTTGGCATCTATGTTCAGGTTGACGAAGCGTCCACGAGTGATGTCATTGGGATGACGTGCTCCCACGAGGTCTTCTTCACCGTAGTCCCAGGCACGGATGCAGAGAGGCTGGCAACCATCGATACGGAGGGTATACTTATTGTTCGTAATGTTAAACCAGCGTATGTCGCACCGGTTACCGTTGTCCTGCGGGTGAATGTACTCCGTCTCATAGTCAGAGAGCGGCATCTCATACTCCCCGATGAATGCTGAGCGTTTGCGGTCGGGATAGTTCTCCCACGGGCCTCGGCCGTAGTACTTAATCTGGGTATAGTCGGCTGGCAGTCGCATGCGCATGCCAAACTTCGGCATCACGGGCTTGTCGGTGCCTGTAGGCTGGTAGTCCACGTCGACAAGGATACTGTAATCGTTGATGACGGTGTATTTCACCGTAACATCTGTGGCATCCTTCCAAACGGCGGTGCGACGTGCAAAGCCAGCAGCATTCTGATTGTCGTTCTCGGGTTTCCAGAAGTAGGGCTCTAATGGAGCCTGCAACATTTCCTGACCATCGACAACCCATGAGGTGAGGTTATTACCGTCGATGGTGATGCCTGCTGTCGGAGCTTTGGAAGCGGGAGTCGTAGCATTGGGAAACACATAGGGTGTCAGCACGAACTGCTCGCGGGCCACGGAAAAGCCTTTCGGAGCCCACGGCTTATCCTCCTTCAGGCGGGCAGCCACGTTCAGTAACGTCTCGCTGCCATAACGCAAGGTGTCGTAGACTATTTCATATTCGTCGACATTGGTAAAGCTGTCGCGATTGATGATGCGGATATGTCGTCCGTCATTAACGAACTGCAAAGGCTGATACACATGCTGTACCTCATAGTAGTGGGGATGAGGCTTGCGGTCAGGGGCGATGAGGCCGTTGATGCAGAACGGGCCATCGTTGGGCTTGTCGCCGAAGTCGCCACCGTAGAGGAAAGCCTCCCCAAGCCCCTCCGAAAGAGGGGATGTCTGGTTACCTGAAGTGCTGTTATGTATCTGAACATCCCCTCTTTCGGAGGGGCTTGGGGAGGCTTTCAGTCCCTGGTCCACCCAGTCCCAAATGGCGGCACCACAAATGCTGGAGTCGGCATAGATGACATCCCAGTACTCTTGCAGGTTGCCCACCGAATTGCCCATGGCGTGGGCATATTCGCGCATCATGAAGGGCTTGTCCTTCACCGCTTCCGCGTTCTTCTTCAGGTCATTGGGGTAGAGGTAGCTGTCGTCCCAAATGGCCGAGTAGCGGCGGTCGCTATCGTAGAACGGTGGACGGGTCTGGTCGAGCTCGCGTACCTTATTATACATTGCCTCGATATTGGGGCCTACCCCACCCTCGTTGCCAAGACTCCAGAGGATGACGCAGGGGTGGTTGAAGTCGCGTTTGACAAGCGACTCAGCACGGTCGACGTGAGCCCGTTGGAAACTGTAACCGTGAGTTTCGTGGTTAGCCTCATCCATCACATAGATGCCCCAACGGTCGCACAGTTCGTAGAGGTATTCGCGGTCGGGATAATGCGAGGTGCGCAGGAAGTTGATGTTGGCCTGCTTCATCAGTCGGATGTCCTCTTCGTAGGTGGCATCGTCGACGTAGCGTCCCGTCCGTGGGTGATGATCATGACGATTGACACCGCGCAGCTTTACATTTTTGCCGTTAATCTTAAAGACCTCGCCGACGATTTCAACTTTCTTCACACCGAAGTGATAGTTAAATGCTTCGTCGTTCTTGCAATCCTTCTTGCCAAGCAGTTGTAAGGTGAAGGGATAGAGCCAAGGCTTCTCGGCAGTCCACAGACGAGGTGGGCTATCGTAGTGATACGTGAGTTCTACGGTAATGGTATCGCCTGCACGCAGTTTCACAATACGGTGGTTGGTTACATTCCGATGGTTAGGATTGACGTTGACACCATATAGTTCAGGACACTCCATCTGTAGCTGAACCAACAGGTCTTTTGCGGTTTTCTTGCCCGTATTGCATACAGCAATCTTAGCATTGACGGTGAATTTCGAGTAGTCAGCATTGGGAATTGCGGTGACGTGGTAGTCGGCAATATGCACCAGTGGCCTTACCCACAATTGGACGCTGCGGAAGATGCCGGACAGCCGCCAATAGTCCTGATCCTCAAGATATGAGCCGTCGCTCCAGCGATAGACTTCGACAGCCACCTTGTTCTTGCCGACACGCATGTATTTCGTCACGTCGAACTCAGCCGGCGACATCGAGTTCTGGCTGTAGCCCACCCGCTGGCCGTTTACCCAAACGTAGAAGGCCGAGTGTACGCCGCCGAAGTGCAGGATGAGGTTCTTTGTGAGCATCTCTTTCGTGACATCGACAAATGTGACATACGACCCTACGGGGTTGCGGTTCTCATAGGCCGTCCAGTCCTTGGGCGGTTCGGTGGTCACACGAGGACGGTCTTTCACAAACGGGTAGTTGATATTAATATAAATAGGTGTGCCGTAGCCTTGCGTCTGCCAGTTGCCTGGTACGGTAATCTTACCCCACTGGCTGACGTCGTAGTCCTCGCGGTAGAAGTCCTTTGGCCTTTCCTCCGGATTACGGCTCCAGTGGAAAAACCACTGTCCGTCGAGCGAGAAGATTTCCGGACACTCCTTCTCACGCGACGGCAGTTGCAGCGTAGCGTGATATGGCAGTTTGTTAATGCCTAATACGGCGGGATTCTCCCAGTCATGTGTCTCTTGCGCCCAAGTAACCATACTCGAGAGTACGACCAGCGTCAACGTTATGATTCGTTTAGTTCTATTCATAGTTTACGGTTTTAGGCGACAAAGATACTAAGTTTTTTCGAAACAACAGCCGTTTCTCCGAAAAATCTTTGGCAATCAGGCCTGTAATTCAAAAATAATGCGTACTTTTGCAGCGGACTAAATAAAAACAACAGACAATGAAGAACCTCCTGACGCTCTGCCTGACAGCTTTCACGATGACTGCTCTGGCACAGAATCCCATCATCTGCGACCGCTATACCCCAGACCCTGCTCCTTACGTACACGGCGACACGCTCTACCTCTTCGTGGATCACGACGAGGACAAGACGATTAACAACTACTTCACCATGAAGGACTGGCTCTTGTATAGCACGGTGGACATGGTGAACTGGACATATCGTGGCACACCTCTAACTTCGGCCACCTTCTCGGCTTGGGCCAAGCAGGATAATGACTGTTGGGCCAGCCAGTGCATAGAGAGGGATGGCAAGTGGTACTGGTATGTCACGGCAACCATCAAGGGTGAGGCTTACCCTGGCATTGGTGTTGCTGTGGCCGACTCCCCTGCAGGTCCCTACAAAGACCCCATCCGTAAACCATTGGTGAAGGGTTGGTTCAAGATTGACCCCACGGTGATGATCGACGATAATGGGCAGGCTTACCTCTACTATGGTAATAACAACTTGTGGTACACCAAGCTGAGTAAAAGCATGACAGCCATTAATGGTGGAGAGAAATCGGTGGATGTAAAGGATGAGAAAGCCTTTGGACCCCACAAGAACGACAAAGGTGACCCCAACTTCGAGGAGGCGTCGTGGATATACAAGCGCGACGGCAAGTACTATCTGGAGTATGCCGCAGGCGGTGTGCCTGAGCATTGGGCTTACTCGACTGCCGACAAGATAACAGGTCCCTGGACGTATCAGGGCAAGGTGATGGGACAGGCCGACGGCAGCTTCACCATTCATGGTGGCAGCGTAGAGTTCAAGGGCCATCACTACCTGTTCTACCACAACGGCAAGTTGCCGGGTGGCGGCGGTTACAAGCGTGCCACCTGTGTTGAGGAGTTCAAGCGCAAGGACGACGGCTCGTTGCCCACCATCAAGTATACAGCGAAAGGCGTTTCTCCTTTACAGACGCTGAACCCCTTTGTGCAACAGGAGGCTGAGACCATCAACCAGTGCCAGGGCGTGAAGTGCGAAGGCGACTATAATGGCTGCTATGTGACAAATATCAGTAAGGACGACTACATCAGGGTGAGAAACGTTGACTTTGGCGATGGTGCAACGTCGTTCAAGGCCACGGTACGTGCCGAACGCAAGAGTACACTCCAGATTCGTACGGGCAGCAAGACGGGCGCCATCAAGGGCAAGGTTGAGATTGAACCCACCAATGGCGAATGGAAAGAGGTGAGCGTGGAACTGGATACCCCCTTGAAGGGCGTGGTGAGCTACCTGGTGTTTACGTTTCAAGGAACAGGCGCTCAGCTGTTCGACTTCGACAACTGGCAATTCTTTGGTGAAGGAGCTACAGCCATCAAGGACGTGAACGCCTGCGGGCTTTCGGACACCAGCGAAACGGTGTATGACCTGACAGGAAGAAAACGCCCTGCCGTGCGAGGACTGAACATCATCCGTTCCTCTGACGGCAAGGCGCGTAAAGTCTTGAAGTAACTCCTTATATACTTCTTATTACTCCACAACGATAGGCTTGTACTTCGGTACGAGAACCTTCATGATGCACCAGCCAATGAGATAGGCAACGGCGCAGATGCAGAACACTACCATGTAGGCGGCAGGCTTGCCTTCGAAGCCGAAGAAGGTAAAGGCTCCGCCCTGAGCGGCAGCCCAGTCGAAGAAGCGTCCTGAACAGAGGTTGATACTCATGGAACCGATACCTCCCGCCATTGTGCCTAAGCCTACGATGGTACCGATGGTCGACTTGGGGAACATGTCGCCAATGGTCGAGAAGAGGTTGGCACTCCAAGCCTGATGACCTGCTCCCAGCAGACCAATCAGAATGGCAGGCCACCAGGCGCTAATGGCGCCTAAGGGCTGTGCGAACAGTCCGAGAATAGGCAGGCATGCAAAGATCAGCATGGCACGCATACGGCCTAAGTAGGGGTTCATGCCCTTTTTCTCTACGAAGTAGGTGGGCAGGTAACCGCCGCCAATAGAGACGATGGTGACGATGGCATAGAGTGTGAAGATGAGCAGAATACCCATCGTCGAATCGCTGGTATAGCCATATTGGTCGCTAAAGTAGGCGGGGGCCCAGAAGAGGAAGAACCACCATACACCGTCGGTCATGAACTTACCCACGAGGAATGACCACGTCTGCTTGAAGGTAAAGCACTTGAAGAACGGGATGGACTTCTCTTCTTTTATTTTGTCGCGATTCTGAACAATTGCCAGGTCATTGTCCTGCTCAATGTAGTTCAGCTCGGCCTGATTCACACGCGGGTTCTTGGCAGGCTTCTCGTAGAGCCATACCCATAGAGTCATCCAGATGAAGCCAAGGGCACCGATGATGATGAAGGCCATCTCCCAGCCCCAGGCACGTGCCAGCAGAGGAATGGTGGCAGGAGCAGCGAGGGCGCCGACAGAAGCACCGCTATTGAAGATTGAGGTCGAGAAGGCGCGGTCTTTCTTGGGGAAGTACTCGGCCGTGGCCTTGATGGCGGCAGGGAAGTTGCCGGCTTCACCAACGGCAAGGATCATGCGGCAGGCCAGGAAGAGCCAAACGGAAATGGTGGTCAAGGCGGTGATGCTACCGCCAGCCAAGCCTAAAGCCGTCCAACCGCAGGCTGCATGCAGACAGGCACCCACTGACCATACGAAGATGGCGATAAGGTAACCCTTCTTAGTGCCCATCAAGTCGATGAACTTACCAGCAAAGAGGTTGGCAATGGCATAGAACAGCGAGAACATACCAGTAATGGTACCGTAGTCGCTGTCAGTCCAATGGAAATCGGGGGCGATGAAGTCCTTCCACGTCAGCGAAAGAACCTGACGATCCATATAATTAATGGTGGTTGCCAGAAAGAGCAATGCACAGATGACCCAGCGGAAATTGGACATCTTGGTGGTTTGAATTGGAGTCATTGGTATTTATTTTCGATTTAATGATTTTCGATTTTCGATTTATTTGTTTTCGACTTAATTGAGATAAACGGATTCACGGTTCCCGACGGCGTAGCCAAATCGAAAATCGAAAATCCGTAAATCGTAAATCATCGGATGTCGATGACGGGAATATTGTCTTTGTCGTTGTAGTAGAGGTTCTCGCCTGCCATACCCCAGATAAAGGTATAGTAGTAAGTGCCTGCAGCGGCGTGCATGCTCCACTCAGGGCTCATGATGGCCTGCTCGTTATGGAGCCAGACGACGCGGCTCTCCTCGGGCTGGCCCATAATGTGGGCAATGGTCTGGTCCTGCGGCAGGTTGAAGTAGTAGTAGGCCTCGATGCGGCGACCGTGGGTATGAGGCGGCATAGTGTTCCAGGCAGCACCGGGATTGAGCTGTGTCAGACCGAGTTGCAGCTGGCAGGGACCTTCCTCCAAGACATCGTTGACGATGAGCTTGTAGACGGTGCGGTTGTTGCACTCCTCAAGAGAGCCTACAGGTCCCCATACGGCAGCCTTCAGCGAACCCTTACGTCCGTCGAGGGTAATCCATTGTGTCTTGTAGTGCTGATGGGCTGTGGCGCTGTTCAGGTAGAACTTAGCAGGCTTCGCTGCGTCCTTCGAGCGGAAGAGCACTTCCTTGTTCACGTCCTTGTCCTTACCGATGTGGCCACGACCGATATAGAGGGCTTCCTTAGGAGACAGGGCATACTCCTTGCCATCGACGATGACCACGCCGTCGCCCTCACCGCAGTTCACCACACCGAGTTCACGGTTGTAGAGGAAGTACTTCTCCTTGATGCCAGGGTCGACGTCGAGTCCCAGTTCTAAGAAGTTCTCCAGCTTCAGGGTTTTGTTCACAGGCATGGCACCGCCGAAGATGAAACGGTCGTAGTGTGAATAGGTCAGGTTAATCTCGTCGGCTACCATCACTTTCTCCATGACGAAGCGTTCGCGCAGGGTCTTGGTGTCATAGTGCTTGACGTCCTCCGGGTGGCAAGCCGTCTGGAAGCTCACATTCTGCTGGCCGAAGCCACTGGTTAAGCTACTCATAAGCAATAAAGTCAAAAATGTTTTTTTCATTGTCGTTTGTTTATTTGTTGTTCATTTCTTCTTTAACGATGCGCATGCGGTTCCATACCACCATGCCGATGGTGATAAGCGTCAACACACCCATGCCAATCCACTTCAGATACTTCACGCAGGCATAGATGACATAGCCAAATAGTGAGGAGGCGAAATCCAAGGCACCAGCCTGGAAGCCGGCGGGAATCTGGGCGGCCTTGTCCTGAGTGGCTTCATAGACGGTATTGGCAGCCAGCGTGAACGCAGGTGCCATGTCAGTAACGAAATAGAGACCGATGGTGACAGCCACCAAGCCTACAATAAATGTCTTCACCACATTTCCCTTGGTATAAGGCAGCACCATCACGAAAACATAGAACATGCCAGCCAGCGATGCCAAGGGCAGGAACTGGTTATTGGCCTTCGACAGGGCGATGGCGAGAATCAGGGTGACAGGGATGAGCAGCAGTGACACTACCAAGGTGGTGGGATGGCCAATGACGAGGGCCGGCGACATGCCGATGTACACCTTCTTTCCCTTGAACTTACGCTTCACCACCTCCTGCGTCTTCTCAGAAATAGGCATCAGGCCGTCGATAAACAGACGGGTGATGCGAGGGATAAGCTCCATAACGGCACCCATGGTGACGCCCAAGAAGAGTACCGACTTGACGATACTCATCACAGCATCAGTGGTAGAGCCGAAACCAGCTGCATAGGCAGCAAAGTTGGTGAGGTGGTCGAAATGGGCAGCCAAGCCTATCAGCGCTCCCACGATGACACCTAAAACCAGCGGCTCACCCAATACACCGAACTTCTGCTTCATGCCTTCGGCATCGATGTCAAGTTTCGAGAAGCCGGGAATCTTGTCCAGCAGCCAGTTGATGACAATGGCAAACGCCGTGAAGCTCTGACAGAAGGGCTGGGGAATGGAGATGCCTTCCATATTGTCGTAGTAGCCCTGAAAGCGCCCTGCGGTGAGGTCGGCCATTACCAACGTGACAATATAACACGTGATGGCGGCGAAATAGCCCCACAACAGCGACTGATCCATGACAAAATAGGCCACAGCGCCGATGAAGGCGAAGTGCCAGTAGTTCCACAGGTCGATGTTGACCGTTCGTGTGCACTTGGTAATCAACAGCAGGAAGTTGATGCCTAAACAGATAGGGATGATCAAGGCACCAACGGCGGTGTTGTAGGCCACAGCGGCGGCAGCAGGCCATCCCATGTCGAAGACCTTCAGGTCAAGCTCGAAGATTTTTGAGATGGCATCAAGTGGTGTGTTGAAGTTGGTCGTCAACAGGGCCGTGACAATACCAAGGCCCACAAAACCCACACCGACATAGAGTCCGCTCTTTAATGATTTGCCGAACTTCATGCCTATGCAAAGGCCGATAATAGTAAAAAGAATAGGCATCATCACCGATGCGCCAAGACTGATAATGTAACTGAAAACCTGTTCCATTTCTTAATGATAGCTTTGTTTTAGCGTAGATATGGGTGCAAAAGTACGCATTTTTTTCCAATTATCATCAGAAAATGGAAGAAAGTTTGTAACTTTGTACCCGCAAATCTGTTTAAATAACCATAAAAAATGATCAGAACTATTCTGACTGCCGTTATCATACTGCTCTTACCGCTCACCTCCGCTGCCAAAATTTCACACCGTGGAGAAGGCTGCTGGCGCACTATTCCTAAGAAACATCGGGCATTGACACGAGCCCTATTGTCGGGAGAGAAAAAAGATGATGTTATACGTGTCAATTTCCATGGTCATTTCAAAGGACTGGTCATCCTGGCAGAATTCCCTGACAAAAAGTTCAAGGAAACCAACGATCGTCAGAGGTACGACGACATCCTGAACGCCCCTGGCTACACTTCTAATGAGGGATTCCGTGGCAGCGTGGCCGACTACTTCCGCGATCAGTCTGCCGGGAAGTTTGAACTGGAGTTCGATGTCGTAGGCCCCTATACAACGGAAAAAAGTAGCAAGTTCTATGGGCAGAACGACGAAAGTGGAAGCGATCGGCATCCGGGAGAACTTGTTGCCGAGATGTGCAAGGCGGCTGACAAAGACGTCAACTTCGCCGACTACGACTGGGATGGCGACGGCGAGGTTGAGGAGGTGTTTGTGGTTTATGCTGGCAAGAGCGAGTCCGATACGGGTGAGTCCAATTTACTCTATCCGCACATGTGGGCGTTGGAAGAAGCAGGTGTGGGGGCGCTGAATCTCGATGGCGTTAAGGTCGATATCTATGCCTGTGCCAACGAACTGAAAAACAACAACCGCATCAACGGCATCGGTACCTTCTGCCATGAGTTCTCCCACTGTATGGGATTGCCCGACTTCTACGACATTTTCTATTCCGGAGGGGATGGCATGGGTTACTTCGACCTCATGTGTGCTGGCAACTACAACGGCAACGGCTATTGTCCCGTCGGCTATACGGCTTTCGAGAAGATGGTGTGCGGATGGGCAGAGCCCATTGAGCTCAGCGATCAGGATGTAACCGTAGAGTCGCTGAAGCCCATGAGTGAGAACGGCGACACCTATATTATTTATAACGACGGCTACCCCAATGAATTCTATATGATAGAAAACCGTCAGAAGACGGGCTGGGACAGTTACTACCCTTCTACTGGACTGCTGATAACCCACATTGATTACGACCAGGAGGTGTGGGAATACAATTGTCCCAACACCATTGTTGACTCGGAAATGGCTCTTGATTTGGGAGTGTCTTTCACCAATGACCATGAGCGCATGACGATGTTCCATGCTGACAATTCCAGTAGCACGTCATCAGCCAAAAACGACCTTTATCCCTACAAGCAAGTCGACAGTCTGACGGCCACCTCGAAGCCGGCTGCCACGCTATTTCACCATAACTCGCTAAAGAAAAAGACCATGCAGGGGGCTATTCTCGACATCAGGCAGAACGCCGACAATACCATGAGCTTCCGCTATCGTGCGACGACGTCGAAAGCCACTGCCATCAGGGAGCAAGAGCTTCCTTCCGTGCCATATATAATCTATACGTTAGACGGGCGCCCTGTGGGTACCGACATCAACATCCTGCCTCACGGCATCTACGTGGTCGACGGAAAGAAGGTTGTCCGCTAATCCTGATAATAGATACGTTTCACGCGATTCGACACTCCCGTCAGCACCTCGTATGGGATGGTGTCGATGGTGTCGCTGAGCACGGTGACGGGCAGGTTGTTACCGAATATTTCCACTTGGTCGCCCTCCTGGCAGTCAATGTCCGTGACGTCAATCATGGCCACATCCATACAGATGTTTCCCACGTACTCTGCCTTCTGCCCATTGACCAGACAGTAGCCGTGACGGTTGCCTAAGAGGCGGTTCAGGCCGTCGGCATAGCCTATGGGAATGGCGCCAATCATGCTGTCGCGATCAAGTATCGTGCGGCGACTGTAGCCTACCGATTCACCTGCTTTCACGTGGCGCAGCTGCAGAATGGTGGTCTTCAGGGTTGATACCGTTGACAACATTTCATTATTGCGGGGGTTAACGCCGTAGAGACCAAGTCCCAAACGACACATGTCCATCTGGCGTTCTGGGAAGTGCTCAATGCCGGCCGAGTTGTCCATGTGGCGCAGTATCTTGTGGCTGAAGGCCGACTGGAGCCTTTGGCTGGCTTCGTCAAAAAGCCGGAACTGGCGAGCCGAGAAATCGTCGAACGTGTCGCTGTCGCTGCCCACGAAATGGGAGAACACACTTCTCGGAATCACGGCCTGCTGATGGCGCAGACGGTCTATCAGCTCGTCTATCTCATTGGTGTCAAAGCCTAAACGGCGCATGCCCGTGTCGAGTTTGATGTGTACGGGCCAACCCGTGATACCCTCCTTGCGGGCTGCCTTGACCAAGGCGTCGAGCAGACGGAAGGAGTAGACCTCGGGCTCCAGGTCGTAGTCGAACATGGTCTTGAAGGCCGTCATCTCTGGGTTCATCACCATGATATTGGCAGTAATGCCTGCCCGCCGCAGGGTCACGCCCTCGTCGGCTACAGCCACTGCCAGATAGTCCACACGGTGCTCTTGCAGCGTCTTCGCCACCTCTACGGCACCAGCACCGTAGGCATCGGCCTTCACCATACACACCATCTTCGTTTCAGGCTTCAGGAACGAACGATAGTAGTTCAGGTTGTTTACCACGGCACTGAGGTTCACCTCAAGGGTAGTCTCGTGTACCTTCTGCTCCAGCAGTTCCGTGATATGCTCAAAGCCGAAACGTCGTGAACCTTTCAGCAGTATCACTTCGTCGTGCAGCTGGTGGAAGGTGTCGCTCGACAGGAACTCGCCGACGGTGCCGAAGAAGTATTTCTCGCCGACTTGGATAACATTAGCCTGAGCCGATATAATCTCGCCAATGCCGATGAACTTGCCCACGCCGCGCTTCATGCACAGTTCGTTCACCTGACGGAACAGCTCGTCGGGCTGCTCACCACTCTGGTCAATGTCGCTCAGTATCAGCGTCCCCTTGCCGCCTCGTCTGTTCATAAAGTCGAGGGCAATGTCTAAGGAGTTGATGTCGTTGTTGTACGAGTCGTTGATGATGATGCAGCCGCGCTGTCCCTGTTTCACCTCAAGGCGCATGGCCACAGGTTCTAACCGAGGCATGTTTTCAGCTATGTGTTCCTGAGTCAGCCCTAAATACAGCGCTGTAGCGGCACAGATGATGCTGTCCTCAATACTTGCCTCGTCGATGAAGGGAATGGTGTAGCACCCCTCTTCACCTTTATATATATAGGTGATATGGGTAGTCTGCGCCGACTGGGTCTGCTCCTTGACATAGAAGGGAGCCTGGACGTCTGTACGCGACCATCCGATTTTCTCGCCCTTATACTGCATCCTACGGATACAGCGGCTCACGGTATTATCATCCATAGGATAGATCATAGCTGTTGTGTCGTGCATCAGTTCCAGCTTCTCAATACACTTTTCCTCCATTGAGCGGAAATTCTCTTGATGAGCGGCAGCCAGACAGGTCAATACACCTACCGTAGGCTGTATGATGTCGTGCAGTGCCATCATCTCACCAGGCTGACTGATGCCAGCCTCAAAGATACCTACCTCCGTCTGCTCGTTCAGCAGCCATACCGACAGAGGTACGCCAATCTGCGAATTGTAGCTACGGGGAGAACGCACTATCTTCTGCGACGGCAGCAGTAGCTGGTAAAGCCACTCCTTCACCATCGTCTTACCGTTGGAACCCGTGATGCCCACCACTGGGATGGAGAACTCATCGCGATGACGCTCTGCCAAACGTTGCAGAGCGGCCAGAGTCGACGGCACCTTCAGGTAATTGGCATCCGCCTGCAGATGCTCCGGCATCTGCTCCACCACAAACGAGCGCACGCCTCGGCGGTAGAGGTCGTCAATATAGCGGTGGCCGTCGTTCCGCTTCGTATGCAGGGCAAAGAACAGCGTCTCCTCAGGGAAACACAGCGAGCGACTGTCAGTCAGCAGCCATCTCACGTTAGCGTCCTCATGGCCGTAGCGACGGGCACCTATCAGTGTAGTAATCTTCTCAATTGTGTATGTCATAGCCTTTCGTTTGTTTTCTTCTACAGCGCAAAGGTAATCATTATTTCTGAAACTCACAAATATTGGACAGAAAAAAGAATTGTTTTAGCAAATTCTGTTTCATGGAGCGAAGTTACAACTTATTCCATAATCCCACCATTTTTATACGGAAAGGATAAAAAAGGGCAGCGACTTTTTCGTGTCGAAGCGCCATTCGTTCTATTACATCTGCAATGCCAAGGGCAAGACACTGAAAACAATGAGCGTCACCAACGTTGGGGAGATTGTTGGCGTCGCCAACAGTACCATCACCAGCCGCAAAGGCAGTTGGATTTTTACTTGGAACAAGGAGGGAAAGAAAATCAGTGCAAGAAGTGCCCAATGAAAAAACATTTTTTGATAATTATTTTTTGATAATTACGATAAAAGCATTATCTTTGCAGTCGAATGTGTAATTATAGAAAAGAAGTATGGGACAAATAACTGTCAAAGACAAGACCTTTGAGGTTTCCATCAATGAAACCACTATCAAGCAGCGTGTCCGTGAGGTGGCCCAGCAGATGAGTCGTGACTTGGAAGGAAAGAACCCGTTGTTTCTGGCTGTGCTGAACGGTGCATTCATCTTTGCAGCCGACCTGATGCGCGAGATGACCATTCCCTGTGAAATATCGTTCGTGAAGCTGGCCTCCTATCAAGGCACCACGTCGACAGGCTCCATCAAGGAGGTCATCGGCATCAATGAGGACCTTTCGGGACGAACGGTGGTCATTGTGGAGGACATCGTGGAAAGTGGACTAACGATCAAGCGCATGATGGAACAGTTAGGAACACGTAACCCTGCCTCGGTGCAGGTGTGTACACTATTCTTCAAACCTGAGAAACTGAAGGAGGACTTGAAGCTTGACTATGTGGCATTCTCCATTCCTAACGATTTTATCCTGGGTTACGGACTGGATTACGACCAGCAAGGCCGACAGTTGAAGGATGTGTATTCTCTAATTCACAATTCATAATTCACAATTCATAATTCACAATTCACAATTGATAATTGATGAGAGAGGTGAAACTACCACACTTGCCCAGCGACGTAGAGGCGCAAAAAGGTGACCTCATTACCGACCTGTGGTTCAAGGGTAAAGAAGAGCAAATACAGCAAAACAAACAAGAAATAAGAATAAAGATGAAGAACATCGTTATTTTCGGTGCACCTGGATCAGGAAAGGGCACCCAGAGCGACAAGCTCATCGAGAAGTATGGTCTGAACCACATCTCAACAGGCGACGTACTGCGTGCCGAGATTAAAAATGGTACAGAACTGGGCAAGACTGCCCAGCAGTTTATTGACAACGGACAGCTGATTCCCGACGACCTGATGGTGTCGATTCTGGCTTCTGTGTACGACTCGTTCGGACGCGGCCACAAGGGTGTCATCTTTGATGGTTTCCCTCGCACCATCCCGCAGGCAGAAGCTCTGAAGAAGATGCTCAGTGAGCGTGGCGACAAGGTGGCCTGCATGTTGGAGCTCGACGTGCCCGAGGACGAGCTGATGAAACGTCTCCTGCTTCGCGGACAGCAGAGCGGTCGTGCCGATGACAATGAGGAGACTATCAAGAAGCGCCTCGTCGTCTATCACTCACAGACACAGCCCCTTATCGAATGGTATAAGCAGGAAGGCATCCATCACCACATCAATGGTCTGGGTGAGCTCGACCGTATCTTTGCCGACATCTGTGAGGTAGTAGACAAGATCTAAAAGGGCTTGGGTGGGCTTATGGAGAGTAATTTCGTAGACTACGTCAAGATTCTGTGTCGCTCGGGAAAGGGCGGCAAAGGGTCGATGCACCTGAAGCACGTGAAGTATAACCCCAACGGCGGACCCGATGGGGGTGACGGCGGCAAGGGAGGTAGCATCTACCTGCGTGGTAACCACAACTACTGGACCCTGCTTCACCTGAAGTATGAGCGCCACATCTTTGCGGAGCACGGTGGGAATGGTGGTCGCGACAAGTGTCACGGTACTGACGGTAAGGACATCTATATCGACGTGCCTTGCGGAACGGTAGTCTACAATGCTGAGACTGGCAAGTATGTGTGCGACGTGACCTACGACGGTCAGGAGGTACTATTATTAAAAGGTGGACGTGGCGGACTGGGCAACTTCCAGTTCCGTACGGCCACGAATCAGGCACCACGCTATGCCCAGCCAGGTGAGCCGATGCAGGAGATGACGGTCATCCTCGAGCTGAAACTGCTGGCCGACGTAGGACTGGTAGGATTTCCCAATGCCGGCAAGTCGACGCTGGTATCGGCACTTAGCAATGCAAAGCCTAAGATTGCGAACTACCCGTTCACAACGATGGAGCCCTCGTTGGGCATCGTGGGCTATCGCGACGGCAAGTCGTTTGTAATGGCCGACATTCCTGGCATCATCGAAGGTGCAGCTGAGGGCAAGGGTCTGGGTCTCAGGTTCCTGCGCCATATTGAGCGTAACTCGTTGCTGCTGTTCATGGTGCCTGGCGATACCGATGACATCAAGCGCGAATACGAGATACTGCTCAACGAACTGCGGCAGTTCAATCCCGAACTGTTAGACAAGCACCGTGTCTTAGCCGTCACGAAGTGTGACCTGCTGGACGAGGAGCTGATAGAGATGCTGAAGGAGGAATTGGGAGCCCCCCTTTCGTCCCCCGAGGGGGACACAAATGTCCAACAGAGTAATGAAGCCCCCTCGGGGGCCGTAGGGGGGGCTTCCGTCGTCTTCATCTCTGCCGTCACCGGTTTCGGACTCGACGAACTGAAGGATGTGCTCTGGGCAGAAATGAATGCTGAAAGCAATAAACTGACGGCTATCACCACCTCTGAGTCGTTGGCTCACCGCGACAAGGATATGACCCGATTCCAGGCAGAACTGGCCGACGAGGGTGAAGACGAAGACATCGAATTCATTGACGCGGAAGACATCGAGGATCTTGATGACTTCGAATACGAGGAGGAAGAATGAAGCCCCAGCTTTTCCTTTATGATACACCTGACGGAGTAGTTGCCTTTAGCACGACCCGTCATGGTGGTGTCAGCAAAGGAAACTATGCTTCCCTAAACATCAACGGTTACTGTGGCGATGCCAAGGAAGACGTTGCCGAGAATCGTCGTCTATTATGTATGTCGCTGAATCTCAGCGACGAAAGTCGTCTTGTGATTCCCCATCAGACTCATGGCACCACTGTGCTCACCGTCGACAAGACATTCTTGTCGCTTGACGAAGAGCAACGTCAGCAACGGTTGGAAGGCATTGACGCAGTCATCACCAACGTTCCTCAAATCTGTATTGGTGTCAGCACGGCTGATTGTATACCTATTATAATATATGACGCTGTTCACCATGCGGCAGCAGCCATTCATGCCGGATGGCGTGGGACGGTGGCCCGCATCGTCAAAAAAGCCGTAGCGGCCCTGCAAGCTGCCTATGGCTCGCAACCTACGGAGCTACAGGCATGGATAGGCCCCGGCATCTCTCTCAGGAATTTTGAGGTGGGACAAGAGGTCTATGACCAGTTTGCTGAGGCAGGCTTCCAGATGGAGCGCATCGCTATGAAATATGAAAAATGGCACATTGACCTCCCCATGTGCAATCGGATGCAGTTGGAAGAGGCAGGAGTACCGCTACAGTCTATCCGTCAGATGGCTGTTTGTACCTATGATCAAACAGATGACTTTTTCTCGGCCCGACGCTTAGGTATCAACTCTGGACGTATCTATACAGGTGTAATTTTGCAATAAATGCGTCTATTTTTCCATTCTACCAAAAAAAGAACGCGAAAAAGTGTTGCAATTCAGATATTTTAATTAATTTTGCACCGAAAATAGAGAGTAAGGAAGAGGTTTAGGCCGATTCCGAGTAATATTTATTAACAAACAATAGTATTAGTTTATGCAGAAAAGATTGTTTTTTCTGATGGTCACGTTGTTAACGGTTTCGTTAACAGCGCTGGCACAAGTGACAACTTCTGGTATCAATGGTAAGGTAACCCTTGGCGCTGCCAACGGCGAGGTTGCCATCGGTGCTACGGTTCAGGCTGTACACCAGCCTTCAGGCACACGCTATGGCGCTGTTACCAATGTGGAAGGTCGCTATTCTATTCAGGGTATGCGTACCGGTGGCCCTTATACCGTGACGGTGTCTTACATTGGTAGTCAGACAAAGACCTTCGAGGGCATCAGCCTTTCGTTGGGTGAGAACTACAATCTGCAGGTGTGGTTGGAAGACGACGCCCAGCAATTAGGTGAGATTACGATTACGGGTCAGGCTGGTCTGGCTGCTTCGCGCAACGGTGCTGCCGAGACCATTAACGGTAGCCGTATTGCAGAGTTGCCTTCGCTGACTCACAGTGTGGCTGACGTGGCTCGTATCAACCCGTTCGTCAGAGTGAGCGAGGGTGGCGCCATGAGCATTGCCGGTTCTAACAACCGCTATAACGCCATCCAGATTGACGGTGCCATGGCCAACGATGTATTCGGTCTAACCTCTAACGGTGCTAACGGCGGACAGGCAGGCACTCAGGCCTTCTCTATGGAGACTATCGAGCAGCTGCAGGTGAGCATCGCTCCGTTCGACGTTCGTCAGTCAGGCTTCACCGGTGGTGCCATCAACGCCATCACCAAGTCGGGTACCAACGACTTCCACGGCAGCGTCTATGGCTACTATCAGGATGGCAAGATGGTAGGTAACAAGTATGAGATGCACGATGGAACAGAGTCAGCCGACTACGGCACAATGACCGACTACACATGGGGTGCTACCCTCGGTGGTCCGATTGTGAAAGACAAGCTGTTCTTCTTTGCCAACTACGAGCGTACCAACAGAGAATATGACAATGCCTATAGCTCCAAGGGTTCTGAGACCAAGGTGGACTGGGATCTGGCCGAGAACCTTCTCAGCACACTGAAGAAGAGAGCTGCTGAGCAGGGCGTGACCTATACCGGTTCACTCGGTACGCCTCAGGAATATACCTATTCAGACAAGGTAGGTCTGAAACTTGACTGGAACATCAACGACCGTCACCACGCTTCACTGCGCTGGAGCCTGGTCGATGCACGTCAGAACAACCAGACCGCAGGTGACAAGTCGCTGGTTACCAACGACTATGCTTACGACTTCGTATCAAAGGCCAATTCACTGGTATTGGAGTTGCAGAGCCGTCTGAGCGACAACCTGAGCAATGAGTTCCACCTCAGCTGGACCAGCGTTCGCGACAAGCGTAACCCAGGTCTCGCCTTCCCGATGGTGTCAATCAGCAACGTTGGCGGTGGTACTCTGAACATGGGTAACGAGCGTTCTTCAATGGCCAATGCCCTGAATCAGGATGCCTATACACTGACCGACAACCTGACTTGGACAATTGGTAACCACGCTATTACACTTGGTACCCACGACGAGCTCTACAAATTTGGAAACCTCTTCTGCCAGGACTTCTATGGCACATACTACTTCAATTCTCCCGATGATTTCATGAACGGTACGATTGCTCGTTTCCGTCTGGGTCGTGCCATTTCTTCTGTTGCTGGTACCGACCGCTGGAACTCGCCCTTCAAGGCTGCCCAGTTAGGTTTCTATATCCAGGACAAGTGGGATGTGACTGACCGCTTCCAGCTGACCTATGGTCTTCGTATAGATATGCCGATGCTGCTGGATACGCCGCTGGAGAACAAGGAGTTCAATGCCTGGGCACAGGAGCATGGCTATGATCTACAGACCAACCAGAAGATTTCCGTGAAGCCTCTGTGGTCACCACGTCTCGGCTTCCGCTATGACGTGCTGGGCAACCGTGCTGTCATTATCCGCGGTGGTGTCGGTATCTTCACTGGCCGTATTCCTTTCGTATGGCTTTCCAATAGCTTCTCCAACACTGGTGTAGCTCAGTTCAACTACGACACCGGTTCTGGTAAGGGTGGCGACAAGACCTTCATCGTCAACCAAGGCACCATCATGCAGAATGTTCCCTCAACCTCTCAGGGTGCTCCCGCATTCGCTGCTCAGACCATCAACGTGTTCAACAAGGACTTCAAGTTCGGTCAGCAGCTTCGCGCCGACCTCGCTGTCGACGTAACGGGTCCTCTGGGCATCAAGTGGACCGTTGAAGGTATCTACTCGAAGACTCTTAATGACATGATTGTCAAGAAGCTCAACATCGAGGCTACCGGCAAGACCTGGGGCGAGACCAATGGCTTCAACTTCGACAACCGTCCGATGTTCCAGACCATGAAGAATACGCCCAACATCCTCTATCTGGACAATGTATCTGAGGGTTATTCTTACAACGTGTCAATCAAGGCTGAGAAGAACTTCGACTTCGGTCTCGACCTGATGGCCAGCTACACCTATGGACACTCTAAGACCGTCAACAACGGTTCTTCGTCAGTGGCTGCTTCTAACTTCCAGTACAACTATACGCACAAGGATCCTAACGCTGCTGAACTCGAGGTTTCCAACTTCGACGTTCCTCACCAGGTAATGGCTTCTGCTTATCAGCACATCAGCTGGAATAAGAATCCTGGCCGCACGTTCGACAACAAGACTACTATCGGTCTGATCTATACTGGTAACTCGGGTGCTCCCTATTCTATCTACACCTATGGTGATATGAACGGTGACGGTGTGAACAACGACCTGATGTTCATTCCTACCGATGCTCAGATTGACCAGCTGCTGGCAGCAGGCCACTTCGCTGCTACTTCAAAGTTCACTACTGAGCAGCAGGTTGCCAACTTCAAGCAGTGGCTGGCTAACGACGAGTACCTCTCTTCTCACCGTGGTGAATTCTGCGAGCGTAACGGTGACTACGAGAAGTGGGAGAACCGCCTCGACCTGCACCTCGACCACAAGTTCGGTTTCAAGGTGGGTAAGGAGATCCGTTACCTGCAGATTGGCTTCGACATCATCAACTTCACCAATATGCTCAGCAAGAAGTGGGGTGCTACCATGTCACAGGGCGGTTACAACTACTACAGCCCGCTGACCATCAGCAAGGGTAAGTATTCGTTCCAGCAGAATGGTGACTACGACATGCGCTCTTATGCCGACTACTACAGCCGCTGGCGTATGCAGCTCAGTGCTAAGCTGACGTTCTAATTCATTGATTGCATAATAATAAAGAATTTGACTGAATATGAAGAAATATATTTTAGTTGCATTGACGGCTTTCTTTGCACTGTCTGCAAACGCGCAGTCTGACTGCTGCGACAAGAGTGGCAAATGCTGTTTCTCACCTTACTGGTATATCCAGGCACAAGGTGGCATACAGCTGCCCTTCACGCCCGGTAATCGCGGTGACCTGCTGTCGCCCGTTGTCGGACTGAACATTGGTCGCCAGGTAACTCCTCTTGTAGGAGTACGCCTTGGTGCCGAGGGATGGGAGTCTAAAGTGAAGGATCAGTACGTGGCCGACACTTACAACAAGTTTAAGTACTATGCTACCACTTTCGACGCTACGCTGAATCTGGTGACCCTCTTCTCCAAGAAGGCCTGCTCACCTTTCAACTTCTACCTGCTCGGTGGTGTTGGCTACACATGGTCTGAGGCTACCCTGACCAGTTCTACATGGTTTGCTCCTGCCGTTCGTGGAGGTGCTATCATCGAGGCTCGTCTCGGCAAGAATGTCAGCCTTGCTCTGGAATACCGCATGACCAACACTTCCACTCAGTGGAACGGTCGTATCGACGGCGACAAGCAGCACGACTGGTATAGCTCAGCTCTGTTAGGTCTCGCCTATAACTTCGGTCATAAGAAGGTGGCAAAGCCCGCTCCAGAGCCCGAGCCCGAGCCCATTCCCGTAATTGAGGAACCCGCTCCAGAGCCCGCTCCCGTCGTTGTTGAGAAGAAGCCCGAGCCCGTGGTGGTAAAGGAAGAGCCCCTGAAGGAGACCTTCTTCTATCTGATCCGTGAGTCTGATCCCGATCCCGAGACCATCCTCAACAAGATTGCTGACTGGTGCAAGAAGTATCCTGCCAAGAAGATCACCGTTAGCGGTTATGCCGACAAGGGTACTGGCAATCCCAAGATCAATGCCAAGTACGCTCAGCAGCGTGCCGAGAAAGTGGCTAAGTCATTGCAGGAGAAAGGCGTTGCTGCCGACCGCATGACTGTCAACTCATACGGTGACACCGTACAGCCTTTCGCTGAGAACGACCGCAACCGTTGTGTAATTGTTGTGGGTGAGTAATCCCCACATTACAATATGTATAACTCCCGACGCCAGGTGATGGTGCCGGGAGTTTTGTTTTGTGCGTATGATACCTGGAGTGATTGCTATATATAGTTAATCACAGAAAATAACCCTCACTTCTCACACCTCTCACACCTAAGTTAGGTGAGGGAGGTGTGAGAAGTGCTACTTAAAAAGTGCGATTTACAATATATAGGTGAAACGTTTCTCATGAGACAAAAACGAAAATAAATATTCCCAGGTTTTTCTCAAAAGTCGGTGGGTTTTGACAAAAAGGCACTGGGTTTTAATATGCATCTTCTGCCGAAGCACCTCACCCTGCTTCGAAGTTTTTTTGTGCATTTTCCTTTGCAGTTTCAATTATTATTCCTATCTTTGCAGCATCAAACACTTAATTATGTCGAAATTCATCAACCCATTCACGGATGTAGGCTTCAAGATAATCTTCGGACAGGAATTCTCAAAACCTCGTCTGCTCGATTTCTTGAACGCCCTGCTTGAAGGCGAGCGCTCCATCACAGACCTGAAGTTCCTTGACAAGGAGCAGCCGGCGTTTTTCGACGGCGACAAGTCGCCCATCTACGACATTCTCTGCGAGACAGCTACAGGCGAGAAGATTATCGTGGAGATGCAGAACCGCGAGCATCCGCACTTCAGGGAGCGTATGCTCTTCTATGCGTCAGAGGCCATTGTCCGACAGGGCGAGAAGGGAAATGACTGGAACTATGATATCAAGGCCGTATATATGGTGGCCTTCACCAACTTCGTGCAGAAGGATTATTCTGGACGTCTGCGCATAGACGCAAAGCTGATAGACAATGAGGGTAATCTGTTCTCCGACAAGATGCGTCTGATATTCCTACAGATGCCCTGCTTCACGAAGGAGGCCGACGAGTGTGAGAATCATTTTGAGCGTTGGATATATATACTGAAAAATATGGAGATACTGGAAAGAATGCCGTGGGCTGCGCAGAACGCAGTGTTCCAGCGGTTGGCCGAAGTGGCCGAGGTCAGCAAGCTGTCAAAGGAGGATCGCTTGGCATACGACCATGCTCTGAAACGTTATCGTGACACCCTCAATAGCTTACGGGGAGCCAAAGAAGATGGCCGTGCCGAGGGTCTTGCTGAGGGCCGTGCCGAAGGTCGCGCCGAGGGCCGTACCGAAGGTATACTGGCAGTTGCCCGCAAATTAAAGGCGAAGGGAATTGATATAGCAGACATTGTTGATACCACGGGCTTATCCATCGAACAGATCAATAGATTGTAGCCGCATTCGTTACCCATCAAACAATGAAAAAACTCTTATTTCTGTCAAGAGAAATATAACATCCAGTAGAGCTTTCCTAAAGATGATGATGAACTGTTTCCATAAATAAAAAGCCGCGTCTTAAAGATGCGGTTTTATCTTAAATGGGTAGTGACGTTTACGGCTTGCCCTCTCGGGAAACTTACCCGGATAGCCAAACTTGAGATTTGACGCTGCTAATATACGAACTTTTCTTTTATCCTCCAAACTTTTCCTTCCCTTTTTTCTTTTTCTGTCGATTTTCCTTGGAAGTTTCAATTATTACCTAAAATCCGCAGATAATTTTCAAAGGTCTAATTTTGCCGCCATTTGAGACATGTCTGTCTGTTTTTAGCCATACAAGCGTGTAATCCGACCG
>CADBHI010000058.1 GCA_902794405.1 uncultured Prevotellaceae bacterium
GCCCTTGATGACCATCCTTGAGAGCATCAAGAAGATAGAAGACGGCAAGAAAGCCAGCATCGACCCCAAGAAGGCCAAGCCTGAGGAGCTGCACGACTACTTCACGAAGGTGCTGCCTGAATGGGACCGTGACCGTGTGAAGAACTCACACATCCAGAAGCTCATCCAGTGGTACAACATCCTCATTGAGGCCGGCATCACCGACTTTGAGGAGGAGATGAAACCCACAGAGGGCGACAACATCGACGACCGTCAGAAAGACGCAGAATAATAAAAGGCTTCGGGGTTCCGAAGCCTTTTTAATTAATTACCGCAGCACCTTCCTGCCGTTCTCGATATATAGGCCGTGGGCGGGCGGCACTTGCAGACGCTGACCGCTAAGGTTATAGATGCGCTTCTCGTTCTGGTTCTCATTTTGTTTCACGTTAGCAATCTTCGTCGTGCCGTCGCCCATGTACTGACCGATAAAGAAGATGGCACCTGTAGACTGCTCACTTATTATATATAGGAACGGGCGCGTAGCGAAGAACTCAGCAGTCTGTTCTTGAGAGGCAGAACCGGGAGCAACAACTACCACAGTGACGGCGGCTGCCTCGGTGCCCTCCTCATCGAGCTTTATCTTTGCCAATTGCTTCATAAGGCCGATGTAAGTGGGATAGTTGCAGAAATCGGGGAATTCGGCATCATCTGGATCGAAAGCCGTGGGCATGCCTAAGGCCATCATGATAGGTGTCAGGTTCACCTCGGTATCTGTCTCTATGCGGGGTAGCTTCAGGGCTACACTCCTTGAATTGGTATAGAACTGCCAGCTCTTGCCGTCCAACTTGTCGAGCACGTCGCTAACGGTCTTACCCTGACGCGGCAGATAGACGGTCATCTGATAGGCCCCATTGCCGTAAGGCAGCTTAATGGCCTGATAGAGGTCGTTCTCGGTATACATATAGTAACCACCCTGATACATCATCGGCACTTTGGTACCACCATTGAACGACTCCTCACGTGTGTATTCTTTATTGAACGGAGAAGCCCACTTTCCCTTGAAGTAGAGAGCATTCAGCAGGAAGCTGACGTAATCCTTGCATAACACGAACTCCTCCTCACTGAGTACCTTGTTGATCATGCCATGCGTATGGTCACTGGCCCACTGGTTGATGACGTCGCAGGTAGCGTCGTCGTAGAAGTCGCGGGCCTCGGGCGTAGCATCGTAATACTGCTGGGCTTTCTCTATGAACGGTTCCTTCAACTGATAGTCCCAGTGGTTGTTGACGTAGATGGTGTTGGCAATCTCGGCGGTGGTCTCCTCGTCAAGCTTTGGCGCCTCGGTCAGCAGCTTGCGGCAGAAGCTGTTGATACCGTCGGCACCGGCCACGCCAAATCCAAGCACGTTGTTAATTTCCTCCCGGGTCTTGCCGGCGGCACCATTGTTGAGCATGCCGAGGGCGTAGGTGATGCTCAGCGGCGACAGTATCTGGCTATCCTCGGTGCGGGCCTGACGCATCAGATTGAAGGCGAAGTCGTTGTTCGACTGCACCAGTTTCCTCTCCTCGTCAGTCAGGCTGATGTTGTGGCGCTGGTTCTTCAGCGGCTCACCCATATACTGACCGATGAAGAAGATGGCACCCGTAGAGCGTTCGCTGATGACATAAAGGAACGGACGGTCGGCAATGAACTCAGCATAACGAGGTTCGCTAATCATATTCTTATCCATCTCAATGACCGTCACAGCCGAAGCCTCGGTACCCTCCTCGTCAAGCTTAATCTTGGCCACCTGCTTCATCATGCCAATGATAACATTCTCGTTGCAAAACTGATTGAAGCCATAACCGCTTTCGAAGGCGTTAGGCATACCAAGGGCCTTCATAACATCCTCCAAGCGCATGTCGGTAGAGGTCTCGAACTTCGGTAGCATCAGGTTGACATTGTAGGTGTCGTAGCCGGCCTGCTGCCAGTTCTTACCATTCAATTCGTTCAAGACGTCGCTGATGGTGTAGCCATAGCACGGCAGGAAGACTGTCATCTGGTAAGCCTTATTGCCATAGGGCAGCACTATTGACTGGTAGATGTTGTTCTTTGCATACGAAAACTCGCTTTGCTGGTGCATCATCTGAACCTCCTTCTTACCCTCGTCAAACTGATAGCGCCGGGTCTGGGCTGCATCGAACTTGTGAGTCCACTCACCCTTGAAGTAAAGAGCGTTCAGCAGGTAACTCATGGCATCCTCGTTGAACTCTTCTTCCTTGATGGCTTCCTTGATCATGCCTTCGGTATGGTCACTACCCCACTGGTTCATCACGTCGCGGGTCTTACCGTCACTGAAGTCGCGGCTCTCGGGCGTCGCATCGTAATACTGATTGGCCATCTCAGTGAAGGCTGGCAACAGCTGACAATCCATCCGTGTGTTGACATAAATATTGTTGGCAATGGCCACACGCGTCTTCTCGTCGAGGGTGGCGGTCTCGTTGAGGAGTTTGCGGCAGAAGCTGTTGATGACGTCGGCAGAACTGACATTACTACCAGCCAAGACCGCGTTGATTTCCTCGCGGGTGATGCCATCGGCGCCGTTGTTGAGCATACCCAGATCGACGGTGATGCTCAGCGGCGACAGTATCTGGCTATCATTGGTACGGGCCTGACGGAACAGGCGGAAGGCGAAGTCGTTGTTCGACTGCACCATCTGCTTTTCTTCCTCAGTCAGCTTAATCTGCTTCGGCTGGTTCTCCTGAGCCGAAACGACGACTGCCATCAGCAGGGCAGCCACTAACAGGGTTAACTTTCTCATAGCGATTGTTCCTTTCTTTTGAGTTGCAAATTTACGAATTATTTATGAATTGGCAAGCGTTTGGCGTTAAAAAGTAAAGACTGCTTTTTGTTAACCTTTTTTAAACCATTACGAAGCTCCGGGCAAAGTAGGAGTTTGCCCGGAGTAAACTAAGAGTTTAGTCGGAGCAAACTCCGCGTTTACTCCGACTAAACTCCATGTTATTTTTCTGTTAAATAAATTAAAGGTAGTTGGGGAATTTTTACATTCTGCGTCCTCCTCCGAAGCCGCCTCCGCCGCCGAAGCCTCCACCGAAGCCACCGCCTCCGCCGAAGCCTCCGCCACGATTGCCACCTCCTCGGTTGTTGCCTCCGCGGTTGTTGCCGCCACCAGGCATTGGGCCGCCGAAGCCCATGCCCATTCCCATGCCGCCACGCATGCCTTGACGGGCCTCACGGGTGCCGAAGAGGTTGATGCGGTAGATGAGGTGCAGCATGGCATAGCTGGTAATGGCGTTGTACTCGTTATCGGTACGGGCCATAGCCGAGATCTGACGCGAGAAGTTCGACTGCTGGTGCAGGATGTCGTAGAACTGGAGGGAGATGGTGAGCGGCTTACCCTGCAGGAAGCTGTGGGCAATCTGTGCGTTCCAAATCAGCTCGTTGGTGTTCATCGAGGCATCGCTGTAACCGCGACGGCTATTCATACCGAGGTCTGTAGCAATCTGAGTGCCCCAAGGCATGGTCAACGTTGAACTAAAGCCGTAGGCATAGCTCCAGGTGTCGAGGTCGGACTGTGGCTGCAGATCGTTGCGCGAACGGGTATAGTTGGCAGAACCGTTGAGTTCGACTTCGAGCCAGTCGTTACGATAGCTCAGTCCGAGACGTCCGCCAAAGTTGTTCGAGTTGGTGATGTTCTTCTGGTTCTCGTTGTCCTGGAACAGGTAGCTCACGTGGTGGTTGTAGTTGTCGTTCACCGAGATGCTATAGTTGAAGTAGCCCAAGGAGTCGATAGCCGAGCTGAACATGATGTTGGCTCCTGCATTCCAGTTACCGTTGATATTCTCGGGACGTGTCTCACGACGACCGGTGTCTTCATAGTAGCGCACCATGTTGGCAATGCTGTTGCTCGTCATCGAGAAGTTGGCATTGGCGTTGATGAAACGCTGGTGGTTTGTGAGATAGTTGTTGAAGCGCAGGTTGAAGCTCTGTGTGAACGAGGGCTTCAGGTCGGGATTACCCGTTGTCTTGTTCAGGGGGTCGGTGTCATCGTTGATCACAAGCAGCTGGTCGATAGAAGGCTGGCTGGTGCTACCGCGATATTCGAAGCGGAGGTTACCCTGCTGGGAGAAACGCCAGCGGAAGTTGGCCGTCGGGCTCCAGTTGATGACAGAGCGGTTGACGACGGTGTCGACATTGAGGTAGCGCTGTGTGTACTCTGAAGTCTGCGGAATCACCTGCACACCAAAGTTGAAGTCGTAGGTATTGCGGATGAAGCGCAGCATGACTTCACCTGTATGGATATAGTTTTTGTAAGCTGAATAGCGGCTCTGGTCCTTCGTGTAGTACTGGTCGCCAGACACGGGATCATAGCCATTCTGGACCAAGTTGAAATACTCACTCCAATTACGGTATTGAGGAGTGATGCCGTTGAAGTCGTAACCTAAAGTAGGATTCGACAAGAGCGGGTTAGAATAGTCGAAGGTGGAACGGTCGCTTTCGTTGTAACGATACTGGAAGGTATAGCTGAACTGCAGGAACGTGGCGTAGGCAATAGGTTCGCTGTAGGTAGCACGTGCGCTGTAGTCCCACGACGTGGTCGGCGTCAGGTTGTAACGGTTGGTCTGATAGCTGGAGAGGCCGCTAACGCCGTTGAAAGTCGCTGTCGAGCGGAAGAGCTTCGTTTGGTTGCTCGACAACTGTTTATTCTCGTTGTCGCTGTAGTTACCCTGCAACTGCACCGTAATATTGCGTCCCTTGCTGTTCAACAGACGATTCACCATCAAGGTACCACCCACGCGGGTGTTCTTTCCATAAGTTAGCGAGTTGTTACGGCTGGCGTTGACGGCGATGGTATCGAGATTACCGCCGTTCTTCATAATCTCCTGCAGCAAGGCTGCGTCGATCTGGGTCGAAATCAGGTCGTAGGGATCTCTGTTGAAGGTAGCCGAGAGGTTTGAGCTGGTACCGTCGTTAGTTGAATAGCTAAAGTTGGGACGGAAGCTGATGTTCCATAATGTGTCGGGGGTCCACTCAATACGTCCGTTGGCACTCCAGCTGTTAGAGCGTGAGTAGCTTTGGTTAACTGAGTTTCTGAACGAAGATGAGTTACCTACGAAGTTCTCGCTGGCTTGGCGCGACCAAGTGTCACCATCGCGATGGTTCCAGTTGACGCTGGCCTGGGCAATCAGCAGGTCGGTCTTCTCGTAGTTGTAGTTGAGCATGCCCGACTTCATGGCGTTCAGTCCGCCGCCGCCCATGCCACGTCCGCCGCCGAAGCCACGTCCGCCGCCACCGCCGAAGCCCATGTCGTTGGTGTTGTTGGCATTGGCCATAGCCATCAGGCGATGGTCACCCCGCATCTGCATGCCGAAGAGTCGGCCAGCATAGCGTTGTTCAGTACCGGCGGCCAGGTCAACGTTAGCCATCGTACCGCGGTTCATGCCGGCACGCAGACCGAAGTCGATGACCGTCTGCTCGTTACCGTCGTCGATACCAGTAATACGAGCCAGGTCACTCTTCTCGTCGTAAGCCCTGATGCGCTCCACGATGTTCGTGGGCAGATTCTTCAGGGCGGTCTTAGTGTCGCCGAACTCCTTACCGTCGACGCGCACCTTGGTGACCGACTTACCATTAATCTTGATATTACCGTCATCGTCGACCTCAGCACCAGGCAGTCGCTTCACCAGTTCCTCAACAACTGAACCCTCTGGCGTGCGGTAGGCATCTGCATTATATATCAAGGTGTCGCCCTTCGACTGGACCTTGGCCAGATGGGCTGTAGCAGTAACGCCTTTCAGCATAATGGCATCGGGAGCCATCTTAATGGTCCCCATGTTAACAGACTTGCCGTTAGCCACTGTGACACTCTTCTTATAGGTCTTGAAGCCCACGTAAGTAATACGGACAATGTAGTTGTCATCTTTTGGAGCCGTTAGCTTGAAATGACCATTCATGTCGGTTACCGCATTTGTGACCATAGCCGAGTCACTCTTCAACAATGCTACGGTAGCCTGAATAACAGCCTCTTGGGAATCCTGTTCAATAACGTTTCCGCTAATGGTGCGCTGAGCCAGCGCGGTAATGGTTGTCGTCGCCAAGACGAACGTCATAAGTAAAAATCGTTTCATAACTGTGTTTCGTTTTACAACAATCTGACGCAATAAGAAAAGAAAAGTTTAATTTCTGTCATTATTTTCTGATTTTTTTTGCATTTAGCCTACTTATTCGTAACTTTGCACACCAAATGGAAAAGCAAAAGATTATCATATCCACGAATCTGGAGTCTTCGGTGGCTACTGCTGTCGGAGAATGTGAACGCGACCGTATCTTTATATTGGTAGACGAAACCACGCAGCAGTTGTGTCTGCCGTTAGTAAATAGTTTCGACAGCCTACGCGGGGCAGAGATGATTACCATTGGAGCCACCGACCAGAACAAGACACTCGAATCGCTGGCCCACGTCTGGAGTGAGCTACAGCGCTGCGGGGCTACTCGTCACTCGCTGATGGTGAACCTTGGCGGCGGCATGGTGACCGACCTCGGCGGCTTTGCAGCTTCAACGTTTAAGCGCGGACTCAACTACATCAACATCCCCACGACCCTGTTGGCGATGGTCGATGCCTCGGTAGGTGGCAAGACAGGCATCAACTTCGGCGGTCTGAAAAACGAGATTGGAGTCTTCAGCACAGCCAAGAGTGTCATTCTCGACACCACGTTTCTCCGTACGATGGATCATGAGAACATCTGCTCCGGCTATGCCGAAATGCTGAAGCACGGCCTCATCAGCTCTGACGACGGCATGTGGGAGGAACTGCTTAACTTCGACCTTGACGTTATCGACTACTATCAGCTCAGCCGCATGCTGGCCGACTCCGTGAAGGTGAAAGAACGCATTGTTGAGGAAGACCCTACTGAACGCGGCATCCGCAAAGCGCTGAACCTCGGGCACACCATTGGACATGCCTTTGAGAGCTTTTCCATGAGACCCAAAAGCCCCATTGGCCCCATAAGCCCCATCCTCCACGGCTATGCCGTTGCCTACGGCCTCATCTGCGAACTCTACCTGAGCCACGTGAAGACGGGATTTCCTGTGGATAAGATGCGCCAGACCGTCAGCTTTATCAACGAATACTACGGAAAGATGGCTATCACCTGCGACGACTACCCCACCCTGCTGGAACTGATGACCCACGACAAGAAGAACGTGGCGGGTCAAATCAACTTCACCCTGCTGGGCGATGTGGGCGACATCCGCATCAACCAGACGGCCACCAAAGAGGAAATCGAAGAAGCACTCGACTTCTACCGCGAGGGTTTCTGAGCCATCGCCTCTGCCTGCTTACGGGCAGGCTTCCCTGTTTCTGTCATCGGAATATGCGCCACGCTGACATAGTCGCGGGGCTGCCAGTATTTGGGCAGAACCTGACGACAGACGGCTTCAGCCTTCATCGTGTCGCCTTCCGTCAGCAGCACCACAGCCTCGCCGAATTTCTCATCCCGCCGCTTTGTTATTAAATAAGGTTCGCGCAAGTGAGAACGCAGTAGCCTTTCCACTTCCTCCATCTGAATCTTAATGCCTCCGCTACAGACAACATTGTCCTTACGGCCCAACACCCTGAAGCGGCCGTCGGGAGCCAGTTCAACGATATCGTTAGTGACCAGCATTCCTTCGTGTAAGGCAGGCGCATCAATCCTCAGACAGCCCTCGTCGGAAAGCGACAGGCTGATGCCTGGCAACGGTGTGTACCACTCGGTAGCATCAGGTCCGTTCAGCCTTCGCAGGGCAATGTGCGACAGCGTCTCCGTCATGCCGTAGGTGCTCCACACTTGGTTGGGAAAATCTGCCAATATACGAGCCATCGCCTCGTCGATGGCGCCACCACCAATCAACAAGTGTTGAATCCGCATCAGTCGCCGGCAACCGTTTGGCGTTTGCAACAGGTTGAAGACCTGCATGGGAACCATTGCCGCAAAAGCCACATCACCCTCCCACGAAGGATGGCCGTTGGGCTCAACCGTTATCAGTCGCAGTCCTCGCACCAGACTGCGTACCACCATCATCTTGCCCGCAATATAGTCGAGCGACATACACAGCAACGCGGTATCCCCCTCCTTGAGTCCCAGAAAATCACAGGTCATCTGAGCCGAAGCCTCCATGTGCCGTTTCTCGACCCACATGGGCTTTGGCTCTCCCGTCGAACCGCTGGTATGTACCAGTAGCGTCGGGCTGTCGTTATGCCATTCGGCTAAGAATTCCTTAATCTCCACAACTGATTATCGCGAATCTCCAATGGCATCGGTATATTGTCTGTAAACAGCTGACCAGTGCCTAATCCCTGTGGCATTGTGATGTGGTCGCCATAGACGCTACTGCAGAACTGCGCTATAGCGTTCAGGCCCACATTGCTTTCCAATGCCGAAGTGATCCATGACCCTACGTCGTGCAGGCGGGCCACCTCTATCCACTCTCGACATCCAGCCATACCGCCGTGCAGCGAAGGTTTCAGCACAATGTAGGCAGGCTTGATGACGTTCAGCATGTGGGACTTCATCTCTGGGTCGTTCACGCCTATCAGCTCTTCATCGAGGGCGATGGGTAGTGGTGACTCGCGGCACAGCTCAGCCATATAGGCCCACTGTCCCTGGCGGATGGGCTGTTCTATGGAGTGGATGTTGTATTGCGACAGCAGTTCCAGCTTGTAGAGCGCTTCCTCGTAAGGAAAAGCACCATTGGCATCGAGCCTCAGCTCCACTTCATGGAACGAGAAACGGTCACGAATACGCTTAATCAGATCCAGTTCCTGCTCAAAGTCGATAGCACCAATCTTCAGCTTCACGCAGCGGAACCCCTGTTCCAGCTTCTGCTCCATCCTCTGCAGCATCTCCTCGTGGTTACCCATCCACACCAGTCCGTTGATGGGAATGCCCACTTCCCCACGACTGAATGCCGTATCAAATAAGACCGTTGACCGTTGACCCTCAACCTCCATCATCGCCGTCTCCAGCCCGAAGAGCATCGAGGGATAGTCGCGCATAGCCTCATAGGGAATCTCGCCCGTCTGTTCCACCTCGTCGCAGAAATGTCGCAATACCTCGCCATAGTCAGCCCTCGCGTCGCAGCTCAAATCAGGAAGTGGCGCACACTCTCCTTGTCCGACGGCTTCTCCATCGGCTATCTCTACAAACCAGCTCTTCCGCTCTGTATAAACCCCTCGCGAAGTTCCTGCCGGTTGCTTGAAATGGAGCACTCGCTCCGTCACTTTCACATTGAACTTCTGTTTCATTCTTCTACGATTTTGCCAATCACTCCCTTAGGGAATCTTCGGATATTGTTCAAAATCGGGCTTGCGCTTCTCAAGGAAAGCCTTGCCACCCTCCTGTGCCTCGTCGAGGAAATAGTAGAGCATGGTGGCGTCGCCAGCGAGTTGTTGTATGCCTGCTTGTCCGTCGAGTTCAGCGTTCAGACCAGCCTTGATCATGCGGAGTGCTATGGGGCTGCGTTCCATCATCTCCTCAGCCCAGGCCACACACTCGTCTTCGAGCTGACCAAGGGGCACTACCTTGTTCACCATTCCCATCTGCTCGGCCTCGGCAGCGGTGTACTGACGGCAGAGGAACCATATTTCGCGAGCTTTCTTCTGACCGACGATACGTGCGAGGTAGGAGGAACCAAAGCCTGCATCGAAGGAGCCCACCTTGGGGCCTGTCTGTCCAAAGATGGCATTCTCTGAGGCAATAGTAAGGTCGCATACCAAGTGCAACACGTGGCCGCCGCCAATGGCATAGCCATTCACCATCGCAATGACGGGCTTGGGCAATCGGCGTATCTGCATCTGCACATCGAGCACCGAGAGTCGGGGCACGCCCTCGTCGTCGATATAACCACCGCGTCCCTTCACATGCATGTCGCCTCCGGAACAGAAGGCGTGCTTGACGTCTTCGGGCCGTTTACCTTCGGGCACTTCCGACATGGCACCAGTAAGCAGCACCACCCTAATGCGAGCCAGCTCACGACAGGCAGCAAAAGCCTGACTTAGCTCCAGCGTCGTCTTCGGCGTAAACGCATTACGATACTGTGGTCTGTTGATGGTAATCTTGGCAATGCCGTTATATTCCTCGAAGCGTATCTCCTCGAACTTACGAATCTCTTTCCATTGTCTCTGTTCCATATTCGTCGTCTTCTGTAAAAAACATTTAGAGTTCGAGGTCACCATCGTGGATTTCATGCCAGGGGAGACCCTGAAGGTTGAGCTGTTCCATGAAAGGATCGGGGTCGAACTCCTCGACGTTGTACACACCGGACTTGCGCCAGAGACCCTTGCAGAACATCATGGCACCAATCATGGCAGGAACGCCGGTGGTGTAGCTCACACCCTGCATGCCAGTCTCCTCGTAGGCGGCACGGTGGGAGCAGTTGTTGTAGACGTAGTAGGTATGCTCCTTGCCGTCGTTGCCGATACCGCGGATGCGGCAGCCGATGGAGGTCTCGCCTTCGTAGTTCTCGCCCAGGTCCTGCGGATTGGGCAGTACGGCTTTGAGGAACTGCAAGGGCACAATCTTGACCTTTGCCACGCCGGAGCCATCAGCCAATGGGGCTTCGTAGACCACTTCGTCGATGCGACTCATGCCGATGTTCTGGATCACTTCGAGGTGCTTGAGGTACTGCTGTCCGAAGGTCATCCAGAAGCGGGCGCGACGGATGGTAGGATAGTTGATGACCAACGACTCTATCTCCTCATGGTGGAGCAGGTAGCTGTCGCGTGGGCCGATGTTAGGATAGGTAAGGTCTTTATGAATCTCCAACGGCTCGGTCTCCACCCATTTGCCGTCTTCCCAATAGAGGCCCTTCTGGGTGATCTCGCGGATGTTGATCTCGGGGTTGAAGTTGGTGGCGAAGGCCTTGTGGTGGTCGCCGGCGTTGCAGTCGACGATGTCGAGATACTGTATTTCCTTGAAGTGATGCTTGGCGGCATAGGCCGTATAGATAGAGGTGACACCCGGGTCGAAGCCACAGCCAAGGATGGCCGTCAGGCCAGCCTTCTCAAAGCGCTCACGGTAGGCCCATTGCCAGGAGTACTCGAAATGGGCCTCATCCTTGGGCTCGTAGTTGGCAGTATCGAGATAGCTGCATCCGCAGGCCAGACAAGCCTCCATGATGGTGAGGTCCTGATAAGGCAGGGCGAGGTTGATGACCAGCTCGGGCTTGAAGTCGTTGAACAAAGCCTTGAGCTGCTCCACGTCGTCGGCATCGACCTGAGCCGTCTTGATATTAAGTGAAGAGTGAAGAGTGAAGAGTGAAGGATTTGCTGCCGCCTTCTTCTTTATGGCCTCAACAATCTGGTCGCACTTCACCTTGCGGCGGCTTGCAATCATGAACTCGGTAAACACGTCAGCATTCTGAGCTATCTTGAACGCTGCCACTGTAGCGACGCCTCCGGCGCCAATCATAAGAACTCTTGCCATAGTATTTTAATGTTTTATTGTTAGTCGTATGGTTCAGAATTGTGCAAAGGTACGAAATGTTACGATAAAAAGATAGGCGGGAGGGTTAATTTATTTTAATTTGGTAGGTGTTGCCTTTACTTTTGGGTGTTTGCCACGTCATATACACGGATATGAAAAGTACTTTTTACCTGATAGGCATTGCCATTGCATGCCTTTTCGTGTCATCGTGTGCCGACAAAGAGAAGAAGGCGCACGACGAAGCTCATTATAAAACTATGACGGTATCGTCGCAGGACGTGATGCTGACACAAAGCTACAGTACGCGGCTAACGGGTCGCCAGATAGTAGAGGTGCGTCCACAGGTGTCGGGCATCATCACCCGCATCTGCATCAACGAGGGCGACGAGGTCAGGAAAGGTCAGACGCTGTTTATCATCGACCAGGTACCCTACCGTGCTGCGTTGGAAGGGGCTGTGGCAGCCCGTAAGAGTGCAGAGGCCAAATTGGCAACTGCCCGCATGAACTACGAGAACGAGCAACGGTTGCAGGAAGGCAACGTGGTGGGCGACGTCAGCGTGCAGACGGTGCGTAACGCCCTGCTTGAGGCCGAGGCAGCACTTGTTCAGGCCCAGGCTCAGGAGCGTAATGCCCGTAACAGCCTGAGCTATACTGAGGTGAAAAGTCCTGTCAGCGGCGTTGCCTCGATGATTCCCTGGCACGTAGGTTCCCTCGTCAGCAGCAATATCAGCGAACCATTGGTCACCGTAGCCGACGACCACGAGATGTACGCCTACTTCTCGATTACCGAAAACCAAGCCCTCGACCTCATTGGCCGCTATGGGTCGATTGCCCAGTTCGTGAGTCAGGCCCCCGAGGTCAGCCTGAAGCTGAGCAACGGCAGCGACTACCAGCAGAAGGGTCGCATCAATGCCGTCAGCGGAACGGTAGACGACGCGACGGGAGCGGTCACGCTACGTGCCACCTTCCCCAATCCCAACCGTCTGCTGCACAACGGCGGTAGTGGTTCGATAGTCGTAACGACGCATCGTAAGGGCTGTATCGTAGTGCCCCAGGAGGCTACCTACGAACTACAGAACCGCGTGTTCGTATATAAAGTGGTGGACGGCAAAACGAAAGCCACACCCGTTGAACTGTTCCGCCTTAACGACGGCCACCAATATGTCGTTGAGCAGGGGCTGAACGTTGGCGATACCATTATTGCCGAGGGTGCCGGACTGCTGAAGGATGGAATTGAGGTGAGAGGTAAGAAGTAAGAGAGAGATGAACGTCAAGACATTTATTGACAGGCCGATTCTGTCGTGCGTTATTTCGGTACTGATGGTGCTGGTGGGCATCATCGGACTGAGCCAGCTGGCCCTCGAACAGTTCCCGGAGATAGCACCTCCAACCGTCCGCATCATGGCCAGCTATACCGGTGCCAATGCCGAGACGGTGCAGAAGAGCGTTGTCGTGCCCCTTGAAGAGGCCATCAACGGCGTGGAGGGCATGATGTACATGACCTCGTCGGCCTCAAACAACGGCACAGCCTCCATCGGTATCTTCTTCCGTCAGGGCACCGACCCCGACATGGCGATGGTGAACGTTCAAAACCGTGCAGCCACGGTGCAGGGCCGACTGCCGAGCGACGTGGTGAAGAGCGGTATCACCGTTCGTAAGCGTCAGACTTCGAACATCAAGCAGATGGCCGTCTACAGTCCCGACAGCACCTTCGACCGTGCTTTCTTAGCCAATTACACAAAAATCAATATAGAACCACGACTGAGCCGTATTCCCGGCGTGGGCGAGGTGAATGTGATGGGTGCCGACTACTCCATGCGTATTTGGCTCGACCCGCTGAAGATGGCTCGTTACGGCCTCACACCCGCCGACATCACCCAGGTACTCAACGAGCAGAACGTCGAGGTGGCAACAGGTACCTTAGGCGCTGAAAGCAGCAATACTTTCCAGTATGTGCTGAAATACCGGGGACGCTACGAGGACGAGCAAGGCTACGAGAATCTCGTCGTCCGCTCGCTGCCCGATGGCGACGTGCTGCGCATTGGCGATATAGCCCGTGTGGAACTCGGTTCGCAAAACTACAACATCATCGGCGAAACCAACGGCAGGCCTGGCGTGAACATCAGTATCAATCAGGTGGCAGGGTCGAATGCCAATGAGATTATCAAGCAGATTGACCGCGAGGTAGAAGAGATCCGCGAGTCGTTGCCACCAGGTATTGTCATCGAGGACTTGGAGTCGAAGAAGGACTTCCTTGACGCCTCTATCACAAGTGTTGTTGAGACGCTGCTCGAGGCCCTCGTGCTGGTTATCCTTGTGGTGTGGCTCTTCCTGCGAAGCTGGCGCGCCACCATTATCCCAGCCATTGCCATACTCGTGTCGCTTATCGCCACTTTAGCTGTCATCTATGCTATCGGCTTCTCGTTGAACATGCTGACGCTCTTTGCGTTAGTTTTGGTTATCGGAACCGTGGTAGATGATGCCATCGTGGTGGTGGAAGCGGTACAGGCAAAGCTGGAAGCCCCAAAAGCCCCCCTTTCGCCCCCCGAGGGGGGCACATTAGCTTCTGCGCATGATACTATAGTAGCCCCCTCGGGGGCAGAAGGGGGGGCTTCTGGGGGGAGGTTGGTTGTGGCTGCCATGCACGGCATTACCTCTGCCCTCATCACCACAACGCTGGTCTTCATGGCTGTCTTCGTGCCCGTCTGTTTTATCGGGGGCGTCACTGGTACGTTCTACACACAGTTCGGACTCACCATGGCCATAGCCGTAGGCATCTCACTCTTCAATGCCCTTACGCTTTCGCCTGCACTCTGTGCACTCATTATGAAAGCCCCCTCCAACCTCCCCCAACTGGGGGAGGCTTCTAAGGCAACTCAGGGGAAGCTGGCTGGTGCTTTCAACGCTCTCCTCAACCGCTACAAAAGGGCAGTAGCCGTTGTGGTGCCTCACCGCTGGGTGGCCATCGCCCTCGTCGTGGTGGCTATCATTGGCTTAGGCTGGATGATGAAAACCACGAAGACGGGACTCGTGCCTAACGAAGACATGGGTACCGTGTTCATCAATGTACAGGCATCGCCGGGTAGTAGCCTGCAGCAGACCTACCATATATTAAAAGAGGTGGAGGAGCGCATCAAGGACCTGCCCCAGCTGCGCATCTATTCACTCATTGCCGGCAACAGCAACAACTTCGAGCAGTCGTCATCGAACGGTAACTTCACGCTGAAGCTGAAGAAATGGGATGAGCGCAAGGGCAAGGGTGATGACGTTCAGAGCATTGTCGACGAGATCTACCGTCGCACGTCTGACATTGCCAATGCGAAGATACAGGTGAACACGCAGAACATGCTGCCTGGCTTCGGACGCATCAACGGCTTCGAGCTGCATATCCAGGACAAGCACGGCGGCACCATCGACGAGCTGCTGGGCTACACCAACCAACTCATTGCTGCCCTCAACGAACGGCCTGAGATCAGCCGTGCCTTCACCAACTTCTCGCTGAAATATCCGCAATATCGTGTAGAAGTGGATGCCGCCCTCTGCAAGCGGCGTGGTGTATCGCCCAGCGATGTGCTTGCAGCCCTTAGCGGCTATATCGGCGGCAGCTACGCTTCCAACTTCGTGCGCTTCACCAAGCTCTATCGTGTGATGGTACAGGCCTCGCCCGAGTACCGCTTAGACACGGAATCGCTGAACAACATCTTTGTCCGCACCAACAGCGGCGAGATGTCACCCATCGGACAATATCTGAAACTGACGCGTATCTATGGCAGCGAAACATTGTCACGCTTCAACCTCTTCCCATCGATTCAGGTAGGTGGTACAGCTGCCGACGGCTACAGTAGCGGCCAGGCTATCAACGCCATCCGCGAAACAGCTGCCGAAGTGTTGCCCGAAGGCTATGGCTATGAGTTCGGAGGCATGTCGCGTGAAGAGGCCTTGTCGCAGAACACCACCGCCCTGGTCTTCGTCATCTGCATCGTCTTTATCTACCTCATTCTCTGTGCCCTCTACGAGAGTCTGTTCATTCCGCTGGCCGTCATCTTGAGCGTACCCTTCGGACTATTGGGTAGCTTTATCTTTGCCCATCTATGGGGACTTGAGAACAATATCTACATGCAGACGGGTCTTATCATGCTCATCGGCCTGCTTTCAAAGACGGCCATCCTGCTTACTGAGTATGCCTCAACACGACGCCGTCAGGGCATGGGCATAGTCGAGGCGGCCCTTGATGCAGCTGCCGTCCGTTTGCGTCCTATCCTCATGACCTCGATGACAATGGTATTCGGACTGCTGCCATTGGCCTTGGCTACAGGCGTAGGTGCCAACGGCAACCGTTCACTCGGCGTGGGCGCCATTGGCGGCATGCTCATCGGCACCATCGCCCTGCTGTTCATCGTGCCCGTACTATTCATCTTGTTCCAGAAGATTGAGGAACGGGTCTTTCCCCCAAAGAACAGAAAAATGGCATCAGCCAATGAGTAAATCAGAAATCTCGGTGTGAAAATCAGAAATCATGGTTTGAAGCCAAATAATAGGTTTAACTTTGCAGCACTAAAATCACAAATAATCATGGGAAGTATATTACAAGGGCGTTCCGCATTGAAGGCGGAGATTGAGAAGGTTGCCGAGGTGGCAGGCTATCTGTGGCAGAACGGATGGGCTGAGCGCAATGGCGGCAACATTACAGTAAACGTAACAGAATATGTAGACAACGAGATTCGCAAGATGCCCGCCATCAGCGACGTGAAGCAGATTGGCGTGACACTGCCGACCCTGAAAGGCTGCTATTTCTATTGTAAAGGTACGGGCAAACGCATGCGTGACCTTGCACGGAAGCCAATGGCCAACGGCAGTATCATCCGCATTCTCGATGACTGCGCCTCGTATGTTATCATTGCCGACGAACCGGTGATGCCCACCAGCGAACTGCCAAGCCATCTGACCGTCCATGCCCGCCAAATAGAGACAGGCAGCGGTTGCAAGGCCACAGTACACACCCACCCTATTGAGCTGGTAGCCATGAGCCACAAGCGTGAGTTCTTGGGCAAGGACGTACTGACACGCATTCTTTGGTCGATGATTCCTGAAACCAAGGCTTTCTGTCCGTTAGGTCTTGGCATTGTGCCCTACACCCTGCCTGGTTCCAACGCCCTGGCCGAAGCCACGCTGAAGGAGCTGGAGGAGTATGATGTGGTGATGTGGGAGAAGCACGGCGTGTTTGCCAAGGGTACCGACGTGATGGATGCCTTCGACCAGATTGACGTGCTCTCGAAATCGGCCAAAATCTACATCAATGCCAAGTGCATGGGCTTCGAGCCTGAGGGCATGAGCGACGAGCAGATGAAGGAAATGAGCGTGGCGTTTAACCTGCCACGATAGGAATAGATAATGGAAAATTAAGCCACTTACTAATAAACGAAACAAATCAACGCCTCCGCTTCTAAACGTAGCGGGGGCTTTTCGTTGAGAAAGAGGGTGAATTTCTAATAAATAAGGGAAGGCAACCAATAAACCTCGTTAATTTTCTACAGTTTTAGAAGATTGGATTTGCATCATATTCTTTTTATCTTTATCTTTGCAGAGCAAACCAATAAAAAGAAAAAGAAGCATGAAAGAAAAGAAACAACTGACGAAGGTTGAAACTCAAGTGATGAATGTCCTGTGGAACCTTCAAGCCGATGAAGTGGTATCGGCAGAAATCATGGATGCCTTCCCTGAACCGAAGCCAGCCATGACCACGCTGCTGACGTTTCTGAAACGCCTCACAGAGAAAGGCTTCGTGCGCACCGACAAGCAGGGCAAGCTGTTGCGCTTCACGCCCATCATCAGTCGAGATGACTATACCAACCAGTATCTTACTGACGCAAAAGATACGTTCTTCGGCGGTTCGCCCACATCGCTGATTTCGTTCTTTGTCCAACGTCAGCCTCTGCGTGACGAGGAAATTGATGAATTGTTGAACATAATTAAAGAAAGGAGGCATCTATGATGGAGTTTGGTTTCTACCCGTTATCGGGATTAGCACTTGGCGGCTTTCTCTATGCCGTCTACTACTTTTTGTTGCGTCTTCGCTGTAATCCACATTGGTCTCAAATGTTCATCGTGGCGTCAGTCGTACTTGCCACGCTGTACACCTTCGTAGCTCCAGTAAGGAGCGTACAAGCATCTGCTTCAGAAGCGCCAGCAGCCCAGCCTGTAGTCCTACAGTCAATAGAACAGGCTTTTGCAAAGGCCCATCGCGAAAGACCGCTGCTGAGTGAGAAAGCTGAGCGCGAGGCTATAATGTCAGAAGCAGCTGAAAGCGGCTCGTTCGTTGCGATGGCTTATCAGAACGTTCACTGGCTCTATCTCTTTGGAGTAGCCATTCTTATAGCGGTCTATTTCTTGCAACTTGCCTACCTGTGGATGTTGTGCCGTCGACATCATCGTGTAGATGAGACTAACGAGCGCGTAAGGGTATTCGAGCTGCCATCAGACCAACCGCCATTCTCTTTTGGTCGCTGTGTGTTCATGCCTGCCGGACTTGAGGGCCAGATTCGAGGCTATGTGCTGAAACATGAGCTGTGTCACATCCACTGCCATCACTTTCTCTGGCTTTGTCTCATGAATTTGCTGGTGGCTTTCAATTGGTTCAATCCTTTCGTCTGGATGTTTCTGTATGAACTACGCATGCAACAGGAACTGGAGGCTGACAGCGACGTCCTGTCAGAGGGTATTCCTGCTAAAGATTATCAGGTGAGCCTCGTTGCAATGGCCACTTACCGGCCTGTGTGGAACCTTTCGAGGTTGGCCTTTTTCAGTCAGCCGCTTAAAAAGCGTCTATTGTTCATGAATACTTCGATTGACAGACACCAAATGCGTATCAGACTGCAAGCAGCCACAGTCCTGGCTGCCAGTGTTCTGATTTCGGTCACCGTCTTCTCATGCAAGACAAAGGAATTGGCATGGAAGCATCCGCTGCAGGGTTGTTGGCAATTGGAGTCATATCGCACTGCAGACGATCCTGATACTTATGAGAAGCATTTCCACGCGCAACAATACAAATATTTCGGCAATGGTGGTGAACTCGTTATCACATTCAGCGAACGTGACGGACTCAACTTCCCATCTTTCCAGATGTGTGGTATGGAGCAGCGTCTGAATGGTAAGGCATTGACCGACAGGCATGGCGTTCCTATCCAGTATGAAATGGATGGTACCGACATTCATATCTGGCATTGGATGAAGCACATTAATGAGAACAAGGACAGCGTTGAGCAAATAGAGCGGTGGCGTCGTATCAAGGCTGACCCTCATCTTGACAGGTTGTTCAGGGAAATCAGCGCAACATGTAAACTGAAACAGACTGACGGCACGGCAGGCATGTGGAAGTTGGATTCCATCAAGGTATGGAAAAGTGATTTCAGTAAAACAAAAACGATTCCCATGACGTCTCCTATTTTCCTGATTATCAGCGATAGCCAGTTGTATATGCGCTTTGGGAACGAGGGGTCCCACAACAACCGCTTCCTCGACTTTGTCATTCATGGCGATTGTGGAGAGCTGAAAATGCCCAACAGCCATCAGATAGCGTTCCCTGAAATTACTTACGATATTTGTCCTGAAACCAATTCCGGCTCTTTGGTGCTATCCGACCAACAAACAAACTCTGCACGCTGGTACTACGAAAGGGTGCCAAATCCGGAATTCGTTATTCAGATGCTGCGCCCAGCTTTGGCTGAGTAAGCAGACCATTGATTGAGGTGTCTTCACAAACTGGGTAAGTTAGTCATGCTAAATGGCCGAGTTAGCACGACTAAATGACCCAGTTTATAGATGCATCTTGATGACATGTGCTAAGGCTAAGATTTAAAAAATTATAAATGTCGATATTTATTAGGTGAATATTTGGGGTAGAACGATTTATTTTTTTACTTTTGCATCATCGTATACTACCTGAATGAGAAATCATTATTCACTAACTTTACTAATTTTTTAAATTTTATCCTTATGAAGAAAAGACTACTACTCGTTGCACTGGGAGGGTTATTTTGTGGAATGACCGCCTTTGCCCAGGAAGAGGATGTAACACATTACATCCAGAATGCAGGGTTTGACACAGACCTGACTTGGCA
>CADBHI010000059.1 GCA_902794405.1 uncultured Prevotellaceae bacterium
AATAATATGTAGTATGAAGAATCTAACTCATCGTATGCCACAAATTCTTTGTATGAAAGATCTTTTCTGTATTCCACAAATGTTTTCCAGTCGTGTGTATATATGGTTTCTCCTATGTAATTTTTAAAATAAACTCGTAAGGTATTTTCGTCTTCCATTAAAATGTCTGAAAAGCCAGCCAATACACACTCGCCCTCTCGTGTAAACAAATATAAGTCACCATTACCTTCTGTGTACGACAATTCTCCATTAAGTTTTTGGCAAACCCCTGAATAATTATTTCTAAACTTTGCCAAAATACGATCTGTCCTAAAGAATAGAAAGTCTTCATATTTAAACGGAATAATTTCTATTGCTCCATTTACAAAAGGAGAGTTAGTAATACCCAAAGTTGTACCGTCCTTTGAAACTTTGTAAAGAGAGTATTCTTTGTTAAGCAATTCGTGATATTTGTATGTTTGAAAGGCATCTAAAGCCATATTAATTTCTATTCTATAATTGATAAAATAGTATTAAACATAATCATAAAATTCCTCTCTCTGCCCAGTCGCCGCGGTCGAGGTTCCTATACCCGATGGCCTCGGCGATGTGCATGGACTGAACCTGCTCAGAACCAGCAAGGTCGGCAATGGTGCGGGCGACCTTGAGGATGCGGCTATAGGCACGGGCGGAGAGTTTCAGGCGTTCCATGGCCATACGCAACATATCAATGCTTACGGCATCGGGTTCAGCAAACTGATGGAGCATCCGTTCCGTCATCATGGCATTACAGTGGATGCCCTTGAACGGCTTGAATCGCTCCTCCTGAATCTTACGGGCAGCAATGACACGCTCACGGATCTTCTCACTGGGTTCCCCTGGTTGCATCTGACTGAGCTCGGAAAAGGGAACGGCCTGTATCTCACAATGGATGTCGATACGGTCGAGTAGGGGACCGCTGATTTTGTTCATGTATCGCTGAATCTGGCCAGGGGTACAGACACAGTGGTGGGTGGGGTCGCCATAATAGCCACAGGGGCAGGGGTTCATCGAAGCTACGAGCATGAAGGAACACGGGTATTCGACATTGTACTTTGCACGGCTGATGGTAATCTTACGGTCTTCCAACGGCTGCCGCAATACTTCGAGCACACTGCGACTCAGCTCCGGCATTTCGTCAAGAAAGAGGACACCATTATGGGCGAGACTGATTTCACCGGGCTGTGGATTGGAACCTCCGCCAACAAGGGCAACCTGAGAAATAGTATGATGCGGAGCGCGGAAAGGACGCTGCGAGATGAGGCTGGTGTCACGGCTCAGTTTGCCAGCCACGCTGTGTATTTGTGTGGTTTCCAGACTCTCGGATAGTGACAACGGTGGAAGGATAGAGGGCAGACGCTTGGCCAGCATGGACTTTCCTGAGCCTGGCGGGCCAATCATGATGAGGTTATGCCCACCAGCAGCTGCAACTTCCAAGGCGCGCTTGACGCTCTCCTGTCCTTTGACATCACAGAAGTCAAGGTCGTACTGGTTCTGTTGCTCATAGAACTCATGGCGGGTATCGATCATTGTGGGTTGGTAGGTGTCGGCGCCGTTAAGAAACTGAACGACATCCATGAGCGTCTCCATACCATACACCTCGAGGTTATTGACGACGGCAGCTTCGCGGATGTTCTGTTTGGGAACAATCAGTCCCTTGAACTTTTCCTTACGTGCCCTGATGGCGATGGGAAGTGCACCGCGAATAGGCTGCAGGCGGCCGTCAAGTCCCAACTCGCCTACCAGCATGTATTGTGACAGCCTTTCTTCCTGCACTTTTTCGGTGGCAGCAAGCATGCCGATAGCTAACGGCAGGTCATAGCCACTTCCCTCTTTCTTGATATCAGCAGGTGAGAGATTAATGGTAATCTCGCCTAAACCAATCTTAAATCCCAGATTAGTCGTTGCAGAACGGATGCGGTCATAGCTCTCTTTTACGGCAGTATCTGGAAGTCCAGTCATGTGGAACATCACTCCCCTGACGATATTTACCTCAACCGTTATCGTCGTGGTTTCCAAACCGTTAACTGCTACGGTGTATGTCTTTGCAAGCATATACTATAGAATGATTTATGCTGGTATCAGGAAATTAATGACCTCCTGTTCGATATCGATGCGAAAAGCCCCTACAGGTGTTTTCATCAGTCGGCCATCAACACCAACGAGTGCATGTTTGGCTTCGTCTACAAAGACCTCGTTTGCCCGGAACGGGTGGACGCTGCGGTGGTTGAGGAAGCGACCCGTAATGAGCAACCAGATTCCCTCGATGAGCTGCACCATCTCAGGATGGTAGACAACCGAGATGTCGAGCATGCCGTTGTAGGGAACGGCATTGGGCGTCTGTCCGTAGCCAGGTCCAGAGCCAACGCAGACGGTCATGACACGACGGTCGATGACGTCGCTGTTGATGCGTAGTTTCATCTTATATTCCATACGATGGAAGAGCATGACGAAGAGGGAAGAGATAAACGACAGGGTGCGTGAGCCAAACAGCCGACGTGTCTGTCGGCGCAGGTTCATGATATCGGCTGTCATGCCAATGTTCAGACAGTTCAGGAAGTATCGGTGGCAGTGGATTCCTTGTTTGTTGGTGTAGCGTATGCAGCCGAGGTCCACCTTGCGGACGCGTTGTTTTGACAGCCATTCAATGGTCTGCTCTAAGTCGTCCTCGTCGAAGTCCCAGAATCGGGCAAAGTCGTTCATCACCCCATTGGGGATGACACCGAGTGAGATTTCGTCGCGTACCCTTTTTTCGACCTTCATCAAGCAATTGACAGCATCGTTCAAGGCGGAGTCTCCACCGACGATGATGATTGTCTTGTAACTGTTGTTGATCAACATCGTCATCAACCGCTCCACAGATTCGGAAGTCTCGCTCTGTACCATGTCGTAGACAATGTTGTGCTGTTTGAGCAAGGTTTCAATCTTCTGCCAGCGCTTCTGCTTGCTTGTGATACTGTTTTTCGGGCAATAAAGGATGCCCCACCGTGTTGTCTCTACTGCCATCTGATTATGTATTTGGCCGCAAAGATACAAAAAAGCAGATAAACTGCCAAACAATTCACCTGCTTTTTCTCTGTACTTAACTTTTGTACCCTCAACCTTACGTTTCTGCATCCCAGCAGTTGATGATGGCAGAGACCTTTTCCTCCATGGGCAGAGTGGCGTCAATCCAGTGTATATGGAAACCGCGTCGCTCCATGCCTCTGAACCAGGTCATTTGGCGTTTGGCAAACTGATGGATGGCTATTTCCAGACGTTGGAACATCTCGTCGTAAGTCATCCGACCAACAATATATTCTGTCACGAACTTGTATTCAAGACCATAGTAAATGAGGTCATCGGCGGGTATGCCCTCGTTGAGCAGTGCCCGCACTTCGTCTACCATACCCTCGTCCAGTCGGGCCTTCAATCGTCGGGTAATCTTCTCGCGGCGCAGTTCGCGGTCGATGTTTACACCAATGATGAGTGAGTCTATCGGAGGTAATTCTCTGAGTGGGGTAGGGTGTTCCAGATTATAGGTTTCGATTTCAATGGCCCTGATAGCCCGCTGACAGGAGTCTACGTCAGTCTTGTTGTGCATGTTAGATCCTGTGGCGGTCTTCAGCTCAACCAGCATGGTGGTCAGTTCTTCCAGCGACTTCCCTTCCAGGTTGGCACGCAGTTGAGGGTTCTGTGGTACGGGTGACAGCTTATAGCCCTTCAGCACAGCTTCAATATAGAGTCCTGTTCCGCCGCACAGAATAGGCTGGCGCCCCCTGGCACAGATGTCCTGGTAGGCGTCGAAGAAGTCTTGCTGATATTGGAAGAGGTTGTATTTGGTGCCTGGCTCGCAGATGTCTATCAAGTGATAGGCTACGTCGCCATAATCGGCCAGGTCCTTACCTGTTCCGATGTCCATACGACGATAGACTTGGCGCGAGTCTGCCGAGATGATTTCACCATTAACCCGCTGTGCTAATGCAGCTGCCAGTGGTGTCTTACCGCTGGCTGTGGGGCCTAATATGGTGATCATCTTTCTCATAGCGGCAAAAAAGACTTGAGAAAATCCGTCCTCAGATGAGGTCGGTGACGAGGTATTCCATCATGCTGTTACGCACGTTGACACCGTATTTCAGGTCGTAGAAGTTGTTGATGACCCAGCGGCCGTTCTCGTACACCATGTCGACGCGAGCCGGGTTATAGGTGAACAGGTCATACACGGTGAAATCCACCGATGCAAACTTCTCGTCTTCGTTCACAACAAGTCTCGATACGCGGAACTCGTCGAATGTGACGAAGCCCAATTCTCGTGTCATGGCCCAGTAGTCGACTTCGAAGAACAGGGTGTTTGTCTCGAATTCCTTACGGCGTACTGACATCAGCATGTCGTTCCACGACTTCGAGCAGTACATCTTGTCGAACAACTCGTTCATGACGATTCCGCCACAACTCAACTGGTAATTCTTGACTTCACGGAAAATGCTCTTCGCGCATTCCAGCACGACTTCACTTTCCACTAACAGCTTAGTTTCTGTGCTCAGCGTGTCAACTGAACGCACCGTATCCTTTGCCAGCTCAGGTAGGCATTCGGCAGAGGATAATGTCTTTTTGTCATCCTGGCAACTTGTCGTAACATGCAGTGTGACAAGCGCTAACAGTAATAACAGCCCTTTGTTAAAACGTTTCAAAATTCAAAGATATTTAATGGTCCTTTCAAAAATCGGTGCAAAGTTACGAATTAATTACGTTTCCACCAAGCCTCTGGCCATTTTTCTTCGTTTCTGACTTTATTTTTGTTTCAGTTTCACTACTTACGCTTTCATTCCAACGATTTCCGTTTTGGGCTTTTCGCGGTTACGACGGTTAGTAACGGTGACAACAGCTTGAGCGAGATTGATGAATGCCAGACCAGTGGCGGTATCGCTGTTGAGGGCGGGCGGGGTACCATTGTCGCCGCTGTCGCAGATGCTTTGTACAAGAGGAATCTGTGCTAAGAGTGGCACATTCATCTCCTCAGCCAGCTGCTTGCAACCTTCACGTCCGAAGATGTAATAGCGGTTTTCAGGCAGTTCTGCGGGCGTGAACCATGCCATGTTCTCAATCAGTCCAAGAATCGGCACATTAACCTTCTCGTTGCGGTACATGTCAATGCCTTTACGGGCGTCGGCTAATGCCACCTGCTGAGGTGTAGAGACAATCACGGCACCAGTGATAGGCAATGTCTGTAAAAGAGTAAGATGAATGTCGCTGGTACCTGGCGGCGTGTCGAGAATGAAGTAGTCGAGCTCGCCCCAGTCGGCATCGGCAATCAGCTGCTTCAGGGCACTGGTAGCCATGCCGCCGCGCCAGAGTGTGGCAGTTGTCGGTGAGACAAAGAAACCGATGGAGAGCATCTTGATGCCATATTGCTCGATGGGACAGATTAGGTCGCGCCCATCTTTCTTCACAGCGTAGGGACGCTCGTCCTCCACGTTGAACATCTTAGGCATCGAGGGACCGAATATGTCGCAGTCCAACAGTCCAACCTTGTAGCCCAGACGGGCAAGGGCTATGGCCAGGTTGGCTGAGACGGTACTCTTGCCAACGCCGCCCTTGCCAGAGCTGACGGCAATGATATTCTTCACCTCTGGCAGCAACTGACCAGCCTCTGGACGGGGCTGGGTTTTGAATTCAGTCTCGATGGTCACCTCTACGTCCTGTCCGCAATGATACTTGATGGCAGCCTCGGCTGCCTTGACTGTTGACTTCAGGAAGGGGTCGGTATTTCGCTGGAATACCAACACCACTTTCACCCGCCACGGCTCACCTTCCTTCTGTGGTGCACTGACGGCAGGTGTGTCGGCCAGCATCTCGCTGTCTATCAGATTCTTCTTCGTGCCGGCATACGTCACGGTTGCCAGCGCCTCAATAATTAGTTTAGGATATAAAGTCACGTTGTTTGATTTACGGTTTAGCGATTTTCGATTTACTGGGTTGGGCTATTTGCCTACTTCTCTAACAGCTGGGGAATCTTCTGCCATTGCTTGTCCTGCATGTACATATTCCTGAAGCCTTTGGGGACATAGAACTTGCATGCCCCCAGCACCACGTCCTTGAATGTCGACTTCGACATTTTCGGGGGTTGTGGGGCGTTGATGATAACTTCACGAAGACTGACGCACTTGGCAAAAGCGCTGCCGCCAATCTCCTTCAGTCCTACCGGTAATTCGACCGACACCAGCATGGAGCATTCAAGGAAGGCATCGCTGCCAATCTCCTTGACGGCGGCCGGAATGACAATCGACTGTAGTGCCGAGCATTTCTCGAAGGCGCTGTTTCCAATGCTCAGTAGTGTGACAGGCAGTGTAATAGTCCTCAGTGCCGTACACTCCTGGAAGGCTTCTGCCCCAATTTTCTTTACAGAGACGGGGATGCTCACCGACTGCAGATTGTGGCAATTACGGAACATATCCTTCTCGATTTCGTCAATGAATCCCTTGATGTCAATGCTGTCAAGAACCGTACAGTTCTCGAAGACGCTGTTGCCAATGTCCCTTACCAGGTTCGGAATAACAATGGATTTCAGGCTCGAACAGTTCTCGAAGACATGGTCGTTAATCTTGGTCAGCGATGAGGGCAGCTCTATTTCAGCCAGATTCTTGCAGTCCAGAAAGGCACGGCTCTCAATCTTCTTGATGCTGCTGGGCAGTGTGATGGCGTTTAGGTTACTGCAGTTGGCAAACGTGTTCATGCCAATCTCGTCGAGTGACCCCTGGATGGTCAGCGATGTCAGGCTTATACAGTTCTGGAAAGCGCCGTTACCCATCTTCTTTACCCCTTCCAGTTCCAAGGTTTTCAGGCTCGAACAGTCCTGGAAAGCATTAGAACCGATTTTTCCTACCTTGTTGATACCTATATTATTCAGCGTACTGCACTTCTCGAAAGCCGAGTTGCCTATCTCTTCAATCTCTTCGCCTAACGTAATGACCGTCAGTGACTTGCAGCCCCTGAAAGCATTGGTGCCGATCGACCGTACACTCTCAGGAACGGTTATCTCTGCCAATGATTCACAATCCATGAACGAAGCCGTTCCAATGCCCTTCAAGTTTCCGTTGATTGTTACCTTTGTCAGCGACTTGCAGCCTGCGAACACGTTGTTGCCTAACTCCACGACGGTGGCTGGCAGCTCGATGGCAGTGAGGCTCAAACAACCCTCGAAGGCCTCGTTCTCAATCTTGGTCAGCACTTCTGGCAAACGCAGGTCGACCAGGCTCGTACAGTCGCTGAAAGCCTTGGCGCCGATAGTGACCACAGTCTCAGGAATCGTGATGTCCTTCAGCGCTGAGCAGTTGTCGAAGCAATTGCGGCCTATGCTGATGGTATTATCAGGCAAGGTGGCTTTTACCAAGCTTTTGGCACCCGAGAACAGCGAGTTCGGCAGTGCATTGTTTTCTGTCTTCATGCCGTCCTTGCCTTCAACGATAGTGGCTTCGCTCAGGTCGATGCTCGTAACGAGACACTCGCCGGCAAACTTCTTGTTCGTCTTCGTACGGGTCACAATCTGACTCAGCAACTTCAGGTCAGCACCGTTTAGGGGGCCAGTTATCTTCAGGTCTGCCACCTTGAAACGTACACTGTCAGGCAGATGCTTCGCTAATGTCCCAACTGAATCAACATTCACGTTCATAGACTGTGCCATAGCCATAAGGGGCATGAAGGCAACAATGATGGTAAATAGCTTCTTCATGATTTATTTTGCTTTTTCAAGTGAACTACGTTTGTTGCGGTGATACGAGCGATATTCGTCCAGTTCAATCTCCACGTCGGGCTCCTCTAAGGAGGTAGAGTGGGGCAGGTGCCACCTCATGTACTTGATGTTCAGACCACGAGCCATCCACATCTGTTCGTAATAGGTCTGTACCGATAGTGTGGCCTCTTCCACATTCATGGCCGAGCGGCTGTCGTGGTATAGGTCTTCTGTGCGGAAGTCTACGGGCAGTCCGTTTCTTTCCACCATATAAGTTGTATAGGTAAAAAGGAAGTTAGAGTCTGTCTTCAGGTGTATCGTGCCACCATCCGTCAGGAAACGACGGTAGCGCTCCATGAAGTATGTCGACGTCAGCCGCTTCCTCGGGTTCTTCATCTGTGGGTCGCTGAACGTCAGCCAGATTTCTTCCACCTCGTCTTTGGCGAAGAAACGGTCGATAATCTCGATGTTCGTACGCAAAAATGCCACGTTCTTCAAACCCTCGTTCAGGGCCTGCGAGGCACCCGTCCACATTCTGGCTCCTTTGATGTCAACACCAATGAAGTTCTTGTCTGGGTAGTTGCGAGCCAGCTCCACAGCATATTCGCCCTTGCCGCAACCTAACTCCAGCACGATGGGGTTGTTGTTGCCGAAGTACTCGTCACGCCAGTGGCCCTGCATTGTGAATGGATGTGCCTCGTAAGTGGAAAACGGATACTGGAACACGTTGCTAAACGTCTCCATATCCGCGAACTTTGCTAACTTCCCTTTTCCCATAATGTGTACTATTTTTTATATTGTATGGCAAGCATGGTGAGGTCGTCGCTCTGCTCAGCATCGCCTACGAAAGTGTGTACGGCATTGTCCATTGCATCAATCATACGCTTCGGTTGGTGACGCTGTTCGTTCAGCAAAAGTTTAGCCAAATTCCAGATGCGCAAGTCGCCAAACTGAGCATGCTCATAGTTCTCGGCCTCGTTCAGGCCGTCGGTATAGAGGAAAATAGTGGTACCTGAATCGATGCTCACCTCCTGCTGCGTGTATTCGTAGCCCTGCATAACACCGATGGGAAGGTTGGGGTCACACGACAGGGCACCAACGTCGCGACCTACGAGCAGCGGAGCCTCGTGGCCGGCATTGCAATAGCGTAGCAGGCCGTTGGTCAAGTCTAACACGCCAACAAATACGGTGACAAACATGTTGGTGTCGTTGCCTTCAGCCATAGCATTGTTCAGCGTGCGAACAATCTCTGAAGGAATGGCCACATGTGCCGAAATGTTGCGGAACAGCGAACGTGTGACCGCCATGAACAACGATGCTGGTACACCCTTGCCCGATACGTCGCCTATGCAGAAGAACAGCTTCTCGTCGCGGATGTAGAAGTCGAAGAGGTCACCGCCAACACCCTTGGCAGCCTTCAGCGAACCGTAGATGTCAATATCGTTGCGCTCAGGGTAGGGCGGGAATGTCTTTGGCAGCATCGACATCTGGATGTCGTGGGCTATCTTCAACTCGCTCTCTATCGAAGCCTTCTGCGCCGTGGTGGCACGCAGCTCTTCCGTGTACCTGACCAGCGACCGCTGCATGTTCCCGAACGAGTCGCGCAGACGGTGTATCTCGTCGTGGCTGTTGATGGCAGGCAGCGGGGTCTGGAAGTTACCCTTGGCCACCTCGTCGGCCGATGCCGCCAGCAACGTGAGCGGTTTCACTTCGCGCTTGATGGACCGGCGACCGAAGAAGTAGACCACCAGCATGCCTATCAGGATGCCCGCAATAGCGATACCCGCAGCGATATAACCAAAGAGACGGATATAGAACGTGGGTACTACGAAGGAGATGACCCAGTCGGTGTATTTAATCACCTGTGAGCAGACCTGGACTTCTTCCCCGTCGATAACCATCTTGTCTTCCCGCCTGTCATTGATGGTCAGGTGGCCCCGATGCTTGTCGGGACCTTTGGTGATGTAAGGCTGAATGGTTTTGCTGACGATACGCTTGGCGTCAGGGTGAATTAAGATGGTGCCCGCAGTGTCGGTCATGTAATAGTAGACTTGGTATTCAGCGTCCCATTCTTTCGGGTTTTCCCGATTATAAGTATCCATGGGCTGTATCTTCTCGTTCAGCCACGAGAGCGATAAGTCCACACCTAACACGGCCACTGCGCGGTGGTTCTTGTCGCGGATGGGCAATAGATAAGACACCAATGGCGACTTCGCGTTGTCGTTGTCAAAGAAGGGCTTGGTCCAGTAGCCTTTTTCGCTGGCAATGGCATTCTTAAACCATTCATCTTTCACATAGTCATTGCCCTGGTCGCAGGCGTCCTGGAACTCGATGATGGTAGTGCTGTCACGCCGTGTGGCGTAGGGAGCAAACAAGCGCCCCTTCTGGGGATAGTAGCTCTCGATGAAGTAGATGCCGCAGCTGCGCATGTATGGGTTCAGCTTCACCATGCGGTTAATGATGTCATACATCCGATCAGGATTGCTCAGGTCATCTTCTATGAACGCCGCCGTATTGGTGGAAGCCATGTATAGGTCGGACGCGATGCGCCGTACCTCCTCCTTCTCACCCTTCAATACACGGTCGCTGATGCCCATGACACCTAAGGCCACGATGAAGTAAGTCAACCAGAACAGCAGGAACACAGGGATGATCATGATGAGAATCATCCTGAGCATGATGCGCCACGTCAGCCGTTTGGCAAACGACCGAGGATAGGGAGACTTCTCTTTCTTTCCCATGCAGCTACGGGCAACCGTTACTCAATGACAACTGTCGTCCAGCCGTGCTTGCAAACGAGTAACGCTTGCCGGTATCGAGGTCGTCGATATAGCTAATGGGGCTGATGACGGCAGCCGTTCCGCATGCACCAGCTTCCTCGAAGGTCTCAAGTTCTTCTTCAGGAATAGGACGGCGCTCCACCTTCATGCCTAAGTCCTCGGCCACCTGCATCAGGCTCTTGTTGGTGATAGAGGGCAGGATAGAGGTCGACTTCGGGGTGATATAGGTGTTGTCCTTGATGCCGAAGAAGTTGGCGGCACCACATTCGTCCATGTATTTCTTCTCCTTAGCGTCCAGATAGAACTCGCAGGCGTAGCCCTTCTCATGAGCTAAGTTGTTGGCAAACAGCGAAGCAGCGTAGTTGCCGCCCACCTTGTACTTACCTGTGCCGAGAGGTGCCGAACGGTCATAGTCGCGGATAATCACGTAAGGATTAGCAGCAAAGCCACCCTTGAAGTACGGGCCTACGGGCGTAACGAAAATCAGGAAGCAGTACTCCTTTGAGGGATGCACACCCACCTGGGCACTTGTTCCAATGAGCAACGGACGGATATAGAGCGTAGCGCCACTCTCGTAGGTGGGAATCCACTCCTGGTTGAGGCGCACCACCTTCTTTACCATCTCTGTAAACAGCTCTGTCGACACCTCGGGCATCATGATGCCGCGGCAGGTCGACTGCAGGCGGGCAGCGTTTTCGTCAACGCGGAAAATACGCACCTTGCCGTCAGGGCAGCGATAGGCCTTCAGTCCCTCGAAGGCCTCCTGACCGTAGTGCAGGCAGGTAGCTGCCATGTGAAGGTTCAGATACTCATCGGAGCAAACTTCAATCTCGCCCCACTTACCGTCGCGATAATAGCAACGCACATTGTAGTCGGTCTTCATGTAGCCGAACGACAGACTACTCCAATCTAAGTTCTTCATTGTCTTATTCTATGCTTAAATGTTCTTTCTAAAGGAAACAACTAACGTCGAGTCCGATTTCTGCATGCAAAATTACGCATTTTATTTTAAACATGAGCAAAAAGTCTCGTTTTTTTTTTCTTTGAGGGCTATTCAACCAGTTTCTTCAGCCGTTTATATTCCTTTTTGGTGAGGCGCATGAAGGAGCCGTGCTGTGGGCCGTTGACACCCTTGATGTCGACAGGATTGCTGAAGTTACGCAGGTGCTCGTCGGCTTCGCAGATGCGGTAGTGCTTGGGGCGGTCGCTGTATTGGATATAGGCTACGCGCCAGGTCTTGTCACCAATGAGCTGGAAGGCAGAGCTGCCTTCGCATTTCTTTTTCCCCTCGAACGAGACGTAGTCGTCCTCAACGGGCTCGCCCCATCCGCTGGTCAGGTGTTTCGACGTTGCCGTATAGATGCCAGGCTTCCCGCCTTCCTTCTTGATGAGCATGTGGTACAGTCCGTCGGACGGCAGGTAGTTGATGTCGGCATCGATGGTAGCATAGCCCCAGTCGAAAAGCAGGCGGGGCTGGGTCAGTCGGGTAAAGGAGCGGTCGGCATAGGAGTAGTACATGCGGTCGTACTTCTCTTCTTCGCGGTTCCACATGGAGTAGTAGATCATATAGCCGCCCTTGCTGCCGTCTGCCCACTCATAGTAGGGGTCCCAGAATATCTGCGGTGCCCACACACGGTTGATGGTCGCCCAGTTCTGATAGACGCTTTTGGCATCAGGGTCGCAGAAAATGGATGTTCCTTTGCGGTAGTCGAAGCTGACACTCGTCCAGTTGATCAGGTCGTCGCTGCGGAGTAGGTCGATGCCGTAGTTGTCCCAGTCGTTCTGCTTACCCAAGGCCTTGGTCATCGCGTTGTTCATGTCAGTAGTCACCATGAGGTAGCCCTTGCCGTCGGCAGCACGGCAGATGTAGGCATCACGTTGTCCGCCTTCGATGCGTGCATGCTCTTTGGGGTCCATGATGGGGCGTCCTCCCATCACGTCCTCGTAGTTATAACCGTCGCGGCTGATGGCGTAGGCCGTCCATTGTCCGCGGTCGCTCATGTGACAGTACAGATAGCCGTAGTCGCCCTTTTGCAGGTTCTGGGCCTGTGCCGTCATCATGCTGGCTACAAATGCTGTTAGTGCGCAAAGTCTCATCGTCATAATCTTTCTATTTTTAGTTGGTAACAGTTCTCGGCATATTCAATCCGCATGACATGATGCAGGTCGTCGTCGTTGGGCGATAGTGACAGCGCTACATGTCCCATGGTACGTCTCAGATTGATTTCTACGCAGGGGTGGAGTTGGAACGACGTGCCACCTACCACCATCATGTCGACCCCGAACGGTCCCTGGTATTTTCCATTGTATGCGGCGCCTAACTCCTGACATATTTTTTCTTGAATAACATCAAGTAAACCGACTGGGATATAACGACTTATCATTTCCATATTTGTGCGTTCCGTCGCCAGTATATTGCCTGTGTAGGCACCGTTGGCAGTATGGAAAAGCGACAAGCCAAGGAAACTGACGTGGCCTTCCCCATCGCTATAGAATTCCATGCCGAAGTCTTTCACCTTATTATAATAAGGCTCGGCCATGACGCAACCTTGTGCCTCTACGATGTTCTGGAACCAGCCGGTGATGTATTTGGAACGGTGGATGTCGTTGGCAGTACTGACGAACCGCAGGCCTCTACCGCTCGACGACCAGGGGGCTTTCAGCACCAGTTGTCCATATTGGGCCAGGAGCATTTCCATCTGTTCGAGGGAATGGCATTCAAACGCCTCGCCAACGGTTCCCTCAACTCGGAGCTTGGGTAGCAGGGCAGCCGCTTCACGGCGATGAGACAGCTGGCGGATGACGTCTAACTGGGCGAGGGTAGGCATCAGTTCTTCGCTGACTCCACGTCTCAGAAGCAGGGCGCGCAGGGCACTGTTCCAGCCCCATGGCTCCACCTCAAAATTTTGCCCGGAGTAAACTCGGAGTTTGCCCGGAGTAAACTCGGAGTTTGCCCGGAGTAAAATTTGAGTTTGCTGGAGGGTATGCAAACGGTGGGTCAGACGTTCCAGTGAACGACGTGCCTGATCGACGTCGTCAACCATGATGATATCGCCTTCTGATGCCCATAAGGCGGGCAGGAATCCCAGGTCATGACGCAGCTGGCGTCCGGCATGTGGCGCGGTGAAATTGGCCAGCCCAGAGGCCAGTGCAATGTCGTGTTCTGGATTGAAGATATGTAGCGTCATACGGTTTTTGAGCGCAAAGTTACGAAAAATCCGTCATTACTCGTTCTTAATTCATAAATATTTCGTAACTTTGCACGCCAAAAAGGTAGAAAGATGAGAAAATTGATATATATACTGATGATTTCACTCTTAGCCGTGGCTCTTTGTGAGCAGACAGAAGCTAAGCCCAAGAGGCATGCTCGGACGAAAGCCAGGACCCATTCTGTGGCTAAGAGAAAGACAGTTGCAAAACCGAAACCTGCTGTAGTGGTGCCGCGTCTTGACGCCGATGGTGACGTGATAAACCCCTATCTGCAATGTGAAGATACCTGTGACCATGTACACGGCATTGACTTGAGCCACTATCAGGGACAGGTGTTCTGGGAGACAGTAGGCGAGAACACCAAGATGGCCTACGTTTATCTGAAGGCATCAGAAGGCGGTGACCGCATTGACCCTTACTTTGAACGTAATATAGAACTGGCCCATCGCTATGGGTTGAAGGTGGGCAGCTACCATTTTTTCCGTCCCAAGACAGCATTGGAGCACCAGCTGCGCAACTTCATGGCGCAATGCCTGCCAGGCGAACAAGACCTGATACCGATGGTCGACGTCGAGACCACCGCGAACCTGCCTACTGAGGAGTTCTGCGACTCGTTGACGAAGTTCCTGCGACTGATGGAAGTGGCCTATCGTCAGAAGCCGCTGGTATATACCTATCGCAACTTCTATAACAAGCATTTGCAGGGGAAACTCGACAACTACCGACTGATGGTGGCTATGTATACAGACGAGGAACCCGTACTGGCCGATGGTCGTGACTACACGTTGTGGCAGTATACAGCCAAGGGACGAATAGTCGGCGTGAAAGGCTATGTCGACAAATCGCGCTTTAAGGGACGTCATGGTTTGCGTGAGATACGCTACCGTCACTAATAATAAATAAGGAATAAGAAAACGAAGATATGTTAATCAAGTGTCCAGAATGTGGTCACCAAGTCAGCGACCAAGCCAAGACATGCCCAGAGTGTGGCATTGAGATTGCCGGGAAGATTACCAGATGTCCCGACTGTGGCGAAATCATCTTTAAGGAGCAGGCTGCTTGCCCCAATTGTCATTGTGTCATTAATGGTGCCTCGGCCCCAGTAGCCACGCCTGTTGACAATACCACGACGGAGGCTGACAAGAAGTCGGCTGCTACTGCTGCGAAGAAACCTGCCCCGCAGCCGGCACCTCGTCGTCCGCGTCGTCGGAAGGCTGGAGTTACAGCACTCATCATTGCCTTCGTGCTGGCACTCATCGTCGTCTTCCTCGGCATCTATTTTATGAAGAACCAGGAACAGAAGAACGAACAGCGCGCCTATGAGAATGCCATGCTGAGCACAGAACCACTGGTGCTGCAGAACTTCCTTGACATGTATGTTGATGCTCCACGACAGCATCGTGACTCGATAAAGACCCACTTGACGGCCTTGAAGAAAGTGGAGACAGACTGGACCAATGCTATGGTGAACAACTCGAAGTATGCTTTCGAACACTTCATGAAACGTTATCCACAAAGCACCCATAACGTGGAGGCTGCCATCAAGATTGATTCGCTCGACTGGGAGGCTGCCGTCAAGGAGAATACGGCAGAAGCCTTTAAACGCTATTTTACTGAGCACGAAGACGGTGCCCACTACGATGAGGCCCATGCCAACTACGAACAGATAGAGGCACAGAAGGTGACTGCTGAGGATAAGATTGCTGTGAGTCAGCTCTTCAGTACCTTCTTCAATGCATTGGCACAGCGCGATGAGGTTGCACTTTCAGCAACATTAGCCCCTGTGCTGAGCTCATTCCTGCATCGTCAGAATGCCACGAAGGACGATGTCAAGCAGTATATGGAGAAGCTCCATGAGCCTGACATCACCCGGATGGAGTTTATCCTGGCCGATGACTGGAAGATTGATAAGCAGGAGGTGAGCGAAGGACGCTATGACTATATCGTTGATTTCAGCGTTGCTCAGCGTTTGGAACGTACCGACAAGGAACGTGAGACCAGCGTCCACTACAAGATTACTGCTAAAGTGTCGGCAGACAACCACATTACTGAGCTTAACATGAAGCGCAGCGTGCAGTAAGCATTAAAGGAATCTCTTAGATTTTCGACAGTTCTATAGCCATTTCCTGCTGTAGCTCATGGGCCTTCTGGGCTGCCACTTCGGCAAAGTCCTCGCCTTGCGAAGCGTAGATAATGCCGCGGCTGGAGTTGACGAGCAGACCGCAGTCTTTCGTCATGCCGTATTTGCAGACCTCCTGTAAGGAACCGCCCTGAGCTCCGACACCAGGAACGAGCAGGAAGTGGGTGGGAGCCAGTCGGCGGATGTCCTCGAACATCTGACCCTGTGTGGCACCTACCACATACATCATCTGTTCATCGGTAGCCCACTGCTGACTTCTCCTTAATACTTTCTCGAATAACCGTTCACCGTCGGGCGACTCCGTCAGCTGGAAATCGTGACTGCCCTTGTTTGAGGTCAGCGCCAGCAGAATGACCCATTTGCCCTCGTAGCCGAGGAAAGGTGTGACGGAATCTTCGCCCATATAAGGAGCGACGGTCAGCGAGTCAACGTCGTATTCCTCGAAGAAGGTACGGGCATACATGGCCGATGTGTTGCCTATGTCGCCGCGTTTGGCATCGGCAATGATGAAGTGGTGAGGATAATTCTCCTTGAGATATTTGATGGCCTTCTCAAAGGCCATAAGGCCCTTCACCCCGAAAGCCTCATAGAAGGCAAGGTTGGGCTTGTAAGAGACACAGTAGGGGGCCGTAGCGTCAATAATAGCCTTGTTGAAGGCAAAGATGGGGTCAGCCTCGGCAAGCAGGTGCTGAGGAATCTTCTTCAGGTCGGTATCAAGACCTACGCAGAGAAACGACTGCTTCTCGCGAATTTGCTGGATGAGTTCTTTTCTGGTCATAGTTTTGAGGGGTCTTATGGGGCTAATGGAGCCAATGGGGGTTATAACTCGGTTTCTTTCATGCGTTCGGCGTTCTCGGCCACGGTCAGCGCGTCGATCATTGGCTGAATGTCGCCACCGAGGAAGCCCTGCAGGTCGTGGGTGGTGAAGCCGATGCGGTGGTCGGTCACTCGGCCCTGCGGGAAGTTATAGGTACGGATCTTGGCTGAGCGGTCGCCAGTGGAGACAAGACTCTTGCGGCGTGAAGCGATATCGTCCATATACTTCTGGTGCTCCTTATCATATATAAAGGTATACAGGCGCGAGAGGGCACGTTCCTTATTCTTTGGCTGATCGCGGGTCTCAGTACATTCGATGAGAATCTCTTCGGTTTCGCCGGTATTGGGGTTCTTCCACATATAACGCAGACGGACGCCGGACTCCACCTTGTTCACATTCTGGCCGCCGGCACCCGAGGAGCGGAAAGTATCCCACTTGATTTCACCTTCGTTGACATGTACCTCGAACTTATCAGCCTCAGGCAATACGGCAACGGTGGCGGCTGAGGTGTGCATACGGCCCTGTGTCTCAGTAGCAGGAACACGCTGGACGCGGTGGACTCCCGATTCGTACTTCAGGGTGCCATAGACGTCAGCACCCGAAACGGCAAAGTCAATCTCCTTGTAACCACCGACAGCTCCCTCAGAGACGCTGGTGATGGAGAGCTGCCAGCCCTTGGAGTCACAATAGCTTTTGTACATCTTAAAGAGGTCGCCGGCAAAGAGGCAGGCTTCGTCACCGCCTGTTCCGGCACGAATCTCCATCTGTACGTTCTTGGCGTCCTCAGGATCTTTCGGGATAAGGGCAATCTTGATTTCTTCCTCCAACTTGGGTTGCAGCTCTTCGTTAGCAGCCAGCTCTTCGCGGGCCATCTCCTTCATCTCTGGGTCGTCCTCATTGGCCAGGATGTCCTTGGCTTCCTTAATGCCGTTCAGACATGCAATGTAGCGTTTGCGGGCGTCCATGATGTCGCCCAAGTCCTTGTATTCCTTGGTCAATTTCACAAAACGCTGCTGGTCGGCAATCACGTCAGGGTCGGTAATCAGGGTTGATACCTCTTCAAAACGGGCTTCCAGGCCGTCGAGTTTCTGTAGGATGTTGTTGGTAGTTTCTGCCATTTTTAAAGTGTTTGTCTTTTATTTCGTGTGCAAAGGTACGCATTTATTTTCGATTATCTGCCATAGGAGCTAAAATATTCTGCAGAAAGTTTTGCCCTTTCGCCTTTTTGCCGTACCTTTGCAGCATGAAAGCAGCATTATTCGACTTAGATGGGGTCGTGTTCGACACAGAGCCGCAGTATACGGTGTTTTGGGGTAGTCAGTGCCGACTCTATCATCCGGAGCACCCAGGATTGGAACACGAAATAAAAGGCTCCACGCTTACGCAGATTTACGACCGTTGGTTCTCTGGCCCTTTAGCCAGCGAACAGCCGATTATCACAGAACGGCTCAATGCTTTCGAGGCACAGATGACGTATGAGTTCATTGCTGGCTTTGAAGTGTTGATTGCCGACTTGCATGCCAATGGGGTCATGACAGCAGTGGTGACGAGTTCAAATGTGCCGAAAATGGAAAGCGTCTATCATGCCCAACCCTCTTTCAAACAGCTGTTCAATGCCATACTGACCAGCGAGGACTTTGAATATTCGAAGCCTCATCCTGACTGTTACTTGAAGGCTGCTGCCCGCTTTGGTGCCAGTCCGGAAGAGTGCGTCGTGTTTGAGGACAGCTTTAATGGATTGAAGTCGGGTAGGGCAGCAGGCATGAATGTGGTGGGGCTGGCTACTACGAATACGGTGGAGTCAATCCGTCCTCTTTCTGATATTCAGATAGCTGACTATCAGGGTGTCAGCTATCAGTCGCTTGTCAGTCAGCTGTTCTGAACTATTCCAATTTAGAACCTTCCAACAGCTTGGGACAGATGTCGGCTAACTGACACGTCTTGCATTTGGGACGTTGTGAGGTACACACGTAACGGCCGTGGAGCAGCAGCCAATGGTGAGCTCGTGGTATCAGTTCGTCAGGAATATGACGCATCAGCACCTGTTCTACTTTATAGGGAGTGTTGTCGCTACGGCTGACAAGTCCCAAACGGTGGCTCACACGGTAAACATGGGTGTCGACAGCCATAGTCGCCTGTCCGAAGGCAACGGCTTGGATAACGTTCGCCGTCTTGCGACCTACGCCAGGCAAAGTGAGCAACTGATCCATGTCCTGAGGCACCTCGCCATCATGCTTTTCGACAAGGGCACGAGCCATTTCCACCAGATGACGGGCTTTGGAGTTAGGATAGGACACGCTGCGTATGTACTCATAGATTTCGTCGGCCTCGGCTTCGGCCATGTGGCGGGCATCCGGGAAATGGCTGAAAAGCTCAGGCGTCACCTGATTGATGCGCTTGTCAGTACACTGAGCACTCAGAATGACAGCCACTAAAAGCTGGAACACACTGCCGAATTCCAGCTCAGTCGTCACTTCCGGCATCAGCTTCTGGAAGTGTTCCAACACGGCGCGGTAACGGTTTTCTTTCCTCATAATTGCTAAAGTTTCTGCAAAGATACGAAATAATTGTGAATTCTTTGTAAACAAAGCGAAATAAATTCGAGCGGTGAACCGTGAATTCTGAATTATTTAGTAATTTTGCAGGCTGAAAGTTAATTAACTGAATGATGAAACTCAAGATAGTTGGCTGTCTGTTAATGGCAGCAACCGCTACGGGAGCTTGGGCTCAGGGTGGAACGAAGTCGCCGTATAGTCAATTTGGCGTCGGTGTTTTGGCTGACCAGTCGCAGAGTATGGGCCGTGGCATGAACGGCGTGGGCTATGGCCTGCGTTTTGGAAATCAGGTAAATACGTTGAATCCTGCTTCTTATTCCAGCGTTGATTCACTGACCATGTTGTTTGATATGGGATTGTCAGGACAAATTACCAGCTTTGAGGAGGGTAATGTCAGGCGCAATGCCAAAATGGCTTCCTTTGAATATGTGGTTGGCTCGTTCCGTGCTTGGAAGAATGTGGGCGTTTCGTTTGGCGTCCTGCCGTTTTCGAATGTAGGCTATGACTATTCGTCTACAACAACAGACCGGACGACGGGAACCCTGACGGAGTCTTTTACAGGTGAAGGTGGCTTGCATCAGGTTTTTCTTGGTGTTGGTTGGCGTCTGCTGAAGCCATTGTCGATAGGTGTTAACGCCTCGTATCTCTGGGGTGACATCTCCCGTACGGTGCAACCTTCAGTATCTTCTGCATCGAATACACTGACGAAAACCTATTCAACAACCGTCAACAGCTATAAGCTTGACTTCGGTGTGCAGTGGGAACAGCGCATTCGCCGCAGCGATGTGTTGATCATTGGTGCTGTTTTCGGACTGGGTCATAATCTGAAGAACAAGGCCGAGATGACAGTCTTAGGCCGTAACACCCTCTCGAACAAAAATGATACGACAGTTTTCGGCGTGAAGGATGCAAATGTGTTACCCATGAGTTATGGTGCAGGTTTGTCCTATAGGCTGGACGGCAAACTGACAATGGCTGCGGACTTCTCTTTAGAGAAATGGGGCGATGAAAAACTGCCTGTGTTCAACACCTCTTCCAATACGTATGAACTGAAGAGGGGATTGCTCAAAGACCGTAAGAAGGTGAACGTAGGATTCGACTATGTCGCCAATCCCGGCTCTCAGGCTCGCAGGTACTGGGAATTTGTGCATTATCGCATTGGTGCTGGCATCGCTACACCTTATTATAATATAAATGGGCAAGACGGTCCGAGCGAATTGAGTGTCAGCGCAGGCATTGGCTTGCCTATCTTGAATGCTCATAACAACCGTTCTATGCTGAATGTCAGCGGACAGTGGGCACGTACTAAAGCTGACGGTTTTATTACTGAGAATACGTTCCGTATCAATATTGGCATTACCTTCAATGAACGTTGGTTCATGAAGTGGACGGTTGATTAATCATTGGTGAGTGTGCTGAAAACAGGGCGACATACGGGACGGATGACAGTAGCAGGCTTATGGCTTGTGCTTTTATTGCTTTCTGCCTGTGGTGAGGAAGCGAAGGAACATACGGCTCGTGCTATTTTCCCCAGTGACTCTGTGTCAATGATGACTACATACGGGGTGAATACGCTGATTTCCGACTCAGGTGTCATCAAGTATCGCATCGTCACGGAGCGATGGGACGTGAATGTCATTCGCCAGCCTAACCGCTGGGAGTTTATGAAGGGCGTTTTCTTTGAACAGTTTGATGAGCAGTTCCATGTCCAGGGATATATTCAGGCCGATACGGCTTGGTATTATGACCAGATGAAGCTGTGGAAACTGAGAGGCCGGGTTCGTGTCCGCAATAACAATGGTTTGATTTATACCAGTGAAGAACTCTACTGGGATGGCATGAAGCATGAGCTGTACTCCCATGTATTCTCACAGGTCATCACTCCGGAACGGACGCTTCAGGGAACCTATTTCCGTAGTGATGAGCGTATGACCCATTATACGGTGTCAAATTCTAAAGGCTCGTTTGTTCCTGAGGAGGAACAAGAAGACAACAGCGCCGATGGCACCGCACCTGTTGACAGTACCCAGCAGCAGATGCAGGCTCCTGTCAGGCCGGCTGCTCAGAAACATGCCAAGACGAATGTGAATGAATAACAATGGGTTTAGCCGTGTGGAGTAAATAGCATGATGGATATGACACCTCTTTTGATAGGACTTGTTGTCACAATGGTTTTCTCTGCCTTCTTTTCAGGCATGGAGATAGCCTTTGTAAGCAGTAACCGGTTGCTGGCAGAGATGGATCGTGAGAAAAACGGACTGTCGCAACGGGCTCTCAACATTTTCTATCAGCATCCGAATAACTTTGTGTCGACGATGCTCGTTGGTAATAATATTGCCTTGGTCATTTATGGTATATTATTTGCCCGTATCTTTGACGAATTGCTATTCAGCGGTTTGAGTGATGGAGCTCGTGTGACGGCAGACACTTTGTTGTCGACATTAGTGGTACTCTTTACAGGTGAGTTTCTGCCAAAGACAATATTCAAGTCGAGTCCCAACACTCTGCTGACGTTTTTTGCCGTTCCTGCCTTCGTGTGCTATGTCGTGCTCTGGCCTGTTTCAAAGTTTGCCACTATGTTGTCTCGTGGCATCCTACGGTTAGTGGGTGTCAAGATGGAGAAAGAGCGTGACGACAAGGAGTTTACTCGTGTGGACCTTGACTACTTGGTGCAGACGAGTATCGACAATGCCAAGAGCGAGGAAGAGATTGAGGAGGAAGTGAAGATCTTCCAGAATGCGCTCGAATTTACGGAGACCCGTGTTCGCGACTGTATGGTGCCTCGTACGGAGATTGATGCGGTGGAAGATACCTGTAGTGCCGAAGAGCTGAAGCAGGTATTCATCGAAAGCGGTCATTCAAAAGTAATTGTCTATCATGATGATATCGACCATGTGGTGGGTTACATCCATTCGTCTGAGATGTTCCACCATCAGCAGGATTGGCGTAAGGGCATTCGTCAGCTATCATTTGTGCCTGAGACGATGCAAGCCTCACGCCTCATGAAGACCTTTATGCAGCAACGTCGCTCGCTGGCCATCGTGGTTGACGAGTTTGGCGGCACCAGTGGACTCATTGCCTTGGAGGACATTGTTGAGGAAATATTCGGAGAGATTGAGGATGAGCATGATTCTAACAATTATGTCGCTAAGCAGTTGGATGACGGCGAGTATATCCTGTCGGCCCGCCTCGAAATTGAGAAGGTGAACGAAATGTTCGACCTTGACCTTCCTGAGAGCGATGAATATATGACTGTTGGCGGACTGATACTTCACGAATATCAGTCATTCCCCAAGCTGAACGAAATTGTCAAAATAGGACGCTTTGCGTTCAAAATTGTCAAGAATACGGCTACAAAAATCGAACTTGTGCGATTAAAAGTCGAAGAATAAGCGGTTTTTTGCCGAAAAATTTCGTCATGTCCGACATTTTTAGTAATTTTGCCGACTGATTGCGAAAATAGAATAAATACAATAAAATAACAACAAGAAAAAATGGCAGCAATTGGAAAAATCAGAAGCTGGGGACCAGTACTTGTATCAGTTATCGGTCTGGCCCTTTTTGCATTCATTGCCGAAGAGATGTTCCGTTCTTGTGAAGCGTCCAAGAACGAGCAGCGTCAGCAAATCGGCGAAGTGTTAGGTGAGAGAATCAGCGTACAGGAGTACCAGTCCCTGATTGAAGAGTACGAGGAAGTACTCAAGATGACTCAGGGACGTGACAATCTGTCTGAGGATGAGCTTAACCGTGTGAAAGATCAGGTGTGGAACACATTCATCACCAACAAGATCATTGAGAAAGAGGCCTCAAAGCTGGGTCTTACCGTTACCGATGAAGAGATGCAGAACATCCTCCGCGAGGGAACGGATGACATGCTGAGGCAGACACCGTTTATTAATCAGCAGACTGGTCGTTTCGACGTGACTCAGCTGCAGAAGTTCCTCAACGACTACAAGACTAATCAGGCTCCTCAGTTGGCTGAGCAGTACAAGAGCATCTATGATTACTGGAAGTTTGTGGAGAAGAGCCTGCGTCAGAAGTTACTGACCGATAAGTACCAGACCCTGATCTCACGTTGCTTGATTTCAAATCCTGTCAGCGCAAAGGCTCTGTTTGATGCTACTCATCAGGAGAGCAACATCTTGCTGGCTTCAATGCCTTACTCTCAGGTAAAGGACGATGACGTGAAGATTAGCGATGCTGAGCTGAAGGCTGAGTACGACAAGAAGAAGGAGCTCTTTAAGCAGTATGTTGAAACTCGCGACATCAAGTATGTGGACTTCCAGGTGAAGCCTTCCATGAGCGACCGTGATGCCTTGATGAAGACCATGCAGGATGCATCTCAGAAACTTCAGAGTGGTGCTGTGCCCGCAGAAGTTGTTCGTAAGGCTCAGTCTCAGATTCTCTACACCGGTCTGCCCGTTACTAAGGCAGGTCTGCCTAACGACATCGCAGCCCGTATTGACTCTATGGCTATTGGTCAGACGACACCTCCTTTCGAGTCTGTTTATGACAATACCTTCAATGTGGTGAAGCTTATCAACAAGCAGCAGCTCCCCGACTCTGTTGAGTTCCGTATGATTCAGATTGGTGGTGCTACCGCTGAGGCTGCCCAGAAGACTGCCGACAGTGTGTACACGGCTCTGAAGTCAGGTATTCCTTTCGACTCTATTGCCAAGAAGTATGGACAGGAAGGTGCCAAGCAGTGGCTTACCTCTGATCAGTATCAGCGCTCTTCTACGATTGATGCTGATTCCAAGGAGTATCTGCTCACTCTGAACACTCTGCCTACTGGCGAAATCAAGAACTTGCAGTTTACTCAGGGCAACGTTATCGTTCAGGTGACCGACCGTCGTGCTATGGTCACGAAGTATGACGCAGCTATCATCAAGCACACCATCGACTTCTCGAAGCAGACCTATAGCGATGCCTACAATAAGTTCAGCCAGTATGTTAGTGAGAACAAGACCATCGAGGCTCTTGAGAAGAATGCTGAGAAGTTTGGTTTCCAGGTGAAGACACAGGAAGACCTGATGAACAGCGAGCACAATGTGGTTGGTATTCGTGCCACCCGTGAGGCTATGAAGTGGATTTTCGATGCTGAAGCCGGACAGGTTAGCCCCTTGTATGAGTGTGGTTCCAACGACCATCTGCTGGTTGTAGCCGTCGACAAGATTCATCCCATTGGCTATCGTGACCTCGACGCCGTCAAGGAAGAAGTGAAGTCATTTGTCATGCGTGATAAGAAGTTTGACGTGCTGAAGGAAAAGCTTGCTGGTGTGAAGAGCATTGCCGAGGCTGAGGCCAAGGGTGCCAAGATTGACTCAGTCAATCAGATCTCGTTCTCTTCACCTGCATTCATTCAGTCAACCGGTTCTTCTGAACCTGCTCTGACGGGTGCTGTTGTCGCTGCAAAGGCTGGTGAGTTCCATGCTGATCCTGTGAAGGGTAATAATGGTGCTTTCGTCTTCCAGGTGATCAATACTGATACCAAGAAAGCTTCCCTTATTGTTAAGGATTATGAGAAGCAGCTCCAGTCTCGTGCTCAGCAGGCTGCCAGCCGCTTCCTCCAGGAGCTTTATCAGAAGGCAGAGATTAAGGACAAACGTTACCTCTTCTTCTAAACTCAGAACAGACAATAGCTGTGGCAATTGCCACATTCAACGACTCTGCCGTATCATCTTTACGGTATGACGGTATAAGCAGGCGACGGGTTACCCGCCGCCTGACTTTTTCTGTCAGTCCCTTACCTTCGTTACCCATGATGATGACACCGCCTTCAGACAGTTCTTGGGCGTAGATGTCGTCGCCGTCGAGCAGGGTTCCGTAGACGGGTGTTCCCTCTGGCTGCTGGTCAATCCAGGCTGGCAAGTCCGTGTAGCTGATGTCAACCCTTGCAATGCTACCCATCGTGGCCTGCACCACCTTGGGATTCCAGGCATCGGCAGTTTCTTCGCTGCATACTATCCTGTTAATACCGAACCAATCGGCTATGCGGATGATGGTTCCTAAATTGCCAGGATCTTGAACGCCGTCGAGGGCCAGGGTCAATTCGGTCGTGGAGACTGACGATGGAAGCATCTGGTGCGAGGGTAGGGGGAATAGTGCCACTACTTGCTGTGGGTGCTGCAGGAAGCTGACCTTCCGCAGCTCATCGTCGCTGATACGCTGCACCTCTGCGGCGCTGGGTGGGGTATAGTCGTCTGTGGCATATACTGCCGTAGGACGGTAACGGGTCATCAGATCGCCAACTACCTTGGGACCTTCGGCTACGAACAGTCCCTCACGCTGACGGTATTTCTTCAGTTCCAGCTGCTTGATGAATTTGATTTGATTCTTGCTGATCATGGATTCAAGTCGTTTTTCAGTTTTATCAGTTCGTCCCAATGTTTCATGGCTTCCTCCTCGCCCTTTTGAATCATACGTGCACTGTTCTTGTTGCCGAAACTTGAGGCATCCATGTCGGGCAGGTCAGGACGTATATAGATGGTCGCCAGTTTAATGTTCTTGGCATATTTGTCAATGTCAGGACGGTTGGCAACCCAATCCAGCAGTCCGCCAAAGCCTAACATGTCGGCCAGGCCGCTTAACATGCCGAAGTCGAAGTCGGATTCCTTTGGCACCTGCTCGTTCTGCTGCAGGTCGACGGCTATGATGATGTCGGCACCCATGTCTTTCACTACGTCAACGGGCAGGTTGTTCAGCATGCCGCCGTCAACCAGTTTCTTGCCATCGCGGTTGACAGGCTTGAACACACCCGGGATGGAGATAGAGGCCCGAACAGCTTTCGACAGCGGGCCGTTTTTGATGATCACCTCGGTGGCCGAACGGAAGTCGGCAGCTACGCATTGGAATGGAATCTTCAGGTTCTCCAGATCGCTGGCCCCCTTGCGTTTAGACATAGAGTCGATAACCTCTTCCACCATTTCGCCACGCATGAGGCCAAACCCGCTAATGTCGCCATTTTTCAGCTCACCCATAATGGGGAAGCCGAAAATATATGTCACACCGTCTTTCACCTTGTAAGGCTCGCCTCCCATCTCGCTGCGGCGGTCGGTCAATAGCGAGAGCCACTCCTGTTGGCAGAACATCGTGTCAAGTTCAGCTGCCGTATAGCCGGCAGCATAGAGTCCGCCAACGATAGAGCCTATCGAGGTTCCGGCAATATAGTCTATGGGGATGCCAGCCTTCTCAATGACCTTCAGCACACCTACTTCGGCAGCACCTTTGGCACCACCGCCACCCAGTACAAGTCCTATCTTCGGACGTCCGTTGGCTGCTGTCAGAAAGCAGCCCAGCATGAAAAATAATATAAATCTTCTCATATCGAGCGCAAAAATACGAAAAAAGTTGTATCTTTGCACACATAAATACACTTTTTAAGATGACAGACAACAGCTTAAACAATTATTTAGACGAAATAGGCCGCGAACAGCTGCTTACTGACGAACAGGAGCGCCAGCTTTCTGAACGTATTCTTCAGGGCGACCAACGTGCCATAGGTCGTTTGGTGGAAGCCAATCTGCGCTTTGTGGTTAAGATAGCCACCTTCTATCGTGGACAGGGACTTCAGTTAGACGACTTGATTAGTGAAGGCAACATTGGCCTGATGACGGCCGCTGCCAAGTTTGATGCCTCGCGGGGCACTCGTTTTGTCAATTATGCCGCCCCCTACATTCGCCGTCAGATAGAACGGGCCATTGAGCAGCAGAACGGCCTCTATAAACTGCCAAAGGATGCTGACCGCCTGGCGCGTCAGAACGGACACCCCCTGTCGGTCGATGCCCCATTGGGCAGTCGCTCGAACATGAGCTTACTCTCTGTCTTGGTGAATAGCGATTCGCCCCAGGCCGACGAGCGTGTCTACTCCGAGGCTATTGAGAATGCAATCGAGTTTGCCCTGCTGTCGCTGAGCCAGCGGGAGTCGGAAGTCATCAACCGCTTCTTTGGCCTCGACCGTGAGCACGAGACGATGGCCGAGATTGCCGAGGATTTGGAGCTGAAGCGGGAGCGTGTACGCCAAATCCGAAACCGTGCCATCCGTCGGCTGAAAAAGAACTATCGCCATAAATTAGAAGAAGTTAGAAGGGGCTCCCTCTAACTTCTTCTAACTTCTTTTGTCATTTCCTTTATTTAATCAAGTCCACGGAGCGCTTCAGGAAGCGGTCGAGGGCTTCTCCCTTGAGCATACCGTTCTGTAGCAGGGCGAGGTCGATGAGCTGGTGGATGATGTCGTTCCCAGCAGCAAAACTGCTGAGCACACTCTGCTTCTTGTCCTTCTGCTCCTGCACGGCCTTCTCGGCTTCGGCCTTCTGGTCCTTGTCCTCCTGCGTCAGTTCGTCGTACTTCTTCTTGTCCTGTGCAGCACGGATGGCGGCCAGACGAGCCTCTTGTCCCTTCAACTCTGACTCAATTGGCTTCAGGGCTTCAGAAGTGGCAGCCTTTGCATCTTCGAGCACACGCTTTACCAACGGATGGTCGCTGTTCAGCACAATATTCATGGAGTCGGGCATCTGTCCGTAGAAGTTCATGCCCTGCTGGAACTTGCTCATCTCCTTCATACGACGCATCCACTCGTTCTGAGTGATGACCACGGGGCGAGCCTCCTTGCCAAGGGCATCTACCTGCACCATGAACTCTGTCTTTTCCAACTTTGGCAGTTGTGACTTGAAGACGGCTGACAAATTGTCACTATCATCCTCGGTGAGGTCGCTCTTCGGGGCGTCGCTCTTCACGATGAGGCGGTCGATGATGTCGCTGTCGACACGGGTGAAGCGGCTCTTCTCGAACTTCTGCTCCAGCGTCTGGATAGTGGGTACGTCGAGCTGGCCGTCGAGCAGTAGTACTGAGTAGCCTTTGTCCTGAGCACCCTTGATATACGAGTACTGCTCCTCCTTGTCGGTAGCATAGAGGTAGATCAGCGTGTCGTCCTTGTCCTTCTGCGAGGCCTCGATCAGGGTCTTGTACTCGTCGAAGGTGAAGTACTTGCCGTCCACGTCCTTGAAGAGGGCGAAGTCCTTGGCGCGGTCGTAGAAACCTTCCTCAGAGAGGATGCCGTAGTTGATAAAGAGCTTCAGGTCGTCCCACTTCTCCTCATAATCCTTGCGGTTCTCGTTGAAGATGGCTTTCAGACGGTCGGCCACCTTCTTGGTGATATAGGTAGAAATCTTCTTCACCTCGCGGTCGCTCTGCAGGTAGCTACGGCTCACGTTCAGGGGGATGTCGGGTGAGTCGATGACACCATGCAGCAGCGTCAGGAATTCAGGCACAATGCCCTCCACCTGGTCGGTCACAAACACCTGGTTGCAGTAGAGCTGAATCTTGTTGCGCTGGAGCTCGATGTTCGACTTGATCTTTGGGAAGTACAGGATACCCGTCAAGTTGAAGGGGTAGTCCACGTTCAGGTGAATCCAGAACAGCGGCTCGTCGCTCATGGGGTAGAGTGTACGGTAGAACGACTTGTAGTCCTCATCCTTCAGCGTCGACGGCGTCTTCGTCCACAGCGGCTCCACATTATTAATAATATTGTCCTCCTGGGTGTCAACCATCTTCTTCTCGTCGCTCGACCACTCCTGCTTCTTGCCGAAAGCTACGGGCACGGCCATGAACTTGCAGTACTTGTTCAACAGTCCCTCCAGCTTGCTTCTGTCAAGGAATTCCTTGCAGTCGTCGTCGATGTAGAGGATGATGTCGCTACCGCGCTCCTCCTTCTGTGCCTCGTCAATCTCGTAGGCGGGACTTCCGTCGCAGCTCCACTTCACAGCCTTGGCGTCGTCCTTATAGCTCTTGGTGATAATCTCCACCTTCTTCGAAACCATGAACGAAGAGTAGAAGCCCAGTCCGAAGTGGCCAATGATGTTGTTGGCATTGTCCTTGTACTTCTCCAAGAAGTCTGAAACGCCCGAGAAGGCAATCTGGTTGATATACTTGTCAATCTCCTCCTCGGTCATGCCGATACCGTGGTCAGAAATGGTGATGGTGCCCTTGTTGGCATCGAAGTTGACGCGTACGGTCAGGTCGCCTAACTCGCCCTTGAAGTCGCCCTTCTGCTGCAATGTCTTGAGCTTCTGGGTGGCATCCACGGCGTTTGAAATCATCTCACGCAGGAAAATCTCGTGATCAGAGTAGAGAAACTTTTTGATGACGGGGAAAATGTTCTCGGTTGTAACCCCGATGTTACCTTTTTGCATAGTTGTTATGTATTTTTTGATGTTTCCGACTACTCATCAGCAAAAACCGTGCCAAAGACACTTTCTGCCATCTTGTCTTCAATACCAGTTGCCGGAGTATAAATCAATTTTGTTTACATTTTTGTTTTTAGCGGAGAATACTTGGAGTTTGCCCGGAGTAAAAGGGGAGTTTGCCTGGACTAAACTCGCAGTTTACTCCGACTAAACTCTGAGTTTGCTCGGAGTAAAATTCCTGTTCCTGTAAGGTGTTGTGAATCAGATAAATGCGGAAATGCCCATAAGAAATCGGGTTATTGTGAATTTTATTGACAAAAGAGTCTTTGTTCATTGGAATTCTATCTAAAAAAAGGGAAAAGACAGAGCTTTTCACAAAAATAATTCGTACCTTTCCTCTATAAACTTGAAAACAAATTGCCCCGCCAAGCTAATATCGGTACAGTCTGCAGTTTCTAAGCGAGACAAGAATCTGACACGGCAACCTCTC
>CADBHI010000060.1 GCA_902794405.1 uncultured Prevotellaceae bacterium
AAGGAGGTGTGGCTCAGCCTTACGCTGCTCATCGGCCTCATGCTACTGCTCATGAGCTATGAATATACCGACAACTACGTGATGTCCACCATCGCCCACATCACCGGATTCCCGCTGGCGGGCCTCCTGCTGTGGCGCGTGGAGACACTGAAAGACCTGAGCACCGACAGCCACACCCCCTGCCCGGCCCAAAGGGACGCTTGCCCCACCGCCGACCCCTCTACCAAGGTCGAGGATTCTCATATCGGCCAACTGCTGGCGAAGCACTGCGAGGACGCGCAGCTCTACCTGCAGACAGACCTGACCCTGTCGCAACTCTCGGCAGCCGTCGGTGTGAACCGATACTATCTCAGCAAGTATTTCGCCAGTCAGAACACAAGCTACTATAAATACATCCACGACCTTCGCGTCAGTCACTTCATAGCCCGCTACCGCGAGCTTGCCGCTGCACAGGAGTCCATCGTCGCCCAGCAGCTCGCCCAGGAGAGCGGCTACAGCAGCTATAGCACCTTCAGCACCGCCTTCAAGCAGCGCATGCACAAGAGCGTCACCGCCTGGATGCGCGAAGAGGGAACGGCATGAAACCGTGAAGGCACCACGCCTAATACTAATGGCACTCGCGGCGACTACTGGTCGAGCACAACCTACGATGCGGACAGCGGCTACGACATTCACTTCGACACAGACGGAGTGCTGCCGCAGAACTTTAGCAACCGCAGATTTGGCCTCTCCGTCCGCATGGTGCGCGACGTGGAGTAACTCCGCATTCTATATCCCGTTCGGGCGGATTTGCCGCTCGACCTGTGGTCGCTTGCTACCGAAGGAACGCAAGAATCCGACCGCTGCGAATATAAGCATTTGGTTTTTACCTCTGCGGACATTTTTGTCTAAGGTGTGAAGGCGCTCGGCGACGAAGGAGACGCTTGCTACCAAAGGGACGCAAGAATTAAGGAGTCTCGGCGCGCTGCGCCGAAGGAAAAAAACTCCCAGACTCCCAGACTCCTTAGAACAAAAAATCGCCTTCCTTAGCGGGAATGTCGGAAATAATGTGTATCTTTGCAGCGTCTAACGTATAAACAACGACGAGAATTATGGCAGAAAGAACAACTTACAAGCAGCGTACCCGCGAGGAAGTGATGGCCTGGCTGCAAAGAGCCAGGGAGCGCAAACAGGCCTTTCAGGAAAGGGCTAACGAGATATTCGCTGAGGAGGAGCGGCTTAGGCAAATGGCCACCGAGTCGCATTATTACGATATAGCAGTGAAGTAATGAACGCTCTTGACGTTACGCGCATCAACATCTACGCGCCGTACAAGATATGGAGCGATGGCGATATCTACCGTTTCGAAACCGACAACGGCATCAAGTATCTTGTGGACTTCGAACTGGACAGCAACCCCTACTATACGGCCTATTGGTTCAACCTGACGAACCCTGATCAGTCGAAGTCGCCGGGTGACGTTAAGATTGCCCAGACGGTGGTCTGCATCATCGAGGAGTTCTTCCGACTGAACCCCGAAGTGTTGCTCTATATGTGTAGTACAGACAAAGGGCAGCAAGCCATGCGCAACCGCCTGTTCCTGCGTTGGTTCAACGGCTACGAGCAGCAGAAACGCTACCTCATCCGATCGACCGAGGTCAGGGGTGTAGGCCCTGACAACAAGCCGATAAAGGAGTATGTGGCACTCATCATCCAGCGGCAGCACCCGCAGCTCGATGAAATCGTGAGCCGCTTCGACAGCGAGATAGCAATGTTCAACGAGTTGAAGCCATAGCGCATTCCCCCGCTCCCTCTTTCCGCAAAGAAAATATCCGCCGAGACATCCGCAAGGAGTCCCGGCGGTTCCGTCTATATACTCCCCACCCCTGTAGGGGCGGGGTGGCCGCGCTCGGCCCCTTGGGGACGCTTGCCACAGCAAGAAGGCCGGGGCGGGGACAGAAGTTAGAGACCCCACCCCCAGCCCCTCCCCTTGAAGGGAGGGGAGAACGGCGGGACACTCCCCGCCCCTGTAGGGGAGGGGCTGGGGGCGGGGTCAGAAACTTCTCAACTCCTACGCTCGACCTTTGGTCGCTTGCTACGGCAAGAACTCCGTAAAAATCAGAAAAATCCCGAAAGCCTCACTGGCCTTCGGGATTTTTTTGCGCCCTGCTGTACGCCATCATTCTGACATCATGCAGCTTCAGCGATAAATGATGATGGGCGGTGCCGGACGGCGCTGCTGCCAGGGAGAAAGGCTGCGGGTGGTAGCATAGTTCCAGCGTTGGGGTTTGTGCTGGGTATCGAAGGTGGCGAATTCGTCGATGGTGGAGACAGAACGTTCCTCGCCCAGCTCCATCACCTTGTCGTAGATGGCCTTACGGCTGGGAGCATTGAAAGGACTCTCGTTGTGACGCATCATGCTTTCCTCGGTGGGACGGTAGACACCCATATAATAGGTATAGGCGCCCTCATAGAGACCAATATTCTCGGAAGCAAAGCGGGGATCGCCGATAAAACGGTTCCAAAGGACAAGGGTCTCGTCGCTCTCAGTATCGGCATTCGTCATCCAATTGTACTGGTGGTACAGCTTCAGCTTGCGCTCTGTACTGGCTGTGGGAGCACCGTTGGCTTCGTAGCCATATTCATCGGCCAGCTTGGCCAGTCCGTGACCTATGACTTCGTGGGTAAGCACCTGACGGAATGTCTCACTGCGTATGCTGTCGATGGTGCAGCACACAGAAATGGCGTACTGACGCGGTTTTTTCGTCGACTCGTCGACGAGCAGGGCCGTGACACCGTTAGAGGCAGTGCTATTGACAATCACCACGCTGATGGCACGGTCTAATTCAATGCCCAACACCTTCTTGGTGTAGTTGTCAATCTGATTCTGGTCAAAGTCGATAGAGGAAGTGGTGTTACTGGGAACGCAGCTGAACACGGTGGAATGGTCTTTGGCAATACCGCTGTTGCGGGAAACGGCCGTGACGGCATATACATCGAAATAGTCGCGCAGAGAACGGACGGGTTCCTCGCTGAACAGATTCTCCATAGCCTGGTACATCGTCTGGAAATAGGTGCTGTCGGCAATGTCGCGATCGGCATAGCCGTCACCCATCAGCACCAGCGTGATGCCCTTGCCCTGAGTTGACTTCTGGAGCACTGTCACCTCACCGTCGGCAGAGAAGTCGGACGACTCATAGGTGTCGACAACCCCCTGCTGATAGACGTATGCGGTATCTAAGCCCACCCAGTCGCCGTCAAAATTTGGCACGGAGAGCACAAAGGAAGCTAAGCGGCCCTTTGACGATGTGTTACGCTCCACAAACAGAGTCTGGGTCTCTCCCTCGAACTCGGCGCGGGTCATCCGTGAGCCATTCATCCAATAGATCCAGTCGGCCTTGGTGTACCAGATGCTTAAATCATTGTTGGAAGCCAGGTTGGTTCTGAAGCTCAGTCTCAAGGTGCCGCCCTCTGAGCCAATGGTATACTCCTCGCTGGTGAAGACGGCATACTCACCGCTTTGCACCACCGTAACAGTCTTGCGGCTACTGCCCGAAGCGATGATGACCTGCGCACTACGCCGGTTCTTGGTCCTGTTGGTGGCGGCTGCAACGACTTTCAACGTGTGACTGCCCGCTCCGCCTTTCGTGGATGAGAGGATGACCCAGTCGGCAGAACAGGATGCCGTCCAGTCGTCGGAGGCATTGAACGAGAACGTAGCGCTCTCACCCACAACGGAATACAGCTCCACTACCGCTGAAGAAGTGAGGGTGATGGAGTTGTCAACGTCATTCTTCTCCTTGCAGCTTATCAAAAGGACAAGGAGCAGGAGGAGAATCGGCGTGAGGGCGTGTCTACAGACCGTCAATGGAGAGTTGAGTCAATAACGGTTTTATTTCACTTGAATCACCAGATACTTGCTGGTAGACCAGAAGAGCTGCGGGTCGGTGATACGAAGCACATACTGCTTATTGGCATCGCGCTGAAGCGTATAGGCGCTCGAAGGATGCGACGTCAGCATCTTGGCAGAAGAGGAATAGAGCTTGATTTCCTTGTCAACGCGGATATCAATCTTGGTGAAGTACTCCTTGTTGAAGTTCGACTGCAGCACTTTGCCGTCGACGAGGATCTGCTGTTCCTTCAGCTCGTCCTTGGTGCCAAAGACAAACCATGCAGAGTGGAGCTGCTTGTCCTGCAGGGAGATGGTCTCAGCACGCTGGTTGGACTCGTTTGTCAGGTCGGCAACGTCGGTGTTGAGGTTGGCCACTTTCTCGTCGAGTTCCATAATGCGGATTTCCTTTTCGTCGAGCTGTGAGCGCAACTGCTGCAGCATCTGCTCCTTCTCCTCCATCTGCTGGGTCATGCTCTCTACCAGCTTGCGCAGGGCATCGCTCTTGACGGTGCTCTCACGCAACTGCTGCTTCAGCTTGTTGATGAGTTCCTTGTTCTGAGCCATCGTGCTCTGGATGAACTGGATGTTCTCACGGATGCGGGCCTTGGAGTTTGCACCCTCGCCCTGCTTGGCAACGGCCACGCGGTTCTGAGCCTCTGAAATCTGACGGAAACCGTCCTCAATCTCAGTAAAGGTACCCATCATGTCGTTGATTTCATTGTCCTTCTGGGCAACAATCTGTTTCAGAGAGTCAACACTATGGGCAGCAGCAAGTTCTGCTTTCGAAGGTCCCTGATCACAGCTGGCAAGCGCCAGCAGACATACTCCAAATAAAACTAATTTTTTCATAATCATTATGGTTTTAAATTCTTAATACTTCATGATTCCTGATAGCCTGCTAAGACTATCACTATTTCACAGCGTACCACGTACACTCTCCTCGTGAACCTTACTGATTTCTCGACAGACACTCACCTGACGGTCTGCACCGTAAGCCTCGGCAAACTGTTCCAGCGTCTTGACCAGACGATAAGGCGACTCATAGAAAATCATCGTCCGCTCCTCAGCGGCCAGACTCTTGATTTTTGTCTGCCGTCCCTTCTTCTGAGGCAGGAACCCCTCAAAGGCGAAGCGATCACACGGCAAACCGCTACTTATTAAGGCCGGCACGAAAGCCGTAGCGCCAGGGAGGCACTGCACCTCTACCCCAGCCCTGACAGCCTCGCGCACCAGGAAGAACCCCGGATCGCTGATACCAGGTGTGCCTGCATCGCTAATCAGAGCTACGTTCTCACCTGCCAAGAGGCGGTTGACGATGCCCGCAGATGTACCATGTTCGTTGAACTTGTGATGGGAAAGCAACTGGTTTTTGATTTCAAAATGCTTTAAAAGAATGCCCGACGTCCGAGTATCCTCTGCTAACACCAAATCCACCTCTTTTAATATACGGATGGCCCGAAGTGTCATATCTTCCATATTGCCTACGGGGGTAGGTACAATATAAAGTATTCCCATACAGCGGGCAAATGTAGTAAAAATATCAAGAAGGACAAAAAAACGGGGCATTTCTTTGCAATTTTTAAAACGTATTTGGATTTTTGTCCATACTAAGAGAGAAAAAACGTCAAAAATTTGCTCAATCCAAAAAAACATCGTACCTTTGCAGCCGATTTCTGAAAAAGAAGTCAGAAAGGTAGATCCGCTAGCTCAGTCGGTAGAGCACAACACTTTTAATGTTGGGGTCTTGGGTTCGAACCCCAAGCGGATCACAAATAAAGAGACTTGAAGTGAAAGCTTGCTTTCAAACTTCGAGTCTCTTTGTTTGTACGATGGCTCGCGCCAGCGTCATGGGGTATTCAACCCCAAGCGGATCACAAATAAAGAGAGGCGTTGACCTCTCTTTTTTGTTTCCAGAAACATCAGATGGCCGCTAAGGCCAGCGAGTGGTACTTCGACTCTGGGCTGTCGCTTCTTGAGGGGAGCACCACTGGACACAGCGTTCCCTGTAGCACACCGGCCGTCTTAGCATAGCCAAAGAGCGTCAGCGTCTTGTAGAAGACATTACCTGCGACGATATCAGGGAAGATGAGTGCATCGGCCTGACCGTCGATGGCAGAGTGAATACCTTTCTCATGCAGGCTCACGCTGTCGAGCGATGTTTTCAAGTCCAGCGGTCCGTCGATGATACATCGGCCAAAGTAGCCGCTCTGGGCCAGGGCGATGATATCTAAATAGTCCTTGGTATAAGGAAAAATCTTCTCGCTGACCTTCTCGGCACAGTGGATGAGCGAGATACGGGGTTCTTCGATGCCGAGAGCATGACAGACATAGTTCACATAGTGTACCTGCTGGCGGCGCTGTTCCTTGGTTGGGATGGGAATGACGGCGGCATCGGTAAAGAACAACAGCTTTTCGTATTTGGGAATCTCGGCCATAGCAACATGCGTCAGCACATGTCCCGGTCGCAGGATACCCGTTTCTTTGTTCAAAATGGCACGAAGCACGTTGTCGGTATTGATGAGGCCTTTCATCAAGATGTCAGCCTCACCGTTTTTTACCATACTGACTGCACGGCGCGCGCACTCGTCCTTGTCGTCCCCTTCCACATAGATGGGTTCGATAAACCCCATTTCCTTTCCCTTTTCCACAGCGTAACGGGTAGAGGCATCGCCTGGGCATACGACAGCCACACGCTTACAATTCCCTCGCTGTTGAAGGAAACGAGTCATGTCGTTTAATGTCTTGATTGGTTGCATAGCTTGTTATTTTTATCTTCTTGGCGCAAATATACACAATAATTCTCAAAAATACCATTTTATATGCTACTTTTTACTAAAAAAGTCGGTGAATTATGAATAATTTAGTATCTTTGCCCACGAAAATAAATCAAAGAATGAGGAAATACCTATTTTTTGCTATTTTAACTATAACGCAATTTACGAGTGCCCAACAGCTGGCAATGACATTACAATATGACAAGCCAGCCGACTACTTCGAGGAGTCGCTACCTATAGGTAACGGCAAAATGGGGGCTTTGGTCTATGGCGGTGTGGAGGATAACGTGATTTATCTGAACGATATTACGCTGTGGACTGGAAAACCCGTGGACCGCGACCTCGACCGAGATGCCCACCAGTGGCTGCCAAGCATCCGCGAAGCTCTGTTTGCCGAGGACTATGCCAAAGCCGACTCCCTTCAGCTGCATGTGCAGGGTCCCAACTCCCAGTACTATCAGCCGTTGGCCACGCTCCACATCCGCGACCTCGGGCAAGGTACAGTCAGCGGCTATCATCGCCAGCTGAGCCTTGACTCCGCCATCGTCAGCGATCGTTACGTGCGTGGCGGTTCCCCCGTCACGAGGGAATATTTCGCTTCCAACCCCGACCACTTGATTGCCATACGGCTGCGCGGTGATATCAACTGCCAGCTCATGATGACAGGACAGACGCCCCACCAAGCCAAAGCCAGCGGTCAGCAGATTACGATGACGGGGCATGCTGTGGGCGACCCAAAGGAGAGTATTCACTTCTGCACGATATTAAAGGTGAAAACCGACGGTAGTGTGGCTGCCAGCGACTCTACACTCACCATTACCAAAGCCAGCGAGGCAATTGTCTACCTGATTAACGAAACCAGTTTCAACGGCTTCGACAAGCACCCCGTCAAGGAAGGGGCTGCCTATTTAGAAAAGGCTACTGACGCCATCTGGCACACAGAAAACATCAACTACGACGAAGCGCGTCGCAATCATGTAGCCGACTATCGTCAATACTTCGACCGCGTAAAGCTGCAGTTAGGTAAGCCATTAAGCTATAACGGCACCACAGAACAACTGCTCAGAGAATACCCCAACGGCGGAAACTCAAGCCGCTATCTTGAGACGCTTTACTTCCAGTATGGCCGCTACCTGCTTATCAGCTGTAGCCGTACGCCAGGCATTCCTGCCAACCTTCAAGGACTATGGGCACCATCACTCTGGTCGCCCTGGCGCGGTAACTACACGATGAATATTAACCTTGAGGAGAACTACTGGCCTGCCTTCAACACCAATCTGGCAGAGTTGGCACTACCCCTCGACGGCTTTGTGCAGGCCCTGTCTGAGAATGGCAGCTATACGGCCCGCAACTACTATGGCATCAACCGCGGATGGTGCGCCAGTCACAACAGCGACATCTGGGCTATGACCAATCCTGTAGGCGAGAAGCGAGAAAAGCCGGAATGGTCGAACTGGAACATGGGCGGTGCCTGGCTTGTCAACGCCCTGTGGGAACGTTTCCAATTCACTCAAGACAAGAAATACCTGCAAAAGGTGGCCCTGCCCTTGATGAAGGGAGCTGCCGAATTCTGCCTGGACTGGCTCGTGGAGAACCCCAACCAACCGGGCGAGTTGTTTACTGCGCCCTCTACATCGCCAGAGAACGAATATGTCACAGATAAGGGTTATCACGGTATGACCTGCTACGGCGGTGCTGCCGACTTAGCCATCATTCGCGAACTCTTCCAGAACGTCATTACAGCCTGTAAGCTATGCGGCAATGATGCTACTGCCTACGAGAAAGCCCTTGCCCGTTTGCGCCCATACACCATAGGCAGCAACGGTGACCTGAACGAGTGGTACCACGACTGGCGCGACTATGACCCGCACCACCGCCACCAAAGCCATCTGATAGGGCTTTACCCAGGAAGCCACCTGACTAACCCTGCACTGCAAAGGGCTGCTGAACAGACGCTCCTGCAAAAAGGTGACGAGAGCACAGGCTGGTCCACAGGCTGGCGCATCAATCTCTGGGCACGCTTGCATCGTGGCGAGCAGGCGTATCACATCTACCAAAAGCTGCTGACATTCATCTCACCGAAGAAAGGCACGAACTACAATAGTGGCGGCACCTACCCCAACCTGATGGATGCCCATCCGCCTTTCCAGATCGACGGCAACTTCGGTGGTACTGCTGGGGTCTGTGAGATGCTCCTGCAGTCGCACAATGAAACCGACGGCTCTCCAAATGCGGCCAGCAAGTGGGTGATTGAGCTACTCCCCGCTCTGCCCGGCGCCTGGAAGGACGGTTCCGTCAGCGGCCTTTGTGCCCGTGGCGGCTTCGAGCTCAGCTTTTCATGGGCCGACGGTAAGGTCACAGAATACAGTATTACGTCAAAACACGGCGGCAGCGCCACCTTATTATATAATAACGACAAACAAACCGTCACGCTAAAAGCGGGACAGACTCAAACCATAAAATTATGAACAAACAGCAAATCAAGGAAACTAACATCGCCATTGCCGCATCTTGGGACGGCGTAGTATCCATCGACGAAGACATCGTGCTGGCTGACCAAATCGCTGCTATTCCAGTGCCTCGAGATGCCCGTCGCATGAATTTCATTCTCATTGTTCTCTGCACGCAAGGTTCATTGAAATATACACTTGACACCCGACAGATTATTGCCACGCCTGGCGATGTATTCATCATCTCGGAGCGCCATGTAGTGAACAACTACGAGGCAACACCCGATATTAAGGGACTGGCTATACTGCTGTCGATTGATTTCTTCCGTGAGATCATCAACAACGTCAGTGAGCTTTCGGCAATTCTCCTCTATGCGCGGAACTTCCCCATCATGAAGCTCTCTGAAAACGAGATTTCCACCTTCAGCGTTTATTTCAACGCCATCAAGAATCGCATGCTTGATGAGTCCAACCATTTCCGCAAAGCCCTCGTGCGCACACTGATGCAGGCTATGTTCTACGACCTGAGCAACGTCATCTACCAGACGCGTGGAGCAGGGGAACAGCCTCTCAAGCGCAATGAGATTATCTTCACACGCTTCATCAAGCTGGTGGAGGAGCATTGCCGACATGAGCGCCGTGTGGGTTGGTATGCCCAACAGCTGAACATCACGCCAAAGTATCTGTCGGAGTCAGTCAAGTCCGTCAGCCGTCGCACGCCTAACGAGTGGATTGACAACTATGTTATGGCCGAGATACGCGTCATGCTCCGAAACACCACGAACAACATTAAGAAGATTACGGAAGAATTGAACTTCCCCAACCAGTCGTTCCTTGGAAAATTCTTCAAGGAGCATAGTGGCATGAGTCCGTCGAAGTATCGCAGAAAAGAATAGAAGTTCTACAAGTAGCCCTGCGACCGCAGCTCATCGGCGACGTCGCAGAGTTCCTGATACCACGCCTCGCCAAAACGGCGAATAAGCGGCTCTTTCAGAAACCGGTATAAGGGTAGGTCCAAAGCCTGCCCTTTCTTGATGGCATCCTCGCAGATTTTCCAACGGTTGTAGTTCAGGCCCACGACGCCGTTACCAAACTCCTTGACACGAATAGGATAGAGAGCACAGCTGACAGGCTTGCAGAAGCTGGTCTTGCCCGCACGAAAAGCCTTCTCCAGCGCACAGAGGCAACTGTCGCCATCATAACACGTAAACACGCAATCCTTACCTCTTACAATACTCGTCACCAGGTCACCTTCCTGATCTGTGTAAGCCACACCCTGCCGATCAATGACGCTCTGTGCCTGTGCCGAAAGGTCTTGCCACACAGTATCGAGTGCATCCTCAATCCCGGCAATCTCATCCAGCGTCACTGGCGCACCAGCGTCACCTTCCACACAGCAGATGCCCTTGCACTTCTCGTAGTCACAGCAGAAGCGCTCAGTCAGGATGTCGGACGAAATGAGGATGCCGCCGACGTCAAGGATTGGGGGAAGGGCGTTTACCATACTATCGGTTCTATTCCATTCTGTTTCAGATACTCATTGCAGCGTGAAAACTGGTGCTGTCCGAACCAACCGCCACGATTGGCCGAGAGCGGAGAGGGGTGTACGGATTCTAACACAAGGTTCTTGTCCTTGGGAATCATATACGCTTTGCCGCGGGCATAGCCGCCCCAGAGCATATAGACGATGTGGTCACGATGAGCGGCCAAGGCCTGAATGGCAGCATCGGTAAATTTCTGCCAGCCGAGCGTGGAGTGGCTGTTAGCCTGATGGGCACGGACGGTCAGCGTAGCGTTCAGCAGCAGCACGCCCTGCTCTGCCCAGCGCGTCAGGTTGCCTGTCGGCGGTACCGGCGTTCCAAGATCCTGCTCAATCTCCTTGAAGATGTTCTGTAGCGACGGTGGAAACATCACACCGTCCTGTACTGAGAAGCTCAGTCCGTGGGCCTGGCCTGGCTCGTGGTACGGGTCCTGGCCGATAATCACCACCTTCACCTGGTCGAACGGGCACAGGTTAAAGGCATTGAATATCAATTTGCCCGGCGGGTAGCACGTCGTCTGCTGGTACTCCTGCCTGACGGCACTGGTCAGTTGCTCGAAGTACGGTTTTCCGAACTCAGGCTCCAATTGCTCCTTCCATGTTGGTTCTATCTGTACACTCATTACAATACTTTATGAATTATTTGGCTTAGGTCTACTTAATGTAGCGGTAGTCGCGGTCGGGGAAGAGACGGTTGACAAAGTTGCGCAGGCGGCGGGCGGTGCTCGACTTATGGACGTAGACAGGAAGCGATGACCAGTCGACGGCATCGAACAGACGGAGCTCGTCGTCGAGGGTGGCATCGTTGAGATGGGAATGGGCAATGAGCTCGTAGGCGGCCTGCATCCATTCGTCTTTGGCAGCCCAGTAGTGGGCTATGCAATTACGGGTCTCGACGAGGCCCGTTTTTTCGTAAAGGGCTATCGACAACGAATACTGCTCAATGACGATGGGCTCAGCGTGGTCGTCGAGCATGCCGTCGCAGAGTGCGAGGGCGGTGGCGACGGTTTCCTGACGTCGGGCGGCGGGAATGCCCACCACACCGGCGCAGTACATGTTGTGCTGGGGACCGAGGGTAATGCCGCCGTAGGTGCGGCCTTTGATGGTCTGCCACATGCGCAGGGTCTTGGTCTTCATGTTCATGGGGTGGCCGTCGTTGGTGTCCATCAGTCCGTGGCCGTCGGCCAGCTGCTGTTTGAGCCAGTCGATGGAGCCCCGCAGCAGGGTGTCGCAGTCGAGGTAGAGCAGGTCGTCTGCGGGGTATTTGGTGCCTACAAATTCTATGGCCTTGATCTTGGCGCGCCAAAAGAAGTGGTGCTGGCCCTGCCACTCGCTGACCTGACGGTCGTCGATGGCGATGACCTCGGCCCACGACGCTGCACGCCGGTAGAACTCGGGGGCGGTGGTGACCATAACGATGCGGTCGGTAGGGGCCGTCTGCCGTCGGAACGACAGCATCGAGAGGTAGGCCTGGACGTGGTATTCGGTTTTCTGGCCGAAGGTGAGATACATGATGGTCATAGGGCGGTTACTTTTTATAGAAGCGGTTCAGGCGCAGGATGGCGTCGTTGAGCTGTTTGGCGTTCAGGGGGTAGTCGTCGAGACGGTTCATCACGCTGTCGAAGATCACGATGTTGCCTGCCCCGCGCTTCTCGACGATGGTGCCGTCGTTGAGGATAAAGGCGTAGAAGAGGTCGTTGCCCACCACGTGCCAGTCGCGCGGCGTGGGGTCTTGCAGGTCGCTGCCCATCGAGAAGTCAGAGGCGGGGTTCTGAACGCCCAGCACTTGGTGCAGCAGGGTGGCCGAGATGTCGTAGTGGGTGGTACGGTGGTCAAACTTGGCATGAGGGTGGCGAGGGTCGTAATAGACCATCGGCACGCCCGCCTGCGGACGGGAGTAGTTGGCCCAGTGTCCCCAGTAGTTCTTGTGGTTCTCGTTGAACTCCTGCCCGTGGTCACCGGTAATGACGATGACGGTGTTCTTCATCAGGTCATGCTCCTTCAGCGCCCGGATGCCCTCGCCGATGAGGGAGTCTACTGTCCACACGCAGTTGCGGTAGAGGTTGAAGAAGGGCGTCGGGTCGTCGTCGTTGCCTAACTCCATGTAGTCGGCATATTCCCACGAGGGCTGGAAGTGATAGAGATGGTCTTTAGGAATCTGAATGGCGTGGGGCAGGTCGTAGAACAAGAACGAGAAGAAGGGCTTTCTCGACGGGGGGAACCCGTCGGCGCTCTGGACGGCGGACGAAGAGGCGTAGCTGTCGAGGTCGGCTATGAAGTTGCGGGTGATCTGGCAGTCACGGTCGAACACGGTCTTGCCCTCGGTATCGGTGTTCAGCCCCTCAATGCCTGCGAAGAACATCTTGGCAAAGGGCGGATCGGCAAAAGTGGCGCTGGGGTAAGCCTGAATCTGGTAGCCCTGACGGCGCATCTCGCTGACTAACATGGGCTGGATGTTGCCACGCTCGAAGCTGTCCCAATAGTAGGACGAAACGCCCGTGAAGAGTCCGAACAGCCCGCCACGGGTGCCGTTGGAGCTGCTCCAGTGGTCGGTATAGAGTTCGGCGCTGTCGGCTAAGGCATAGATATTAGGTACGCAGTCGCGCGTCATAGTGCGGTAGTTCCAGGAGTCGACGCCGAAGATCACGATGTTCAATGGCTCGTCCGACGGCCGCACGTTGAGAGGATTCAGCGGGTAGGCAATGTTGCCCTCGCCGCCACCGTCGTCGAACTGCATGAGTGAGAGCTTGTCGCCGTCGATGAGTCCCCAGCGGTCGAGCGTGGAGTTCATGCGAATGGGGAAGTAGTAAGGCAGGAACCCTGTGGCTTCGAGCACAGAGCGTTTCATGGTGGCGGCAGCATAGACGTGCATGCCCTGAGCCAGCAGGGTCACGGCCAACAGCGAGAGCAGTCCGTTGCGCCACAGATGGGGCAGAGGGCGATGCGACAGTCGGATGGATAGCCACAGCAGGGCGGCACAGAGGCCAATCACGGCGAGAATGTAGAGCGTGCCCTTGAGGTAGATCCAGGGGCTAAAGACGAATATCTCGGAGGCACCTGGACCCGTCAGCATGCTGATAACCAGTCCGTTAATGTGGAAATGGTAGAGGCCGTAGACGAAGCCGTTGATGATGAAGCCTACCACGAGCAGCACCTCTCCCGCACACATCAGGCCTCCGCTGGTCTTCGGTCCTGCCCCAAGAAGGGCGGCGGGCAGGAACAGCAGCAGGAAGGGAACGGCCGCAAAGAGGGCGGCATGTGACAGACAGGAACACACGAAGTACAACCAGCCGCCGATGTCCATGAAGTCGAGACTGGCGCTGCGCAGGATATAGGAAAAGAAAACGATGGCGAGCAATACGGTCGACAGCAGCAGGTAGATAAAGCCTGTGCGGAGCGTTTGTCTGAGGTTTCTCTTAGCCATAGCGATATGAAATAGGTTATTTGATTTGTTGGAACAGCTGGTCGAAGCGTCCGAAGGCAGCGTCGGTGGGCGCTGCGGAGGGGTCTTCAATCCAGTAAAGGGGCAGGTCATGATACATCGCGGCCACTAAGGTGAAGGTGCTGGGAGCACCTATCAAGCGGTCGCAGCGCGACAGCAGGTAGAGATCTTCGCCGGGTGTGCCCTTGGGAAACACGATGCGCGTCTGGGGGAAAGCGCGTCGGAAGGCCTGCTCGTCGAGTTCGGGGTCGTTGCCGCAGACAATGAGCTGCACCTCCAAGTCCTGATGCAGCTGCAGGAACTGGCGTACGATGCCAATGTACTGCTCGTCAGTATAATAGTAGCGTCCACCGTGCCACGTGCGGTAGTCGCCGCGACGGATGTGGAGTCCTAAGCGTAGCCCCGTAGGTGGCAGGGTTGCTAACAGACGGTCGGGCTCCTCGCGTACAAAACTGTCGAACTGGAACAACCCCAAGATCTCCGACTTATACTTGAGGAACAGGTCGTAGAAGCGGGCATACCATCCCTCGGCCACAATATGACGATGGGTGAGCAAGAGCTGCTGCTGACGCTCAGGGTCGTTGGGCGCATCGATGCCGAAGTCGGCCACGGGCAGCAGGTGCCACTTGGCGGCATACTTGGCAAAGACGTAGGTGAGGAAGTTGTGGTAGCGGGTATGGCAGATGCGGAAGTAGCGGTATTTGTAGGCAAAGCGCATGGACATAGTGGAGCGGCCGTGCTCGCGGCCCCAGGCGTAGAGATGTCCGTATTGCAGGATGTTGTTACAGAGCCTGCCCTTGTCGCGTACAAATATCATAAGCCTTTTTTCTTCTTGAGTTCCTCAACGCTCGAAATGATGTCGACGCGCCCTGTGTCCGAGTCGTAGCGCAGGTTGAATTCCTCACGGGTACGCTTCCAACGGTTGTGGCTCCACAGGTAACAGGCAGGATCGCGACGGATGCTTTCTTCAAGCATGCGGAAGTAGATGTCGGTCAGTTCGAACTCCGCCAGCTGTTTCGGCTCTCGCGTAATGAGCTTGAACTCAGCCTCATAGTAGCCGCGGCGCAGTCGTCGTACATCCAGATAGAAGGCGGCTTGTCCCGTCTGTCGCGCCAACCGCTCGGTGCCGGTGAGCACAGGGGTGTCGTGGTTCAGGAACTGGCACCAATGGTGGATGTTGTTCCAGAAAGGCACCTGGTCGCCAATGTAACCGATGACAACGGGTTGGTTGGCCTGCCTGTATTGTATCAGACGGCGCAGGGTCTCGGCCATCGGTATGCAGACGGCGCCCCAACGCTGGCGTAGTTTCAGAAACAGCTTGTCGAACTCCTGATTCTCCAACACATGGTATATCTGCCCACATTGTGCCTCTGGCGTTACCCACAAAGGCAGCGACGTGATCCACTCCCAGTTACAGTAGTGGCCTAAGTAGACGGCACACGACTGTCCGTTGCGCACCACCTCGTCGACGACATCCGTTCCCTTGAATACCATGCGGCGGCGCATCTGACTGCGGCTCATGGTCAGCAGCTTGACGCTTTCGGCCAGATAGTCGCAGAACCAGTGGTAGAAGCCACGCTCAATAGCCAGCTGTTCGTCAGCATCTTTCTCGGGAAACGACTCCTGGATGTTCTTCCGCACTACGGCCACGCGATAGTGTATCAACCTGTAAATAATAAGGTAGAGAAGGTCGCTCAGCATGTAGTGAATACGGAGCGGCAGCAGCGAGAGCAGGAACCAGAGACTGTAGATGACGTAATAGAGTAGGCGCATGGGCGTTCAGGATTCGTTTAACTCGCGGCGCAGGCGCTGCTCAATAATCTTGGCAATGAGTGTAAACTGGTAAGTGGCCTTCAGTCCGGCCTTAATGATACCCCGCGTGCCGTCGCGGAAGCCGCCACGCAGTATGAATTCCGAGAAGAACTTCCATTGGGGCTTCAGCAGCAGGGCCCACACCGAGTAGTGGCGACCGGCCTTCTTCTCCACCTCGCCGTCGCTGTAGCGGTTGTTCTTGGTGGTAATCTCGCCAACGGTCTCGTCGCAAAGGTGCAGCAGACAGATGTTGTTGCTGTTGGCGGGAATATGCTCTACACGGCCCTGAACGGTAGGGAAGGTGTGGACATAGGGTGGCCACACGGTGCCCTCACGAACGAAGAACCTCAGCTGGTGGTCTTGGGCAAAGCCTCGCTCGTAGCGCCCAAGAAACTTGTTATGGCGGGGAATATAGAGCCCTTCGGGACAATTGCCGCTGGCAATACGATCGTAGAGATACATCCGCAACTGGGGGGTCACCAGCTCGTCGGCATCGACTACGAACACCCAGTGGTGGGTAGCCGACTGGATGGCAAACGTACGGGCAGGCTCGGCACAGACGGCGTCGCCCTTGGGGAAAGTGACCACACGGCACCCGTTAGCCTGAGCTATGGCAACCGTACGGTCGGTACTCTCCATATCGCAGACAAGTATCTCGTCGAACCCCTTGACGGCTTCGAGTACCTCCTCGAGATACTGCTCCGCATTGTAGGTATTGATGACTACCGATATTTTGTTTTCGCTGTTCATTGGTGCAAAGATAGAAAATAATTATGAATTAAGAACAATAAATTAGGAATTATTTAGTACCTTTGCGGACGAATAACAGTAAAACAAGGGAAATGAGAGGAAAATTAAGTGTTTTTCTGGGTCATCCGATACTCAGAGACCACCGTCTGTTAGCAGGACTATGGTTGCTCATTGCCGTTATCGGGGCTCTCACGAAGTTGCATCGCTGTAACAACTTCCTGATCTTCAAGTACACTTTCTGGCACGCCTGGAACGGTACGTCGCTCTATGCGCCCTATCCGGCAGAGTATAACGATGTGAACCACTACGGCCCGTTCTTCTCGTTGCTCATAGCACCCTTTGCCGTAACGCCACTTTGGATAGGACTGCTGCTGTGGTGTCTGTCGCTGGTCGTGCTGCTCTATGTGGCCATCCGGCGTTCGCAGTTCACCAATGGGCAGCAGGTGTTCCTGCTGTGGTTCTGTGCCCACGAGTTGCTGACGGCGGTCTTCATGCAGCAGTTCAACATTGCCATTGCCGCCATCATCTTGCTCACCTATTACTGCATAGAGCGTGAGCGCGACGGATTGGCTGCCTTCTGGGTGATGCTTGGCACATTCGTCAAGCTCTACGGCATCGTGGGACTGGCATTTTTCTTTTTCTCCAAGCACAAGGGACACTTCGTCGGGGCCTTGCTGCTGTGGGCAGTAGTCATGTTTGTGGCACCAATGGTGATCAGCAGTCCAAGCTATGTGATTGGCCAGTATCAGGAGTGGCTCGCCTGTCTGACGGAAAAGAACGGCGAAAACCTGGCATCCATAGCTCAGAACATCTCGTTGCTCGGAATGGTGCATCGCACCACGGGACTGGTGTTCAGCGACCTGTGGCTCATCGTGCCTGGATTGCTACTCTTCGCCATTCCCTATCTCCGCTTGTTTCAGTATAGGTATGTGGCTTTCCGACAGACGCTCTTGGCCTCGGTACTGATGTTTGTGGTGCTGTTTTCCACTGGCAGCGAGTCCAGCGGCTACATCATTGCCTTTGTCGGCGTGGTCATCTGGTACACAGCTGCCCCCTGGAAGCGCACGGGATGGGATGTGGCCCTCATGGTGTTTGTATTCGTATTGTCGAGCCTGTCGCCCAGCGACCTCTTCCCAGCCTATCTGCGCAAGGAGTGGGTGCAGCCCTATGCCCTAAAGGCATTGCCGGTAACGCTGGTGTGGCTGAAACTTTGTTATGAAATGTACACGATGAACTATGGAAGTCAAAAAAATGTTCGATAAGTCGTTCCTGACATTTCTTGTCGTGGGTGTCGTCAATACGCTCTTCGGCACGGCTATCATGCTGGTGCTCTACAACGTCTTCGGGTGCAGCTACTGGGTGTCGTCGTTCTGCGACTACTTCTTCGGCAGTATCCTGAGCTACTTCCTCAACAAGCACTTCACGTTCCACTATCAGGGCACCGACTGGCGCAGCATTGTAAAGTTTACACTCAACATCATTGTCTGCTACGTCATTGCCTACAGCCTGGCACTTCCCCTGACGCGCTATGCGCTGGAGAGCATGCATTTAAGCAAGGTGATTGTTGAGAATATTGCTATGCTCGTCGGCACCGGACTCTTTATGCTCATCAACTATCTCGGGCAGAAATTCTTTGCCTTCAAGAAACACGAAGCCAATGGATAAGCAACAATCTCTATCACAAGTGAAGGCGTTTTTCAAGAAGCCTTTCTGGAGCGACTGGCGCACCATCACCGTTGTCTATGCGCTCATACCAATCATTATAGGACTGCTGAAATGGTCGAAGAACAACGACACGTACCAGATCTATAAGTCGGTATTCGTCAACACGTTGCAGCAGTTGCCGCTCTACGACTTCTATCCCTATCTGCATGGCGACTGCAACCACTATGGCCCCGTATTCTTCTACGTCATTGCGCCCTTTGCCATGTTGCCCGATACGTGGGGCATGCTCCTCTGGGAGTGTTTCCTTGTGGCGACGTTCTACATAGCTGTGCGCTACATGCCGCTGCTGCGTTGGCAAAAGGTGTTCATGTTCTGGTTTTGCGCCCATGAGGTGCTCACGCCGCTCTTCGTCGAGCAGTATGACCTGGCTATGGCGGCCAGCTATCTGCTGATGTTTGCCTGCATTGAAAAGAAGCAGCCCGTATGGGCCGCCTTCTTCATCGTCGTGAATATCTTCATCAAACTCTACGGCGTTATGGGCCTCGCCTTTTTCTTCTTTGTCGAGGATAAGAAGAAGTTCATCCTGGCCTGCTTGGGGTGGGCGGCGCTGTTCTTCGTGCTGCCCATGCTGGTGAGCAGTCCCGAGTATGTGGTACAGCAGTATTTCGGATGGTACGACTCCTTAGTGGCCAAGAACGCGCAGAACCTGGCAGAGGCTTTCAACACCACCAACACTTCGTTGTTGGGTATTCCCCGCAAAATTAGCGGCAATACGGAATACAGCGACCTGTGGCTCATTATCCCGGGCATCCTGCTGTTCCTGTCGCCCTTCCGTCGCATCAGCCAATACAGGAACGCGGCCTTCCGCTACGCTATGCTGGCCTCGGTGACGATGTTCGTCACCCTCTTCTCGACGGGTACGGAGAGCTACGGCTACATAGCTCCGATGACGGGCTTCGTCGTGTGGTACACCACCGCACCCTGGAAACGGGGTAACTGGGCATTGGTGCTGCTCATCTATGCCTTTATCTTCACCTCCCTCTGTACGAGCGACGTTTTCTTTCCCCGCTTCATCTGGAAACAGTGGCTGGAGCCTTATGCACTAAAAGCCCTCCCAACAACCATCGTCTGGTTAGTGGTTATCTGGGAAATGAACACTCGTGACTATTCGCCGCGTCTGTCCTCAAAACTCCAGGACTAAGCTCTGGCGGGGCTTCAGTTCGACATTACTGTCTAAGTTGTAATAGCGGCCTGTGAGTACATCGCGGGCGCGGGAAGCTGTGCCAATCACTTCCTGATAGCGTTTCACCTTCATGGTGGCGGGCTTTGAAGTGCCGTTCAGGATGGTGAGTGCTGTCTTGCCTTCGTATTGGCGGGCAATGACGTAGACACCGTCGTAGGGAATGAACTGTGTCTGCTTGCCTTTGATGATGACGGGATTGTTCTGGCGCCAGTGCAGCAGTCGGCTCAGCCAGTTGAACATAGCGTTCTCCATGCGTGTACGTCCCTCCTTAGTAAAGGCATTGCGGGAGTCGCCAGGGAATCCGCCGGGGAAGTCCTTGCGTACGTTGCCGTCGGTAACGGCTTTCGTCCCGTTCATCAGTACCTCCGTGCCATAGTACAGCTGGGGAATACGGTTAACGGTGAGCAGCAGAGCTAATGCCTGCTTCAATGCCAACGTGTCGTGTCCCTCGCCTAAGAAGCGGTCTGTATCGTGATTCTCGATAAAGGCCATCACACTGCTGGGATTGGGATACAGGTAATCGTAGACGAAGGAGTTGTAGATACGGTTCAAACCGTTCCACCAGGCATCGGTCTCTTCACCTTTGGCTTGATTCAGCTTGTCGAAGAATGAGAAGTCCATAACGGTCTTCAGGTATGATCTGGGCGCTAATGGAGAACCGTCCTGCCAGGAGGCGGTATATGCCGGCTCGGTCACCCATGTCTCGCCAACGGTGTTGAAGTTGGGATATTCCTCATTGATTTCCTTCATCCATTGCGCCATAGCCTCAGCGTATGCGTAAGGATAGGTGTCCATGCGGATGCCGTCGATGCCTACCGTCTCTATCCACCACTTGGAGTTCTGAATGAGGTAGCGCATCAGGTGCGGATTACGCTGGTTCAGGTCGGGCATAGTGGGCACGAACCATCCTTCGGTTGTTTCCTGAAGGTCTACCTTCGAGGCGTATGGGTCGAGCACGGGCGTCAGTTTGTAGCTGGTCTGTTGGAATGCGGTGCCGTCAGGGTTGCTGGTGCCTCCCGACTCCTTCAGCCATTCGGGCAGGTTGAGCCAGTCCTTCGAGGGCATGTCGAGCGTCCAAGGGTGCTCGAAGCCTGAGTGGTTGAAAATCATGTCCATAACCACCTTCAGTCCTTTGTCGTGGGCGGCATCTACCAGTCGGCGATAGTCGTCGTTGGTGCCGAAGCGGGGGTCTACGCGGTAGTAGTTGGTGGTGGCATAGCCATGATAGGTAGAGTAACCCTTCGCATCATCGGGCGAGTCGTTCTCCAAGACAGGGGTCAGCCAAAGGGCCGTTACGCCCAGGTCGCAGAAGTAGTCTATGTGTTCGCGAATGCCGTTCAGGTCACCACCGTGTCGCAGCGAGGGCTCCGAGCGGTCTTCCTTGTAGGCTCTCATGCCTTTCACCTGCGGGTTGTGACCGGCTCCCTGTGCAAAACGGTCGGGCATCAGCATATAGAGCACGTCGGCATTGGTGAAGCCCATGCGTTTGTCGCCACTCATTTCGCGCTGTTTTAGCTGGTATTTGGTTGTTAGCTTCTTGCCGTTGACAGTTAGCTTCAGCGTCATTTCTCCCGGCTGGGCATCTCGAAGGTTCATGTAAATCAGCAGATAGTTGGGGGAGTCGAGGCGTACGAGACTGTCGATGACCACACCTGGATAGTCGGTGGTGACATCCTGAACGTCGCGAATGCCTTTTCCATAGACCATCAGCTGTACTTGCGGGTTCTTCATTCCCACAAACCAGTCGGTGGGTTCAATACGGTCGATAGCAACTTTCTGTTTTGCTGCACTCATAGTAAGTGTTTGTGCCACAATGGCGGTTAATAATAGTAGTCTTTTCATATTGATGATAATTTTAGTCGTGTAGTATTAGTGCCGAATACCGGCTGACGGTTGCCGTCGAGCCGCTGATGGCTTCTATTCCCTGTTCATCGATGGTGCCGTCCTTGCAGACAACAGTGTATTTCCCTGCCGGAATGGTAACGGCTACATTCTTGGGGGCGGCGTTCAGAATGACGATGATATTGCGCCAGTCGTCTCGGCCTGCATAGTTCTTCAGACGGAAGGCAACGACGCCCTTAGGGGCATCGAGAAATTCCAAATGCTTACGCACCAGGTCGGCATTACCTAAGCGGAAGGCGGGGTGGTGCTGGCGCAAGGCTATCAGGTCGCTATAATACTTGAACACCTCAGGATAGCGTTCCTTGTTCTGCCAGTCGAGCTGGTTGATACTGTCGGGTGACTCGAAGGAATTGTGCACACCCTTCTTCGTGCGTAGCAGTTCCTCGCCGCTAAGCATGAAGGGTACACCCTGCGACGTGAAGACTGCCGTCTGGGCCAGCAGATTGAGACGGGTAAGTTCCGAAACGGGCGCTTTCTTTAGTCTCGGGATACTGGCCTGCAATCTGTCTACCAAGCACATGTCATCGTGGCACGAGACGTAGCTCATCATCTGCGTGGGTTCTGTAGCCCAGGCTGCCTTTGAGTAGTTCACCTTTGTCATATCAACCTGCGGATGCTCAATGCCGCCGGCAATACCGAACTTCAGGCTTTCCTCACAGTCGGGTGCACCTCCTAACCACCCCGGTTTGGTATCGTCGTCGAAGGGACCGCGCAGGGCATCGCGTATTTCATCGCTGAAGGCAGCAATGCCTGGCATCTGTGGGATATTGGCTTTCACGCCAAGCTGTTCGGTGGGCAAGGCACACGCCCCGGCACTCCAGCCTTCGCCATATATAAATAAGGTGGGATCCAACTGCTCCACTTCCTTGCGGATAATGTTCATCGTCTCAATATCATGACAGCCCATCAGGTCGAAGCGGAAGCCGTCGATATGGTACTCCTGAACCCAGTACTTCACACTCTCCAGCATAAAACGGCGCATCATAGGCTGCTCCGAGGCGGTCTCGTTGCCGCAACCAGAGCCATTGGAATACTCGTCTTTCACCTTCCTGTAGTAATAGTCGGGATACGTGCGTTGGAAATTAGAGTGCTCTATATCGTAAGTATGGTTATACACCACATCGAGGATAACGCGGATGCCTGCTTTGTGCAAGGCTTGCACCATCTGCTTGAACTCGCGGATGCGGGTGGCAGGCAGATAGGGGTTGGTAGAATAAGAACCTTCGGGCACATTGTAGTTCACGGGGTCGTAGCCCCAGTTGTATTGCGGCTGGTCCAAACGTGTCTCGTCGACAGAGCCGTAGTCATAGCTGGGCAGAATATGGATGGCGTTGATGCCAAGCTGCTTCAGGTGGCTGATAGCCCACGGTTCAGTCAGCGCTAAGAATTTGCCAGGATTCTTAGCATCATTGCGGGCAATGGAGAAGTCGCGGTGGTGAAGTTCGTAGACCACTAAGTCCGCAGGCGACTTCACGACAGGATGACAATCGCTCTCCCAGCCTTCTGGGTCTGTGCTACGCAGGTCGATGATAGCGCCACGCTTACCATTCACGCCAACAGCCTTAGCAAACGTGCCCGGCGTCTCGCCATACCCCATATCGAAAGTGTAGAAACGCCCCAAAAGGTCCCCCTCCACAGCGGCCCTCCATACCGTCCCCTCCGCCCTCATCTTGATGGTCTTCAGCGGTCGTCCTCCCAGTCCATCTTTATAGATACGCAACTTGACAGCCTTAGCATTAGCGGGCGCATACAACTGAAACACCGTCTGTTGCGGCGTATACTCCATTTCACGGAAATCAAACTCCTGCGCTACGGCAACCTGTGCCGCTGCAATGGTTAGTAGTGTCATCAATAGGAACTTTCTCATGTTTTTAGTTATTCTGTTGGGTGCAAATTTAAATAAAATTTCCGAGATTATAAGCCAGTTGAGATAAAAACTGAAACAAATTGCCCCGAAAAGTTAGAAATCAAGGCCTCCATACGCT
>CADBHI010000061.1 GCA_902794405.1 uncultured Prevotellaceae bacterium
GCTTTCTATTGTTACAATGCCCTTACCTCAGTGACCATCGGCAACAGTGTGAAATCCATTGATGATGGTGCTTTTTATTTCTGTTGGAAATTAACTTCTTTGACCATACCTAACAGCGTGAGAAATAGCTATACGTTTTCTCCAAAAACGTACAACTTTAGTGTTAAAAGGATCAAGAAAAGTCAGTCCTAACAGCAGTTCTACAAGTTTTTTAAGCGGATGGTGAGCTGTTGGTCGTCTGTTACGTTTTCTCTGCCGTCGATGCCGTAGGAGGTTTTGTTTTTGAGCATGCTGTGAACGAGGGTCTTTATGTCGTTCATGGTGAGGCCGTGTCTTTTCAGCATTTTGTTGTTGGGCATCAGCAGGTTGGCGACCTTGACCATTCTGTTGAAGGTGGCGTTTCTTCTTTTGGCTTTCGATGACTTGTGCTCGTTGCCTTCGGCATGAACCACGGCAGCCTTAGCTACGAAGTTGGCAATTTTGTTGGTGGCGAGGTTCTTGGGGAATTTAGCCTTGCCAGTCCTGCCCTTCACAATTCTCTTAATGCTTTTCTTCAATCTGTTTTTTGATGTCTTCTCGAAGTTCGGGTCATCGGGTAGGGTAGTGATGTGGTGAGTGGATATCTGCATCTCAGTCAGTTCCTTGTTGATTGTCACCTCACGGTATTCGCAGGGGTAGCTGATGAGCGATCCTGTAGAGATATCATAAATGCTGTCGGTCAGGTTCTCGTTGTAGTCCTTGGCCATGTCGCCAATGTGGAAATGTCCTGTGAATATGGCACTTACGCCAGCGTCTGTCAATCGGTTGCGTATGGTCTCGTGATCTTTTGCTACTGTTCTTGGACCAGTCATCTTGTCGATGCCAGTAATGTGGGGGATGATGGGGTGGTGCATCAGTGCGATGACCCGTTTGCCGGCATGGATGGCCTTCTGTGCCTTGTCGCATACCCAGTCGAGTGTTGTTGCCGACAGTTCTCCTCGGGTTCCTGAGTCGATGCCAATGACGGTCAGTCCAGCAACAGGTTCACAGGCATAGGTCAGCGTTGTCGGCTCCCGATCAGCTGAACTCATTCCAAAATGCGCATAGAGTGAGTCCATCAGCTGGCCGTTTGCCCTTTCTGCGGGTCTTCTCCTCTCTCCGTCATAATACACGGCGTTGCCAGTGCCATAGTCATGATTGCCAGGCACTATCAGCGTATGGATTCCAGCATGGAGCAGTTCTTCGAGCTTGTCGGCAACGTAATTGTGGCTTAATAGTTCACCGTCCTTTGTCAGGTCGCCTGTGATGAAAACCCAGTCTGGACGTATGTCGTTCTTCAGTCGTTCTATCATCAGGTCAAATAGCAGGCGGCTATAGTCAATCATCTTACGGTCGTTGTCAACGTTGTTTTGCCATGCAGGCCCGTCGTTGATGAGGAGCTCAGGTGCCATGACGTGGGTGTCAGTCATAACGATAATTTTAGTCTGAGCCAGTGTTACGCTTGTCAGGCAGAGCAGTGCCGCTGCCATGATTCCCCTGTTTAGTAAAGCTGTCATATTTAGTTTCTTTTTGTAATTTGGCTGCAAAGATAACAAATTTTTCCCAGTAAGTTTGTGCGCATCGAATTCTTTTAGTAAATTTGCAGCCATAAATAAGAATCATTAAACAAAAAACAATGTCACAAACAATTCAAAAGACTCTGCGCGACAGTGCTGCTATGCGCTGGACTGCGCTTTTGCTGCTGGCTTTAGCTATGTTCTGCGGCTACATTTTCATGGATATTCTCTCACCCATCAAAGACTTGATGCAAGAACAGCGTGGATGGGACTCAACGGCCTTTGGCACACTGCAAGGCTCAGAGGTGTTTCTCAACGTTTTTGCGTTCTTCCTGATTATAGCGGGTATCATTCTTGACAAGATGGGTGTTCGTTTCACGGCAGTTCTCTCGGCAGTTGTCATGCTGGTGGGAGCTTGTTTAAAGTGGTATGCCGTGAGCGATGCTTTTATCGGTAGCGGGCTGGAGCAATGGTTTACAGACAATCTGAATTATATTCCGCTGTTCGACGAGCTTGGCGTGAGTCCCTTCTACAAGGGCATGCCTGCCTCGGCCAAGTTTGCTGCCTGCGGCTTCATGCTGTTTGGCTGTGGCTGCGAGATGGCTGGCATCACGGTGTCGCGTGGTATCGTCAAGTGGTTCAAGGGTCGTGAGGTGGCGTTGGCCATGGGTTCAGAGATGGCACTGGCCCGTTTGGGTGTTGCCACGTGTATGATTTTCTCGCCGTTCTTTGCCCGTTTAGGTGGTGTGGTGAGCGTATCGCGTTCAGTGGCATTTGGTGTGGTACTGATGTGTATTGCGCTGATTATGACCATCGTCTACTTTGTGATGGATCAGAAGTTGGATGCCCAGACGGGTGAGGCCGAGGAAAAGGATGATCCATTCCGCATATCGGATATTGGAAAGATTCTCAGCGACTTAGGCTTCTGGCTTGTAGCATTGCTTTGTGTGCTTTATTATTCAGCCATTTTCCCATTCCAGAAATATGCGGTGAACATGCTGCAGTGCAACCTGACGCTGACGCCTCCATCGGCAGACTCATTCTGGGCCAGTCCTACGGTGACTATTGTGCAGTATGTCATCATGCTGGTAGTGGCAGCAGCTGGCTTTGCTTCGAACTTCCAGAAGAAGGCAAATCTGAAGTATGGTTTGCTGGCGTTGAGTATAATTTCGCTTGTTACCTATTGCTATATGGGCTATATGCGCCAGTCGGCTGAGTCAATCTTTGCAGTGTTCCCATTGTTGGCTGTGCTCATCACGCCGATTCTGGGCTCCTACGTTGACCATAAGGGCAAGGCAGCCTCGATGCTGGTGTTGGGTTCGCTGCTGCTCATTATGTGTCACCTCACGTTTGCCTTCGTACTTCCGATGTTCAAGGGCTCGACCGTGGGAGGCATCGTGATAGCCTACATCACCATTTTGGTGTTAGGCGCATCGTTCTCACTGGTGCCTGCTTCGCTGTGGCCTTCAGTTCCGAAGCTGGTAAATGCCAAGGTGATAGGTTCTGCCTACGCTTTGATATTCTGGATTCAGAACATTGGTCTGTGGCTTTTCCCACTGCTTATCGGCAAGGTGCTCGATGCCACGAACCCTGGCGTTACAGATCCTACTCAGTTCGACTATACAGCACCTTTGGTGATGCTGGCTTGTCTGGGCGTGGCAGCATTGTTGCTCGGCTTTGCCCTGAAGGTGGTAGACCGTAAGCGTGGCTTAGGACTTGAGAAGCCAAATATCACGGCTTGAGATGAGAAGCGAGGGTAGGGCTGTTGTTGCAGCATGGCTGTGGCTGCTGGTTGCCGTAGTTGCTGAAGCCGGAGTACTGGGTAAGCCTGTTACGTGGGACCGTTACGGCCTGACGATGGATGGTCGGCGGGTATGTCCTGTGATGGGCGAGATTCACTATTCACGATTGCCTGTCAACGAATGGCAGCAGGAATTGCGCAAGATGAAGGACGGTGGGGTAACGATAGTTGCCACCTACGTATTCTGGAACCATGTGGAAGAGCAAGAAGGCATATTCCGCTGGGATGGTCAGCGTTCGCTGCGACGCTTCTTGGAGTTATGCAAGCAGGAGGAGCTGCCTGTAGTGCTGCGCATGGGACCCTTTTGCCATGGCGAGGCTCGCAATGGCGGCATTCCCGACTGGGTCTTCACCAAGGGCTGCAAGACGCGCTCCGAAGACCGTGTGTTTCTCGGTTTTGCCGAGAATCTCTACCGCCAGATATTCACCCAGGTGCAGGGCTTGCAATGGAAAGATGGCGGCCCCGTGATAGCTGCCCAGTTCGACAACGAATATCGGGGTAGGGGTTCGTACCTCATGGCCCTGAAGAAGATAGCCTTAGATGCGGGCTTCGACTTGCCGTTCTATACTCGTACGGGCTGGCCTGAGTTGGCCACGCCAGTGCCCTTTGGTGAGATGCTGCCACTCTATGGCGACTATGCCGATGGGTTCTGGGATCGTACATTAGGTGAGACTGATGGCAACTACTACAAGGCGTTCAACTTTAAGGCTTTCCGCTCGTCAACGGCTATTGCCACTGAGCAGATAGACTATTCTCAGCCAAGTGCCACCAGCCAGGAGAGCTATCCTTACTTCACCTGTGAGTTGGGTGGCGGCATGGCTACAGCCTATCATCGCCGTCCGTATGTTTATCCTGAAGACGCCTATTCGATGGCTTTAGTGAAACTTGGCTCAGGTTCCAACTTGTTAGGCTACTACATGTATCATGGCGGTACTAACCCTGAAGGATTGACCACGCTCAATGAGAACCAGCGCACGGTCGCTACCAACTATAACGACATGCCTGTGAAAACCTATGACTTTCAGGCACCTCTCGGAGAGTTCGGCCAGACCTATCCCCAATACTATATGCTTCGTCCCTTGCACTTGTTCATGCAATCGTGGGGTGATGTGCTGGCAACGATGGATTCCTCGTTTCCAGTTTCCCAGGACTTGCAGAAGGGTGACGACAGTGGTCTGCGCTGGGCAGTGAGAAGTGAAGGTGAGCGTGGCTTTATCTTCATCAACAACTATGAGCGCTTGCAGTTGCTGTCGGCTAAGCGCGATGTGAGCTTGTCGGCTTGTGGCGTTACCTTGCCCAAACTGACGGTTCCTTCTGGTGCGATGGCCATCTTCCCAGTGAATATCGAGGGTATAAGATATGCCACCGCTCAGTTGGTGGCCAAGCGCGACGGCAAGCTCTACCTGATGCAGGTGGACGGCATTTCCACCTCCATTGTCATGCAGAACGGAAAGACACTTCGGAATGTGAAACCTCGCGGAAAGGAACGCCCTATATATAATAATGTGTACCTGCTGACACGGCAGGAAGCTGAACAACTGTTCCTTGAAACTCCCCCTGCACCAGCTGCTACAGACCTGAAGGTTACTTGTACGAAGACGAAGCCGGCAGGAGCGTTGCGGCAGATTTCTATTGGTGTGCAGAAAGTAGCTGAGGAACCACAGGATGCCGACTTCGAGCAGGCCGCCGTCTACCGCCTCACCTTTAGCAAGGTGCCCAGTAACGAACTGCTCAGTATCAACTACCGCGGCGACGTAGCTCGGCTCTATGCCATTACGCGTTCAGCCGATGGTAGTGAGAGTGGACGCCGTCTGGTGGCCGACAACTTCTACTATGGTCGGCCTTTCCTCTATGGATTGTGGCGTTTGCCAGAAGGAGCAACGGAACTGGAACTGCGTATACTGCCGCTGCAAGAGAATATGCCTGTGTACTTACCACGTGAGGCTGATAAGACCCCTGGTGAACAGGTTAACGAAATAGTAATCAGATGAGAAGAATAGCAGGTTTACTCCTTTGGTTATGCAGCCTGAACCTGATGGCTCAGGACATTATCTCCTTGGCTGGGTCGTGGGACTTTGCCATGGGTGATTCTGCCAACTATAATGACTATGTCATTCTGCCTGGCTCGATGCTTACTAATGGTAAGGGCAATGAGGTGACGGTGAACACGCCGTGGACAGGATCGCTATACGACTCCTCATACTACTTTAACCCCTATATGGAGAAGTACCGTCAGAGCGGACAGATGAAATTCCCCTTCTTCTTGACACCTGACAAACACTATGTTGGCAATGCCTGGTATCGTCGCTATATCTATGTGCCGAAGGAGTGGAAGGGGGAGCCTGTGGTGCTGTTCCTGGAACGGCCGCATATTGAAACCACTGCTTACGTGAACGGACATGAGGTGGGTCACCAGATGTCGCTGTCAACACCCCACCAGTATGATGTGACGTCGTATATCGTCCCAGGTCAGCGTAACGAGATTGCCATTCGTGTCTATAATGGCATTGAGAATGTCTGCGTAGGTCAGGACTCCCATTCTGTGACAGACCAGACCCAGGGTAACTGGAACGGTATAACAGGTCGTATTGAGCTGCAAGGAGGAATCCACATCTGGCGTAAGAAGGTCATTCCCCATCTGGACAAGCACATGGTTGAGGTCATTATCAACGAGAATACTTATAATGTATGGTATTCTGAGAATGCCGAACTGTGGGATGAGTTCAATCCTCAGCTTTATACGCAGGAAATCGATTATAATGGATGGAAGGTTCCCGTTGTGTTTGGTCTGCGCGAAGTCAGCATCAAAGGGCGGCAGATCTATATTAACGGACGTCCGCTTTACTTGCGAGGCACCGTTGAAAACTGCTGTTTCCCTGAAACGGGCTATCCTCCTACCGACGAGGAAGAGTGGGTGAAGGTGTTCAAAAAGTGTAAGGCGTATGGTCTGAACCATGTGCGTTTCCATTCCTATTGTCCACCAGAGGCAGCCTTTGCCGCAGCCGACAGGGTGGGCATTTACTTGCAGCCAGAAGGCCCGTCGTGGCCTAACCATGGAGTAAAACTGCGCCGTGGTCAGTCGATAGACCAATACCTGTTGGAGGAGTCGAAGCGTATTGTCGATACCTATGGCCATCACCCCTCGTTTATCATGATGGCGGCTGGTAATGAGCCTGCTGGTGACTGGGTCAGCTATTGCAATGACTGGGTGAGGCAGATGCATGAATACGACCCTACGCGTATTTACTGCGGAGCCAGCGTAGGAGGCGGCTGGGCTTGGGACGATGGTTCAGAGTACCACGTCAAGGGCGGTGCCCGTGGGCTGGAGTGGAACCGTCAGGCACCCAGCAGTGATGACGACTATTATGACGGTATTCTCCGTCCGCGCAACTATAAGGGCGAGGCAGACAACAATTCTCCCATCATTGCCCATGAACAGGGCCAGTGGTGCGCCTTCCCTGACTTCAGCGAGATCTCACAGTATACTGGGGTGTACAAAGCACGCAATTTCGAAATCTTCCGCGACTTGCTCTCTGACAACGGCATGTCGTCAATGGCCGATAAGTTTCTGATGGCCAGCGGACGTCTGCAGATGCTTTGTTACAAATATGAGATAGAGCGCAATCTCCGTACCAAGGACTATGCCGGTTTTCAGCTGTTAAGCCTGAACGACTATAGCGGACAGGGTACGGCACTTGTTGGCCCGCTGAACGTTCATTGGCGTGAAAAACCCTATTGCAATGTGGATGAGTGGAAGCAGTTCTGCTCGTTTATAGTACCTTTGGCACGTTTCCCACGGTTTGTCTATACGAACCGCGACACCCTCAGGGTTCCCGTCGAGGTCTATAATGCCTTCAAGACATCTGTCGACGGTGTGAAGGCCACCTATTATATATATGACGAAAACAGTCGGGTTGTCTGCGGAGGCAGGCTTGCCTCAGGAGAATTACCCATAGGCAAGAACATACAGATAGGCACCGTGGTTTATCCGCTTGACAGCATCCGCCAGGCTTCGAAGTTGACGCTGACAGTGAAGCTGACGGCTAAGATTCTCAACCACTGGGACTTCTGGGTATATCCTGACGATGACGATGCAGCACAACCTGATCATGCCGCCATTACTGAGACGGCAGACTACGCTGAGGCATTAGACGTGCTGAAACGGGGTGGCACAGTGCTGCTGACAGCTGCTGGTAAGGTGACGATGGGCAGCGATGTGAAGCAAACCTATCTGCCCGTATTCTGGAACACCTCATGGTTTAAGATGCGTCCTCCTCACACCACGGGAGCCTATATCGACAAGAGTCATCCGCTGTTCAAGTACGATTTCCCCACCGACGACTGGTCGAATCTTAACTGGTGGGAACTGCTGAATCAGGCTCAGGTGATGAACTTCGCCGACCTACCCCGTGACTACCAGTCGCCCGTCCAGCCCATTGACACCTGGCATGTATCGCGTAAGTTGGGAATGATACTCGAGGCGAGGGTAGGGAAGGGCCGCCTGCTGATGACGACAATGGACATCAGTAGCGACCTGGCTCACAGACCAGTAGCCCGACAGATGCGGAAGGCTCTTCTCAGCTATATGCAGAGTAAGGACTTTACCCCCAGTCTGACGCTGACGCCACAAACGGTGGCCGACTTCTTCACTCGTCAGGCAGCACCTGTGAATATGTTCACCAAAGACTCGCCTGACGAGCTGAAACCAAAGCTGAAGTGAGACTTTTCGCTGAACCAAAAAGGCTTTTTACTGAAAATATTTGCAGCATCAGCATATTATTACGACCTTTGCACAAACAAAAACTACCAGATATGGAAGAGATACTCAGACAATTCGACCCGATAACGCTTGACGAGATGAGTGGCATACGGCTCATGAACCGTACTGACACCAAGTTCGTCACCACCCGCCCCATGCTGGAACAGCTGCTGAAAATGGCACAGCACGACTATTATGTGCAGGAGATAGATCAGCGCCATATAGCAGCCTACTATACGGTATATTTCGACACGCCTGACTGCGTGATGTATACCACCCATGAGACGGGCCATACCAACCGCCAGAAACTGCGTATCAGGTCGTACGTGGACTCTCACCTGAACTTCCTTGAGGTGAAAACCAAGAACAACAAGGGACGAACCAAGAAGAAAAGGGTGAGTTTGGATGACTTCAACCCCGACCAATCCTCGGAGTTTAATCTCCTGTCAGACGACTATAGTGAATTTCTCCATAGCCACCTGCGCTATGCCCCAGAGACACTTAGCCGACAGTTAGAAAACCGATTCGACCGCATCACCTTAGTGAACAAGGGCAAGACTGAGCGCCTGACAATTGATACGAACCTCAGGTTCCACAATGTGTCGACAGAGAACATCCGCTTCATGAAGGACATTGTCATCATTGAGCTGAAACGTGACGGCCTGGTTCCTTCACCCATCCTCAGAATGTTGCGCGACCTGAGAATTAAGCCCCACGGCTTTTCCAAGTACGTTATAGGGTCGGCATTGACCAACCATGAGCTCCATTGCAACAGACTGAAGCCCAAGGTGGCCGATATAGAACGGATGCTGAGATAACGCATGAATAACAAGGAAATAAAAAACCAATAAATATTACAAAATTATGATGGATTTTCTGACATTATCCCCAAGTTTCGCACAAATGCTGTTGCGACTGTTTATCAGTTTAGTCGTAACATGGTACATCATCTTCCGGCTGTACTACAAGAAGAGTAAGCGCCGTGAGTTCTGCTTCACCTTCATGCTCATTTCCATTGCTATCTTCTTCATCGTCTTCTTCATGATTTTCGTCCTCGAGGATATGAAGGGGAAGACATCAATGGGTATCGGTATCGGACTGTTCGGCATCTTCTCCATCATGCGTTACCGTACTGACGCCATGCCAGTGCGCGAGATGACCTACCTCTTTATCATCATCGCATTGGCTGTGGTCAACGCCATTGCAGAGGGTGTACCCATGCTTGAACTGGTTATTACCAACCTGATTGTAGCCGTAGCCGTATGGGTTTGCGAGCATAACCTCAAGCCGCTCCCCACCAAGTTCATTCAATACGACAGGATGGAGCTCATTACCCCTGACAAGCGTAAAGAACTCAAGGCTGATATTGAAAAGCGTGTAGGCGTAAAGGTCATCAAACTCGAGGTTGGTGCCATCGACTTTATTCGCGACATGGCCATGATACGTATTGTCTATGAAGGACTCGATACCCCTGCCGACAAGATGATCAAATTTAAGAACAGTCAGCTCACAGAACTGTAACTTCTCTCCATGCTAAATTGACTTATGTCAAGAAAATTCTTATTATTTGCAAAAAATGCCTATAAATCAACGATTTGCAAGGAAATAAGAAGTAACTTTGCAGTGTCAAAACAGAAATTTAAGTATTTACTTCAATACGTGTATTAATTTTTAAGCATTATGGCAGAAAAGAAAGCAACAACAAAGAAGGCTACTGAGGCTAAGGCTACAGCAGCAAACAAGGAAACCGTAAAGAAGGCCGCCGCTCCTAAGGCAGCAAAAGCTACTCTCGCTATCAACGCAGAGAACGCTGGTTTCAAGGCAGGAGATGTTTATCAGGCACTGGCAGCAGCAGGGAAGGCTCTCTCAGTAAAGGAGATTGCTAAGGCTGCAAAGATTTCAGAGGAAGAGACTCTGCTGGGTCTTGGCTGGCTCTTCAAGGAGGGCAAGCTCTCAAGCGCAGATGAGAAGGTTACATTGGCCTAATCAATAATTCAAACATATAAAGAAGGTCGGTAAGCAGTGAGTTTGCCGACCTTTTTTTCCCTTTTCACCTCATGATGACATACGACAGGCAGATACTCCAGATACTGACCAATGTAGGACAGCAGGGTATAGGTGTGCGGCAGTTGGCAAAGCATGTCTATAATCTCAATTGTACATTCTTTTCGCAGCCCGACTTACAGGAAATCCACGGCTATGTGCGGAAGTATCTGCTTCGTAATTCTAAATCCCCTAATTCGCTTATTGAGAAAACTGAGCGCAGAGGCTATTACCGACTCAACACCCAGAACAATGCTGATGCCCGCCAAATGGTGCTCCAGTTTCGTAAGCATCCTCAAGAAGACGAGGAACCGGCTGACGTTCCCCCAGCACAAGATCTCTCTCTCAGCCTTTTCGACTAACGGTTAAAAATACGATAAACGATGATACACCTAAAGCAATTACTACTAATGGCTGTCTGTGCGACAGCGGTAACAACTGTTTCAGCCCAGCAACGGGTTGTGGAAGATTTAAACTATGGCTGGCGTTTCCATGAGGGAGAAATGGCGAATGCAGCAGCCCTGTCGACTGACGATAGTGCATGGCGGAGTGTGGATCTGCCTCACGATTTTCAGATTGAGCAGTCGTGGGTGGCTCCAGCAGCCGACGAGAAAGCTGATAATACCGACGTGGCAGCCAATATCAAGAGCCGGCTGTCGAGCCGTGGATTCAAGGAGATGGGCTGTGGGTGGTACAGGCTGCATCTCGTGCCTGCCGACTCGTTGCGAGGGCGGCGGCTTGTCCTCCAGTTCGACGGACTGATGTATGTCGGCGATGTCTACCTGAATGGTGAGCGCATCGGGGGTACTGACTATGGCTACGTGGGGTTCGAGACTGATGTCACCAACCTGCTGAAGATGGGACAGGAGAACATCATCGCCGTCAGGGCCGACACCCGCGAACCTGTTAATTCACGCTGGTATACGGGTGGCGGACTGATTCGTGGCGTCCGTCTGGTAGCTACCAATCGTGAACTGTTCTTCGAGCGCCATCCGCTTTATATTACCACGCGCGACAATCGGTATGTCACCATACAGGCTGAGTTTACTAATCGCGGACGTCAGAAGGAAGTGACTATTGGGACGAAGATATATGCGCCTGACGGACAGCTTGTTTACGACGGAACGGTAAAGCAAAGCCGTAAGTCGGCCTCGCGCACGATGGAGGCTCGTTTGCCAGAGGTGGAAATCCAGAATCCACAGTTGTGGGACTGCGAGCATCCGAATCTTTATCGGGCTGTGGTCTCGCTGCTGAAGGAGGATGGTACGGTCGTCGACCAGACCTGCTCAACGTTTGGCATCCGCACCATAGAGTTCGGCCCTGAGTTTGGTTTTAGGCTCAACGGCAAGAAGGTGCTGCTGAAGGGCTATGCCAACCACCACTCGTTGGGAGCCCTTGGTGCCGCCGCCTATCCTCGTGCCATCGAGAAACGCATCCAGCTGATGAAGCAGTTTGGCATGAACCACATCCGCACCAGCCATAATCCCTATAGTCGTGAGTTCATAGAGCTGTGCGACAAGTATGGCATCTTAGTGGTCGACGAGCTTTACGACAAGTGGACGCAACAGCATACGGGCGGACGAGTGCCCTTCGAACAACTGTGGCAGAAGGACGTGCCCGAGTGGGTGAAGCGCGACCGCAATTCCCCCTCCGTTGTGCTATGGAGCCTTGGCAATGAGTTGCAGCAAGACCCCAACCAGCCATTCAACGACTTTGGCGTGACGATGTATAAGCTTCAGAAAACGCTCCTGCAGCGCTATGACACCACACGCTTGGTGACGGTGGCCATGCATCCCCGCTATCGCAACTGGGAGACTGACTCGCTGCCTTGCGATTTGGCGATGGTGACTGACGTGCAGGCCTATAACTACCGCTACATGTACTTCCCTGGCGATGGTCGCCGCTTCCCCTGGATGACCTTCTACCAGAGCGAGGCCTCAGTGGCCGCCATGGGGCAGAACTACTTTGAGATGGATCTCGACCGCGTGATAGGACTGGCCTACTGGGGCGCCATCGACTACCTGGGCGAGTCGCAGGGATGGCCCGCCAAGGGCTGGGCACAGGGCGTGTTCGACATCTCGCTGGAGCCGAAGCCAAAGGCCTATTACATGAAGTCGTTCTTCCTGCCCGACGAGGCCGTGGTGCATATCGCGGTGATTGACCGTAAGTGTGACCAGATGTGGAACGGTGTGCAGACGGGTAACGACGGTATGAGCGACCACTGGAATCGTGTTCAGGGACAGAAGCTGTCGCTGATTACCTATACCAATGCCGACGAAGTAGAGCTGCTGCTCAACGGTAAGAGCTTAGGTCGTCAGAAGAATGACGTGAAGAACGCCAAGCTGCGCAACCAGATACGCTGGAACGACATCAGCTACGAGCCAGGCGTGCTGGAGGCCGTTGCCTATAATCATAATAAGGTGGTGGACCGCCACAGGATTGAGACCACGGGCGAGGCCGTTCGGCTGTCGGCTGATGCCGATAACACTCAGTGGCATGCCGACGGACAGGACTTGCAGCATGTGCGTGTGGTGGCCCTTGACAAGAAGGGACGCCGCGTGCAGACCACTGACCAGAACGTGACGTTCAGCGTCAGCGGCGATGCCCGTATCGTGGGTGTCGTTAATGGCGACATCAACTCCGACGAGATGATGGTGGGCAACCAGCGACGTCTCTATAACGGCACTTGTACCGTTATCCTTCGTGCAGGGCGTACGCCAGGTAAGGTGACGCTGACGGCCACCGCCGACCAGTTGAAACCTGTGACACTGAAGCTGCAGACCCAGTAATAGGTCATCATTTTTAGGTATTTTACGTATTAAGGCACTCGATGCAACTGAGTTGCAAAAGATTATTCGTACCTTTGCAGTCGATAATACTGACCCCACCCCTAGCCCCTCCCCTACAAGGGAGGGGAATGCCTGTGGATTGAGAGGCGGTAGCGGTTCCCCCTCTCCCTAAGGGAGGGGAATGCCTGCGGGTTGAGAAGCGGTAGCGGTTCCCCCTCTCCCTAAAGAAGGGGATTGCCTGCGGGTTGAGAAGCGGTAGCAGTTCCCCCTCTCCCTAAAGAAGGGGATTGCCTGCGGATTGAGAAGCGGTAGCGGTTCCCCTCCCTTGTAGGGGAGGGGTTAGGGGTGGGGTCAGTAACAAAGAAATACAGTCATGAAACTATCAGAGCTGAAAACAGGCGAAAAAGGCGTCATCGTCAAGGTGACGGGCCACGGTGGCTTCCGCAAGCGCATCGTGGAGATGGGTTTTATCAAGGGAAAAACAGTGGAGGTGCTGCTGAACGCTCCTCTGCAAGACCCCGTTAAGTACAAGGTGATGGGTTACGAGGTGTCGCTCAGGCATCAGGAGGCCGATATGATAGAGGTGGTGAAGGAGCCCCTTCCCCATCCCCTCCCCTTGGAGAGGGGCGTAGATACCTTTACATCAGAAATTGATAGCGAACAAAGTCATGTCTCCCCTCCCCAGGGGGAGGGGCATGGGGGTGGGGCTTTACGTGAGGCCCTGAAGGCTCGTCGCCATCTGAACGTGGCCCTGGTGGGCAATCCCAACTGTGGCAAGACGTCGCTCTTCAACTATGCCTCTGGTGCTCATGCCCGTGTAGGCAACTACAGCGGTGTAACCGTCGATGCGTCTGAGGCCAAGGCCAGCTTCTACGGTTATGACTTCTCGCTGACCGACCTGCCAGGCACCTATTCGCTGACCTGTTATTCGCCTGAGGAACTGTACGTCCGCAAACATCTGACGGAACAGATGCCCGACGTCATCATCAATGTGATTGATGCCACCAACCTGGAGCGCAACCTCTACCTGACGACTCAGCTCGTCGACATGAACGTGCGCATGGTCTGTGCCCTGAATATGTACGACGAGTTCGAGCGCAGGGGCGACAAGGTAGACCTGAAGACGCTTTCCACGCTCTTCGGCATGCCGATGGTGCCCACGTCGTTCAAGACGGGCATGGGCGTGAAGGAGCTGTTCAAGGCCGTCATCAAGGTGTATGAGAACACGCAGGGTGCCTCGCGCCACATCCATATCAACTATGGTCACGAGATTGAGGACGGCATCCGCGAGATACAGAAGTTCCTGAAGGCCGACGAACATATCCGTCAGCGCTATTCCACACGCTACCTGGCCATCAAGCTGCTGGAAAACGACCCCAACATCACGCAGTACGTGGGACAGCACCTGTCCGACGAGCACCGTGCCGAAGACCGCAAGCAGCTGCTGGCCGTGCGCAACCATGCTGCTGCCCGTGTGTTGGAGGAGACGGCCAGCGACTCCGAGACGGCCATCATGGATGCCAAGTACGGCTTTATCAATGGTGCGCTGAAGGAGGCAGGCTATCAGACGGGTACCAAGGAGAATATCTACCGCACGACGCACCTGATCGACAATGTGCTGTCGAACAAGTATGTGGGATTCCCCATCTTCTTCCTGATCCTCTTCGTGATGTTCCAGACCACCTTTGCCATCGGTCAGTATCCGATGGACTGGATTGAGGCAGGCGTGGAATGGTTAGGAGAGTGGATTGGCTCGACGATGTCCGACGGTCCGCTGCGCTCCATGCTGGTCGACGGCGTGATAGGTGGAGTAGGGGCGGTCATCGTGTTTCTGCCGCAGATTCTCATACTCTACTTCTTCATCTCGCTGATGGAGGACTCGGGCTATATGGCACGTGCCGCGTTTATCATGGACCGCCTGATGCACAAGATGGGACTGCACGGCAAGTCGTTCATACCGCTGGTCATGGGCTTTGGCTGCAACGTGCCTGCCGTGATGGCCACGCGCACCGTCGAGAGTCGCCGCTCACGGCTCATCACCATGTTAGTGCTGCCGTTCATGTCGTGCTCGGCACGCCTGCCTATCTATATTATGGTGACGGGCCTGTTCTTTGCCGAGCAATACCAGTCGCTGGTCATGATATCGCTCTATGCCGTCGGCATCCTGATGTCAGTCATTGTGAGCAACATCCTGTCGCACTTTGTGCTCAAGGGCGAGGACACGCCGTTTGTCATGGAGCTGCCGCCCTACCGCTGGCCCACCGCCAAGGCCATTGGCCGCCATACGTGGGAGAAAGGAAAGGAGTACTTGAAAAAGATGGGTGGCGTCATCCTTGTGGCCAGCATCATTGTCTGGGCCTTGGGCTATTTCGGACCTATGGGCACGGCACCCTCGCTGGCCGAAAGCTTCATTGGCCGCATGGGTCAGGCCGTAGAGCCGTTATTCTCGCTCCAGGGCTTCAACTGGCAGCTCGACGTCTCGCTCATAGCCGGTGTGGGCGCCAAGGAGATTGTGGCCTCGACCATCGGCGTCTTAGGCGGTCTCGACACCATCACACCGTTGGCTGCCTATGCCTACCTGCTCTTCGTGTTGCTCTACTTCCCTTGCATCGCCACCATCGTGGCCATCAAGCACGAGACGGGCACCTGGCGCTGGGCCGTTATCTCGGCTGTCTACACCACCTGCGTGGCCTGGATAGTCTCTGCGCTGGTCTATCAGGTAGGCTCTATTTTCTGACCACTTTCCTGCCGTTGACAATGTAGATGCCCTTTGTGGCTGTATTTTTCACCTTGCGGCCTTGCAGGTCGTAGAGGGCATCGTCCGTCATCCGTTTTCCGCCTTCCACTTCCTCGATGCCGTTGGTTTCTGATGCCGAGGTCAGCGGGAAGAGCATCCACTGGCGGTGTGTAGGCGTGGTGTTGCTGTCGGCATATTGCCAGATGGTGACCGCTGTGCCCGCGTTCGACGAAGCGTTCGAAAGGTCAAGGCCGTGAGTGCGCCCGCGACTGGCCAGTATCTTGAAGTAAGGATAGTCCACCTCGTCGATATAGAAGTTCTGTTCGCTGGCCTCGTTCTTGACGGCCGTGAGCGATGAGCTGCCTGTGGCACGATGGGCAGTGAGCCGCAGTCCGAGGGCGTTCTGGAATCCGTAGGTGCTGCTGCCCTCGTCTGTCAGCCGCCAGCGCTGTGCCTCGCCGTAGTCAATGTCTTCAATCGTTACCTTGCTGCCTGTGGCCGATAGGGCACGGGTGGTCTCCTGGCGTGGAATGATGAGGTATTCACAGCCGTCGGCAAAGGGCTGCGACGCGGTTGCACCACAGCGTATGGGAATGACGAGCGTAGTGATGCTCTGGGCGGGCAGACTCAGGGTGAGGGTGCTGCCGTCCAGCTTCACGCTGTTCAGGGCGTTGGTCAGGTTCTCGTTGTTCGATGTGCGATAGGCACGGATGGTGCTGCGGTCGGGCTGCTCGGCGAAGAGCGAGAGGTCGATGACGTGGGCGGCTGCGGCTCCTTCATTCAGGGCCACCAATACCAGCGTGTCGCGGGCGGCATTGACGGCAGCCAGCGACTGAGGACAGAGCGATGTGACGATGTCGTAGCCGCGAAGGATGAAGCGCGAGCACTGTTGGCGCACGTAGTAGTTCTTCACCTTCGAGTAGGTCTGGTTGGCAAAGCTGCCTCGGATGGTACACCACTGGTCGTTGGCCTCCTCCATATACTGCCAGTCAATCCATGCCTCGGGCTGGATGTAGCGCATGTCGTCGATAAGTCGCTGGGCCATGGCCAGGTTGCCGCCGATGCCGTTGCCGCCACTGCCCGTCTCGCTCATCCACAGGTCTTTACCCGTTTGGTGAGCCAATTGGGCAAAGCGGGCGCGGTCGACGTTGCTGCCCGAGTAGGTATGGGTGTTCCATTGTCCCACAAGCTTGTCGGCACCAGCCGAGATGAAGCGCTTGAAGCCGTCGACAGCCAATCCAACATTGGTTTCGTCGGCAGCCGAGATGACGGTGTTGAGTCCCGATGCCTTCAGTATTGGGGCCAGCACGCGCACAAACTTGATCTGCGACTCGTAGTCGAAGTGGCAGCCCTCCTGCGGACCGTTGGCATACCAGAAGCCCGTGACCGACTCATTGAACGGCTCCAGCGTCTTGAACTCAATGCCGTACTCGTCCTTGTAGTGCTTGCAGACGTCGACCAGGTAGTGGGCAAACTCCTCGTAGTACTCAGGCCGCAGGTTGTCCTTGCCGCCGTCCACGTTGCCGCTGACGCAGCCGCTGTAGGTCATGTAGTAGGGGCAGGAGTTGCTAAACGCCTCGAACACGGCGTCTGGGCGCTTCTCCTTGATTTTCAGCATAATCTTGCGCTGGGCGGCATCACGGTCCCAGTGGTACTCGTCGCCGCTGAAGTCCTTGAAACCCTCCATCTCGGCACGCAAGCCCTTGCCGCGACCCATGTGGTGCTGGTCGCAATGGCGGTTCTGGGGGTCGTCGCCACCACCAATGTTATAGCGGAAGTGGCTGTAGTTCAAGCCCGTTGGACTGACCAGCCAAGTGATAATCTCGTCAATCTTCTTGTCCGACCACTTGCCACACTGGCCTGCCCACCAGCACAGCGACACGCCCCAGCCGTCGAACCGCTGGCGCACCACCTGCGGACTCACCATGTAGCGGGCAGTATCGGCAGGCGGCGCCTGGCGCACGTTGTCGCTGAAGTACCACAGGTGCCTGATGTCGTTGCCCTCCTTGTTGGTATACACCTTCTGATGGCCGTCGTTGCTGTCAGTGCCCAAATACTTGTTGTTGGCCTTGCAGCGCAGCTTGACAAACTGTCCCGAGGCGGCCTCAATGGCCCATAGTGCCTCGTCGGCCGACGCGTTGGCCGCGAACGTCGAGTTCCACTGCCCTGTAAGCGATAGGAACTGCTGCTTGCCCGCCACCTGAATGCTGTAGTAGCCTTGTCCTACAGGCGTCAGCGTCAGCCGTTGCGGACTGCTCTTCGTGGGCGACTCTATATAACCGCCACCGTCGCTACCCCTCTCCAAGTGGTTGCCGCTGCTGTGCATCACGAACAGCGTCGCAGGCTCCGTAAAACTCGTTTGTCCCCATAGCATGCTGCACACTAAGCAGCACACAGCTATCATTAGTACTCTTCTGTTATTCATTTATTATCTCCTCTGGATGTATCAACTCCGATGACGTCATATTGTTCGCTGTCGACAATTCCATAATGTTGCAAATAGTTTCAATTGGCCGCAAAGTTACGCAAAAGAAACGGAATTCGCAAATTATCGAATCGGTTTTTTACATTTCAAATAGCAAATTTATCCATTATCATTATCACCAACTATCTGCCGTGACAATTGTGACACCGTTTTACATGCTGCTGACAGTACAAAAATTTAATACCGCTGGGCCTACGACTTATCATATCTAAGTCATAGACTTGGCATGCTTAAGTCATAGACCTGGCATGCCTGAGTCATAGACTTCTTTGGTTTTGACCTTAATGCAACTTGCAACTTTCAACTTTCGCTGCTTCCTCAGTGTTTATGCGGGAAGTAGCGAATTTTTGCCGTTTTCCTTAATGTCACTTTTAGCGTAGAATGGGGGTGTAATCCTCAATCCATTAACCTTCTTTCACACTTATTAACCACCAAGTTTTTCACTTTGTTTC
>CADBHI010000062.1 GCA_902794405.1 uncultured Prevotellaceae bacterium
GCCTACCTCCTTGGCAGGATTCATATAGGCAGCCATGTCGAGGCCTTCAATCTCAGGGAATACGCCTGGCACCATCGACATCTGGATGTCGCGGGCGATACGGAGTTCACTTTGGATACGCTCCTGTTCAGCCTTTACCTCGGCCAGACGCATGGCTGCACGATGGCGTGACCGCATAAAAATGAAAAGGAAGACGGCCAGGGCCAGGATGCCAAAGAACAGTCCGGCGAACGTCAGCTGCTGGTTCTTGAGTCTCAATGTCTGGGCTTCGTTCTCGGCGCGGGCTGTCTCGAGTTCCAGTGAACTCATCTCTGTTTGCCTGCGTGTTTCGGCCGTTCTGGCCGAGTCGCGTGCCATGACATAGATATTAAAGGTATCGAAAGCTTCTTTCCACCGTCCCATATCCCTGTAGGCTTTATAGATACCCTCATATTTTAGCACTTTATTAGGCTTCTGATGGGCGAGTTCCAGCATCTTGTCATACTGGCCTGTCAGCTCTGCATAATTGATGTCCTGCGACGTAAAGAATTCGGAAGTCCTGCCTGTCTCCTTTATCATTTTCTGCAACTCGGTGTAGCTATTCATAAAGAGGGTGGTGTCGACAGGTTTATTACAGAAGGCGGCTTCGCATTTATAGGCCAGGATATTCATCTGCTGGTAGGGAGTCAGGTCAGGTTCCTGCTGGCATTTTTCAAGTGCTTCAAGGGCTTCTTCCCTCTGGAATTTAACGAGGTGAATCCTGGCAAGCATCCAGTAAATATGGGTGAAATTGACTTCGGGCAGATATTGGTTTTTGTATTCAATGGCCTGTTCACACAATTTCACAGCGCGATCATTCATGCCCACTTTTACTGACATGTTGGCCTGCGTGTAAAGGGCGGTGATAAGGCCGTACTTGCTGTCATGCTCTTTGGCATAGTCGCGCATCTCGCCGGCCACTTTCAGTCCCTTCTGGGGGTTGTGACGGAAAGTGAAGGTGGCCAGGTTTGACCATGACTTGTAGTACAACTCCTCATCGTTGGCTTTCAAGCCGTTTGTGTCGAAAAGGGCACCGACCTCTTTCTTGGCTTCTTCTTTAGCCTCTTCGAGCTTTTTTGATGTCTCTGCAGCTGCCATACAGGGCATACAGACGAGCCATATCAGGATGGAAATGATTGTTTTGTTCATTGGGTTCTCTTTTGCGCTCATTTACTTCGGGCTGCAAAATTACGAAAAAAAAACTTTTTCCCAAAATATTTTTCTCAATTATCATTAATCATGTGAGCCGTAAGTTGATCTCTCCCTCCCTTTGATCCTCGACTTTACGGTGCGGAGGGAGGCGGGCTTGACGTCGAGGATTTATTTGGGGAGCGGAGCCGCAATAGAACTCCCCACCCCTGGTAGGGGCGGGGTGGCCGTGAGGCCGGGGCGGGGTCAGATTTTTTTCGAATGGACTCAGGAAATAATTAATCTGTCTCACAAGAGAACTATCTTCAGCCGCAAAAGGTGGTGCAATAGAGGAATTGGAAAGAAATATTGCACCGCTTCGATAATTATTCTACTATTTCGCTTTGCGAATGAAATATTTTTTCTACTTTTGCAGCGTGTTTTTCGAACAAACGAAAGCAAACGTGAGAAAGAACTATACAGCCCCCAGCCCCTCCCCTTGAAGGGAGGGAAGTACCGCAGAAAGCCTGTCCCTCTCTCCCCTCCCTTCAAGGGGAGGGGCTGGGGGTGGGGTCTGTAACTTAATTATATAGCGAAATCCATATCATCTATAAGTAATTATGAAGAAACATCTATTCAAATTTGCATTAACACTCTTGGTGTGCATGCTATCCAACGCGGCGTTGGCGAACGGGGATTCGAACATTATTCTCTCGGAAGACTTTGCTGAGCTTCCAAATCAAACACAAAGATATCCGACTTCATTCAATAATTGGGTACTATCAAATTGCACTTATGGGTCTATTAGCAATAACAAATTAGAGATATTAAAGATTGAAAGTACGTCAAATGGTACAGTTGCTGCTACTGCTACTATGCTAGCACTTGGATATGCTGGAGATGTACTATTATCTTTCTCCTATGCTACTAATAACAACTCAAAGTCTACATATCGAATTAGTTTATCTAGTGGAACAATTGAGGAATCTGGTGTGAGCTTCATTACCAAAGAAATCCAAAACAGTTATGTTGATAACTTTTTACCTATCAGCTATAATCTCATTAATGTCACAAGCAACACCAAAATTACATTTACACATGATAAAAACAATAACAAATATGTATCCTATTACCTCGACGACGTAAAGGTCATCAAGCTCTGGAAAATAACGCTGAACGAAGGTATTAATAGCAGCGAAGCCATTGCGGCGAACAACGGGACGATCTGCACAGTTAAAACCGTGCGCACACTCAAAGCGAACATTTGGAACACGCTGTGTCTGCCGTTCGACGTCAACATGAGCGTATTGGAGACAGCATTAGGCACTGGTAAGAATATTGAGCTACGGACATACAGCAGCTATGATGCCTCTAATAAGGTGATGAACTTTGAAGTGGCCGACAACGCAACTATCGAAGCAGGTACACCGTTCCTCATTAAACTGAACGCTACAGTTGAGAATCCCACTTTTACTGGTGTTACCATCAAAGACGTTGCGGCAAAAACGATTGAAAGCAACGGTGTGAGCTTCGTAGGCACCTATAGTCCTGTAGAGTTAAACACCGATGGCACCAACCTGTTTATTACCATAGTAAACGAGCTGGCCAAGCCCACGGCGACAGGAAACAAGATGCTCGGACTGCGAGCCTATATAACCGTACCGTCAAACTTCGATTTCAATGATGCCCGCCTATTCCTTGACGACGAAGCTACATCTATCAATAGCATCGAGACCCAGAAAGCGACTAACAGCGCTACACTCTATAACCTGCAGGGGCAGCGCGTAGAGCGCCCCCGCAGCGGACTCTACATCAAGAACAATAAGTTAACCATCATCAGATAAAGCGCTATGAAGAAGAAATACGATTCCCCCGCAACAGTGGTCCTCACCATCAATCACATCACGCTATTAAAAGGAAACTCATTGAGCAGCAACGGAAGGTCTCTCAAACTGAATAGTATAGAAAACATAGAAGCCAAAGACGCATCAAACGCCGCCTCGCGCAGCTACGAGTTCGACGACGACTAATAATACACAGAGCTGTGTACATAAGTAACCTATCACCTGTATACCTTATAAAATGGAAAAACAACCCTCACCTCTCACACCTCCCTCACCTCGCTCAGCCAAAGGATGCTTGCCTTAGCAAGAAAATAGGTGTTAGAGGTGTGAGAGGTGCTACCTGAAAAGTGTGATTCATTATCATACGATTATTGAACCATCCCACCTTTTCTCGCCATGACCGCTCGACCTTGGTCGCTTGCCAGAGCAAGAATGCTCAAACAAGTTTGGCATTGTTCATTTGGCTTAACGAAAAACGTTCCTTTATAAAAGGCGGTGCCTTTCATCCAAAACCCACCGCCTTTTGAGAAAAACCCGCCGACTTTTGCGCAAAAGTCGGCGGGTTTTGTGTTATAGTGGGACAGTGGTACAATGGGACAATGGTACAATAAGCGTGTTTTGGGGGGGTAAAAAGCACCTCCGGCTCCCTCTGTGACGCAATGGCACGTTACTTCACCACCAACTTCATTGTCACATCCTCCGCCTTGACGATGGCAATATCACCCTTTCTGAGTTTTGCCGGCACGCGGGCAGTACCTGCGGTAACGGTGGCAGAGCCCAGGAGGCGGCCATCGGCACTATAGACGCTGACGGGGGTGCGGTCGTGGAGTCCCTGGATGAGCAGGTGGTCGTCGCTACGCTGGATGAGCAAGGCGCGGGCAGGCAGGGTGCCGATACCATCGGTGATACCCTCGGCCGTCTGCGGATCAAAGCCTTCAACGAACAGGAACTCTTTCCACTGGTCGGTATTCCTGTATGCCGTCTCATAACCCAGGGGCACTTTGAGCGTGCAGTTCCACTTGTTGATGTCGTCAAGGGCCTGCGAACCACATATAGGCGGCGTGGCGGCATGACTGATGATTTTTGTCACATTGGCACAGTCACTGAACGCCTCCTTACCGATGGTTTCCATTTTGCTTCCGAATTCGAAGTAGTCGAGGCTATAACAATCAGAAAACGCCCAATTTCCGATAGTAGCTACGTTATTACCTATCCAAACATTTTTTAGACCGATGCATCCATAAAACTCATTCTGGGGTATATTTATTTCTTTGTCTGTTATTCTTACAGACCTCAAAGATTTATTACGGTAGAATGGACTATAACCTAAAGAACTTATAGTTGGATAGATAATCTTTCTCCCAATATAAACAGAATCCAATGGACAATCATTGAACAGGGGGTAAGTATGATTCGATGCTAATCGTAATGCCCCTTTAGGCTTTTCGCCTACCATCACATTAAAAATCCCACGGGAATCAAACGTTGTTTCCGGTTTTACAATCATAGTGACTTTTCCTTTGGTACTAAATGATTGAGAGTAAGTGCCTAATCCCGTAAGCGTAGGCTGAAGCTGGGCTTTTTCTCCATTAATAGTTACTGAAATATATGTCATTACGGTGATATCATTTACCACTCCATAATAATCAAATGACAGAAAGTCACCAGCGTTTACATCAAATTCGTATGTATAAGAACTCGCGGTTTTATTACTTTCCCAGTCTTCAAGCATTCTTGGTTGTTGACTAAAACTTGGAGAATCCTGATCTTCAAATATAAGAGTTTTAAGTTTAGAACAATAAGCAAAAGTATACTCATCAATATCTTGTACAGACTTAGGTACTGTTACTTGTGGTAGCGATTTACAGTGAGCAAAAGCTGCTCTTTTAATTGAAGTAACATTGGAACCGATTTGAAGTTCTTTTAAATTACTGCAATTTGAAAATGTAAATTCTTCCACATCTCGAATTCCGCTACCCATTTTGACATATTCCATACTAGTGCATTTGCGGAAAGCAAATTCACCAATGTTTGTCACAGAATTAGGTATGTCAATTCCCCTAAGATTACTACATCCCCAAAATGCATATTTGCCAATTGACCCTGCAATCGTCAATTTTGCATTCTCAATAAATGTATTGTTGAAGAATGTGTAAGGACACACCTGCTTTACAGTCATTGAAACGCCTTTATACGATACCGTATTACTAACATGAATGTTTTTTGAGGTTTCGTCGTATACACAGTCGAAAGCATCACATGTTCGTTCTGACATGCTTATTGGTACATACCTAACCCCATCCACTTCAAAAATAGAACTTAATAATGGGTAAACTACCTGTTTTTTAAATTTAGTAAACAGATTGTTTGATACGTAGTTAATTTCCCCTTCAAAATTATCATAGCCGTTAGGTGGAGTGTTTGTAAGCCAAATAATTTTAAGAGGACCTGCTAAACTGCGTATTTCTTCATATACTTTATTTTGAGCAGGTATTCCAAGATTTTCTTCAAAAGAGTCACCCTTCCTTCCGATACTTGTCACGTTGGATCCAATAGTCAATGAAGAAAGAGCACAATTGGAAAAAGCATAGTTCCCAATGGACTGTACACTGTTAGGAACAACAAATGAATCCAGTCCTGTACAGCTGGTGAAAGCATGATCCATTATACTTGTGATACTATTGGGAAGGATTACTTTCTTTAGATGACTATAGTTTGAGAAAGCGTAGGAATTAATTTTAGTTACAGAATACTCAACCCCATCATAGAAAACAGAAGGAGGAATGACTAAAGTAGTAAGGGATTTGTCTGCACCATCAACCCTTACATTTCCATTACGCTCATTCATATAATAGATACCATCTATAGCAAAATCATAGGCACTAGCCAACGTTACTACAAGGAGTGCCAAAAGTGTTAGGTACAATTTCTTGATATTCATGTTTTAGATTAAAGAATAAGAAAAGGCGTGCAACCATCCGATACATATTCTCGACTTTAGCCTCTATGAATTATTCAGTTTAAGTTATCGCCAAGTGACCATGCAACAAAAACAAGCAAGAACAATTCACGCCTTATCAGCGTGAACCTTCTGAACAGCTTGCTCCCTGTTGCGAATATTTGCGGTATTCAAAGTCGAGAGAGACAAGAGCAGAAACTCAGGTATCAAAAAAGTCCGAACAGGAAGCGACGCACAATTTCGGTTAGCAATTTGAATTGTTAGTCTCTGTCCCTATTGGGAGGGCAGCACCTCGTGCTGCGGTATCAGGCTCCCGAATGTATTCTTACTGTCTGGTTCGTGATATAATTGGGTGTTATAGGGTTAGTTACTATATTTCGGTTCTCTTATTACCATTATTGATTGTCTTTCAGAGAAAAGCTCAGTGGCACGTATCCGACGTTTGTCGGCCTCATTTAAATGTCCGGTGCTTACTCGGCGTATTGTCGCACGAATCTCTTCGGCGAACTTCCCACCTACTGGTGAGTGTGGTGTGTCAATGCCTAACATATTCTTGAAAAACTGTTTCTCGCCTGCAAATTTACGAACTATTTCTGAATCTTCCAAATCTTTTCTGTTTTTTGTGTCTGCCAGCTGCAACAGCTTTTCTATGGACGTGGTATTTAGAGAAGAGAGCTGCTGGAACTCTTTCATTTTCTTTTTCCCCCGCTTTTTCTTGGAAGTTTCGGAAATAATGAGTAATTTTGCAGCCAAAGAGCTGTAGAGATGACAGCGCGAAGAAGAAATCAAGGCGCCAACTTTATCCGTGGCAACAGCAACGAACTGAAGTCGCGCCGCCGCAAGGTCATGGCCTCACGTCCACGACGCGTCATGGAGAGCGGCACACAGCAGAACATACGCCAGGTGGACATGGCCCTGAAGGTGCTAAGCAAGAAAACCGCGGGCGACAAGACTACCATCGTGGCCGAGGTGAACAACGCCTCGCTGCTGCCGCTGGCCGACGATGTGAACGTCAAGGTGGCACTCTACGACTCACCGCTGGCTACCGAGAAGGCTACCCACACTACCGAGGTGACGGTCAACAAGGCCGACCTCTACGATGCCAATACCAAGCAAAACAAGGTGAAGATCGTTACCCTGACCACTGACCTGGTGGAAGGTGAGCGCACGCTCTACTTGCGTACCACGCCGATGGAAGACTCAAAGGTGCTCACCGACGTGCGCCCGTCGAACAACGTGCTGCCTGTGAACATCACGAGTAAGTACAAGCGTGGTGATGCCAATGCCGACCGCAACGTTTCGGTGACCGACATTGCAGTCGTAGTGAACGATATCTTGCAATTGGACAACGCTGGCGGCTTCTCGAGGTATGGGGCTGATGCCAACGGTGACGGCAATATCACCGTAACCGACATCGGCGTCATCGTCGACATGATTCTCGGCACGAAGACCTCGGCCAACTCAAGGAAGATGGAGCCGGTACTGGAACCGCAGTAACAGACGATATATGATTAAGCCCGCTTTCTTGGCGGGCTTAATTATATCATTTCACAAAGTTAGACGGTAATCTCGCCGGAGCCGTAGCAGCGATGGTGACGGGAGTCGTAGATAACGCAGAACTGGCCAGGGGCAACGCCATGGATGGGCGCCTGGGCATGGACTGTGTAGCGGCCGTCACCGAGGGCCTCGAGACGGGCAGGAAGGTACTCGGGAGTGTGGCGTATTTTCAGCGTGATGTCCTCGGGCGGCAGCACGCCGTTGATGCTGTGGAAGTGGTGAATAGGAAAATCTTGCTTGTAGGCGGTAGCGGGGTCGTAGCCGTGACTGACGTAGAGGATATTTTGGGCAACGTCCTTCTTGACGACGAACCAGGGACCTCCGCTGAACCCCATGCCCTTGCGCTGGCCGATAGTGTGGAACCATAAGCCGCGATGATGACCGATGATGCGACCGGTCTCTAACTCGACAACATCGCCTGGCTGTTCGCCAAGGTATTGGCGGATGTAATCGTTGTAATTAATCTTACCGAGGAAGCAAATGCCCTGAGAATCCTTACGGTGGGCACTGACAAGGTGCTCACGCTCAGCAATTTGGCGTACCTCGTCCTTGACATAATGACCTATAGGAAACAGGGCCTTGGCCAGCTGCCAGTCGTAGATTTGTGCTAAAAAATCGGTCTGGTCCTTCACTGGGTCGGGAGAGGTGCAGAGCCAATAAGCCCCCCCTTCTGCCCCCGAGGGGGCTACATTACCTTGTAGGCATGGCTTGCCAGCACTTGAAGCCCCCTCGGGGGCCGTAAGGGGGGCTTCCTCTTTCTGCGCATAATGCCCCGTAGCAATCAGGTCATACTCGTGACCGCGCTTCTCATGGAAGGCGCCAAACTTGATGAGACGGTTGCACATGACGTCGGGATTGGGGGTGAGGCCGGCGCGCACCTGATCCATGGTGTAGCGGGTGACCTGGTCCCAATACTCGCGATGGCAGTCAACAACCTCCAAGGAACAGCCGTAGCGAGCGGCAACGGCGGTGGCCATTTCAATGTCCTCCTCGGCGGTGCAGTCCCAGCCGTCAGCGGACTGTTCTTCCTCAGGCCCGATGCGGATGTAGAAGCAGTCGGGATGCAGACCCTGGCGCACAAGCTCGTAGACGGCAACGCTGCTGTCGACGCCTCCCGACAGCAGCACCGCAATACGTTTTCCCTTCAGTTCTTCGTTCATTTCAAATCTTAAAGCAGACGGAACTCATCAACGTCGATGTAGCCACCGGACTTCTTGGTGGCGTAGTTGAAGATAGCATACTTCGAGCCCATAAAGAAGCGGCGGTAGTCGAAGATGCAGCGGTAGTTGTTGGTACCTATCTGTGTCCACTCCTGACCGTCGAGGCTATAGTAGAAGTTGGCAGCGTCGTTGTGACCGGGCTGGAAGTCGCCGTCGATGCGGAGCCAAACCGTCTTGGGATTTGAGAGTTCAACGGTTTCCACCAGTTTCTCGTCGACATTGGTGACAGCCTTCTCACGATCAGTGAGGCTGACCTTCTGTTCAGACATCTCGAGGATGACCTTCTTGCCCTTCTTCTTAATGGTAAGGGCACCGGTGTCGCCATTGAAGGCACAGAAGCCGGCACAGTCGCCGTCCTTCATCTTGGAATAGTCGATGCAGACGGCAGCACTGCAGGTGGGGCCGAACATGCGCTGGGTCAGCGTGTTAGGTGCCAAGTAGAGGTTGGGCACCACGCGGTTGGTCTTCAGGCGCAGGAAGCCGGGACGATCGGTGAGGCTCCAGGCGTTGTCGATGGGGTTGTGGTTCCATTGCCAGTGAAGCCCCAGCTTTGTAGAACTGAAATCATCGTTGCAGACAATCTCCTTCTTAGGCTGACCACTCTTATAAGGACGCATGGTATCAGGCACCTTGCCGTTCTCGTCGCCGAGCATCGGCCAGCCATCGATCCAGCGCACAGGTGACAGGGTGAGCACACGGCCCACGCCGCCACGATCCTGGAACATGATGCCATACCAGTCGCCATCCTCGGTATCGACGATGGTACCTTGTGCCAGATAGGAGAAGCCGCCGAAGTCGCTCTCAAGGATAACGTTCTTCTCCCAGGTGCCATTGAGGTCCTTGGTACGGTAGCACACCTCACGGCGATGACGGCCAGGGGCATAGACATGGCTGATAAGCTGTGCGTAATAGGTGCCACGATGCTTGATGACGCGAGTGCCCTCCAACAGGCCACGCTCGTCGGCCTCGCGCTGGAAGTAATGACGCAGGCTACCCTCGACAACACCTTTCAGGTCGCGGGTGAGCTGGCACATCTCGCCAGTGCCGAAGAACACGTAGGGTGTGCCGTCGTCATCGAAGAACAGGGTGGCATCGTGGAAGTGGCGCAGACGGGAGTGGATGGTCCACGGTCCTTCAGCCTTAGGAGCGGTAAAGATATAGGTATCGCCCATGGGTCCCTGCTCGTTGGGAGCCAGGAGTGCCCAGAACTTACCATCGTGGTATTTCAGCGAGGTGGCCCACTGGCCGCGGCCGTAGACGGTACCCTCCTGCAGGTCGTACTTCGGAGAGTCAGTCAGTTTGTCGAAGATATAGCCCACGGTCTCCCAGTTCTTCAGGTCCTTGGAGGCCATGACAGGTGCTCCAGGCATGAGGTGCATAGTAGTAGAGACGAGATAGAAAGTGTCGCCGACGCGAATGACATCGGGGTCGGGCACGTCGGCCCACAGCATGGGATTCTGGATACTCTCAGCTTTGGGCTGCAGTGGCTGATTCTCCTGGGCCATTGCGCACATGGGCAACAATAAGGCCAATAGTAAAGTCTTCATTTTCATAGTTTTGTTGTTATGATTCTTCATTATCGACCGCAAAGTTACTGTTTTTTTGCGTAACGGCCAAATAATAACACGAAAAGATGCTGCGGCACGAAGAGGAAGCGCCGACACATGAGCACCCTATTGGCGCACGCCGAAATTCTTGCGCGATTTGTCGTTGATGAGACGACTGGCCTGACGACCATCGAAGTGCGTGGGAGCAATAATGAAATCAGGAACGTTGAAGGAGAAGAACCTATCGCGGTAGAACTTACGCGGATGGCGCTGCGGCAGCATGAAGGCCTTGGTGACAACGCCCGCAGTGTCGACATGACAGAAATAGGGACGCGTATACAAGCCATCGTCACGACGTGAGCTCAGCACAAGCCAGCGCGAGTTAGTACTCCAGTTGTGGAACGACTCGGTGTCATCTGAGTTGGCCTCAGTCATGGGACGGCTCTCACCCGTAGCGAGGTCGAGCAGCCAGAGGTCGGCCTCATGGTGCCAGATGCTGAACTGTCCGTAGTCGGAGAGTGTGTAGCAAAGGTACCGGCCGTCGTAAGAGGGACGGGGGAAGGATATGGAGCCTCCCCCCCTGCCCCCTCCCATAGAGGGGGTGAAGGAAGCGACATCAATGACGGTTTCTATATGGTCACCGAAGGTGCCCGTTGCGGGATCGAAATCAATACGGTAGAGATTATAATGGAGGTTGTTTAGTGAATCACTTTTAACGGTGGCACAGAAATATAGCGAACGGCCATCGGCAGAAAAGACCGGGTAGGTCTCGTAGATAGAATCCTGCTTGAGAAGCGGCGACAATAGCAGCTCATTCTTCTCAACATCGTAGACCTGAAGATCGGAGGCCTCGTCGAAGACCTCGATGCGATTGCGGTGAGCACTATGGAACAACTGTCTTGTGGTGTTGGTGGAATAAGCCACATAGCGGCCCGAGGGATGCCAGTAAGGATAAACACAGAGGCCGAGCGTCTGGTCGGTCTTGGTGTTGTAGGCGGTAAAGGGGCCACCGTTTTGTCGTAGCAGGGTGGCACCATGCGGGCCACGGATATGAAGACTCATATCGGCAGAGTTGCCGCGGTTGAAGCTATGGCAGTTGACACAGCCCTCAAACTGTGTGTTCTCGATGAGCGGACGCTCGTCGAAGGTAGAGAGATCGCGTTCGTAGATGCCCATCTTGCTCCACACCTCATAGCCAGGCTCAATGAGACGGTAGCAGATACCGTAGTCGATGCTATCAGGGCTAACGTAGATGGAGAAGGGGCTGTAGGTGTGCCAGCCGTCGTCGTACTTGGCAGAAACGGTGACGCTGAGCGAGTCGCCACGATTCTGGGCGAGCAGCGAATGCCAGTCGTCGAGGTCGAAGTCGACGGCCTCTCCCTGACTATGCTGGCTGTTACCATGACTGTCTGTAATGACAGCGTCAACAAGCAGTGCCTGCTCGTCGGCCATGCTAAAGTTAAGCGGTGCTATGTTTACGGGTATGGTGACACCGATGTAGTCGGGATAGATCTGAGGCAGAGCGGCTTCCTGCTTGGCATCGCTGACGGTTTCGGTACAGGCGGCGAACTGCAGCGAAAAGAGGAAAGCGAAAAGTGGAAAGAAAAAGGTGAGAATGCGTCTCATTGCTTAAGTTTTTGGAGGTGAAGAATTAGTTTAGCATAGTTCTCACGGTCGCCCGTCAGCATGTAGTAAGCCTTCAGGTATTCGAAAGCCAGGCGATTCTCAGTATTACAGAAGAAGAGACGTTCGAGCATGTCGGAGGTCACATGGTCGCTGAAGTAATAGTCGTCTGAGCAAACGAACTGGCGCAGGCGTCCGTATTCGGGATGCTTGGCGATGGCTTCTTCATTGCCTAACAGCGGCAGCGTCTCGTTGGCCCAGTCACTATAGAAGAGGGTCTTTTGCAATGCCGTGAGGTACTTACGGGCCACTTCGTAACTACCAAGAATCAAGTTGGTCTGTGCCAGCCGCTTATAACACCGGCCACTCTTCTGGAAGTCAAGAATCGACTCCTGGGCCTCGAACACCGTTCGCTGGGCGACATAGATCATGCCCAACTGATAGAAGGCTTCGGCGGTAGGCATCGGACTGGTGGCATCCTCCTTCACATCGGGCAGCAGGCCCAAAAGACCGTTTTGGTGATAGTCAAACAAGCGCTCGGAGAGCATGCCGCGCATACCCAGGGCAAGATTCTGGACCGTCACGCCAATCTGGTTATTAGGCTTTTCGGCATTGACGGTCTGGAGTATGCGGTTCCACTGCTGGTGACAGGCCATGAAGTCGTACTGCATCACCTTCTCGGCCTTGAAGTTAGCATTTTTCCAGACGAGCATCATCATGATTATGAAGGTAAAAGTGAAGAGTGAAAAGTGAAGAATCTGCTGTCGCCTTCCCGTTGGGGCTGATGCAGGAACGGCGGAAGCCGCTCGACCTCGGTCGCTTTGCTTGGAAAGATTTTTTTCGCTCTTCACTTTTCGTTTTATACTTAGGAGAAGTGGGAGGGCGACGGCAGTCAACCAGGCGGCATAGAGCAACGTTGGGAAGACCGTGGGGTAGCGATGATAATGACTACCGTTCCAGTTAGGGCCTACCATCCAATATAATATAGGAATGGTGACGATTATTACGATGCGTCGCACCCAACCTTTTGGCAATTTAACGAAAAGCCATAAGGCGAGCAGCGTGAGCAAAACCGCCCAAACACCACCTAAGAGTGCATTCTCATCAAGCAGGAAAAGCCAAAGCAGGAACGAAGGTACGAAACTCAGGCCATGGAATACAGCCCTTACCCCTGCCCCATTACTTGCAACGGAAATGAGCCGTAGCGTCAAGAGCTGTACTGCTGAAAGCAGAAGCGCAATGATGAGTGCTCCCACCCAAGCAAAAAGGAAGAACTGGGTACAGAAGCGGCCCAGCAAGTCGGCAATGCCACCGGGCAGACGGACAATATCCCACACATAGGTGCTATCGAAGAGGAACAGCTGATATTGCTCCTGATAATGCAGATGGTGCGGATAGGTCAGTCCGAAGAAAAGGAGAACTGCCACACCGAAAAGGAACGTGTATAAAAGATGTAAATGCTTCACCTTCTTAACTTCTCTAACTTCTTAACTTCTCTAACTTCTCTAACTTCTTTAACTTCTTTAACTTCTTACTCATCAAACACCCTGCTAAATTCCTCGACACTGATTTTAACAGGTTCGACCATGAACTCCGGACGGTTATAGCTCTTCAACAGGAAGAGATGATGTTCGGGGTCCTCCTGCGGCATAAGGAAAGCCTTCCCCACTTTTCCATTGTTGAAATAGGCAAAATAGACACGGCTATAGTTGTCGTCGTCGCGTCGGCTTGCCAACATCATCCAATGTCCGTTGCTCGACCAAGAAGGGTAGCTGTCGGAATAACCGTCGCTGTTGACGGAGGTAAGGTCGAGGGCCGAAGCGGTTTCAGCGGTAAGAGCAGTGCCAGTATACTGATCCATCGGGATACAGACAATGTCGGCATCATGGTGCCTGCTATGGAAACAGCCATATTGTCCTAAGGCGAACAGCAGATAGCGTCCATCAGGACTGATACGAGGCAATGTAACACTCTTGTCAGCCGAGGCTGCATCATATACCAGTTCCTCTTCTCCGAATCCGTGGGTAGCCAAATCGAATGAACGGCGGTAGAGGTTGTATTGTATTTTCGGGTATGTGGTACGGATATCCTCATCGCGCATCTCCTCAGGCAGCGGTACCGACTTGCAGTAATAGAGGTATTTGCCATCGGGCGACCAGGTAGGATACACCTCCAACAGCGTGGAGTCATTGCTGACGATGCTCACCGAGTCGGTCTCCACATCATAGAGAATCATGTCACTGGCCAGATCGTAAACCTCGATTTTATTGGGATTCGACGTATGGAAGGCCTGCCGGGTCTTATTGGTAGAAAAGGCGACCAATTTGGCAGTGGGGTGCCACGACGGATAGACACCACCGGAGATGGTATAGTCGCGCTTCAGATTGACCTTCGATACCTTGCCGTCGTTCACAATGACCGTACCTGCATTGGAGAGACGCACATGAAAGAGCATATTGTCAGTCTTGTAGTTCTGATAGCTGTGGCAGTTGATGCACTGCCCTCTTCTTATGTCAGTACAAGTAATCTCATTGTTGAAGACCTGCGTCTCCTCGAACGTGGTAAGATGGCGCTGGGCTATCTCCATGAAACTCCAGGCAACATACGATGGCTCAATCAGACGATAAGACACGTATTCGTCGATGGGTTCCTCGGCGACGCTGATTTCAAACGGGGTGAATGAGAGCCATTCACCCGCCTTCTGACCCCAGACCTCCACCTTAATACTTTTACCCTTCGAGGTTTCAAGCATCACATGCCATTCAGACTCGGGAATCTGCACCTTCACGCCACTGCCGTATGTCTGCTGCTGGCCGTCGGGTGTGGTGAGACGTGCCACACACGCCTCATATTCGTCAGCAGGAAGCATGAAGTTGAGCGGCGCGATGTTACAAGGCACAGTGACATTACAATAGTCAGGGAAGATGGCTGGTAGAGACCTAACCTCCTTTGATGAAGAAGGCACATCGGGGTGACTTACACACGATATCAGCAGTAGGACTGCTGCCAATAGCTGGAAATATGGATGGATATATCTTTTCATGATTTTCTTATGATGCAACTTCATGTCCAACACTGCCACGCACATTGATAGGTTTACGTCCGAAGAGATTGTACCACCAATAGGTATCACCAAATTCCTGACGCATTTCTTCACCTATCATCCCAAGTGCCATTCCTGGTTTTGCCAGGCTTTCCAGAGTCGCCCAGAAACTCTTATAGCGTTCATAAACAGCCTGTTCAACGGGAATCATCATGCGTTTCTCTTCCGGGGCCTTATCCATATAGAGGATATAAGCCTCTTGGGCATGAACAGGAAATTCCTCGTTCATGTGAAGCTTCACATAGTTGTGTAGCGAAGCCCAGAAACGGCGTGAGTCGCAACGCAACATGGCATAGAATAACGCCTGTTCTGAAGCCACCTTACTGTCAGACTCATACCAGAGGCTGACGCTATTGACGATATAACTGTCGCTGTTCTCAACACCAGTAAGCTCATCGGGATAGCATTTTTGTAGCTCTTTGATTCTTTCCGAGACCGGCGCCGGTTGCCAGTCGCCATAGAAAGGAAGATGATGTATCAGGGTGGTATAGCGTTCAACCAGTTTTTTATCTCCCACAGCTAAGGCGCAGCGACTCAACATTTTCAAATAGAAAGGTGAAAATCCTCCTTGTATGGCCATTTCATAATTCAGTCGGATGGCTTCATTGATCATACCGTAGTTGTAATAGACCAAAGGAGATGCTATGTCTAAAAGGGTAACGTGGAGTGAGTCTGGGTTATAGATATTAGCAGCATTGTTGCCCAACTTGAAAGACCAGTCAAGCAGGCCGCCTTCGTTCATCAGGGCTAAATTCTTGAGAAAAACCATAGTGTTGGTTGGTTGATTGTTCTCTTCTGCTATCTGAAGGACCTTTTGCCAATTGTCGCCGGAAGCATAGCGTACCATGCGCATTTCGTTGATATAGTTCTGGTCGTAGTACATCTGCGATAAGGTAAAGCCGATGCCGGCAACGGCACCCAACACAGGCACAAACCACTGAGTCAGATAACGGCTACACAGCGGTATGAGAACTGAGACAGCACCAAGTATCCAGAACGGGGTAGAGAGATGCGGACTACTATCGCTCGGCGTATCGAAGCGGGGTAAGCCAGCCAGCACGATATCGTTGAAATTCAGATTAGAATAGAGCAGTGTACGCCAGATACTGGCAGTAAAGAAGAGTAAGAACAGTCCCAAAAGTTCACGCCAAGTGGGTTTTTCGGTAACCATTAGACATAAAACGAAAAGCATGGCGAACCACCCAAGTATCGGATAGATGCAAAAAGCAAACAGATACCACAGAAGATGCCATTTGCGAGGGGTGCTGCGGGCTGCCCATAAAAGCAATAGCATGGATAGAAAACCTACCGACTGTGAGAACCAATAACCTCTGATGGTAGAGATATAAATCCAATAACCCAAATCTACAACCGATGTAAGCAGACAGGCTATGGGCAGGAGCATCAGCGCCGAGGCACCTTTCTGTAGCCGAAATGCCTTGACACCTACACAGAATATGCCCACCCAGATAGCTACCAGCACAGCCAATCCTACAGCTGGATGACAGAAAAACTGTGTGAGCCATGCGCCCACATACTGCATTAGGCCAAAAGGCTTCTGCATAAGGGTATGAAAGAATGGTGCTCCATAGATGAATTCTGAACGCTCATGTGCCGTATAGAACACTTCTTGGTTGAGATATAACACATATACGACAAATGAAATAAAAGCCAATAGGCTTACGTAGAAGACGGCACTGGATATTATGATGTTTTTTCTATTCATATTCTGTTGCTCAGTTTCGCAATTTCGCTACAAAGGTAGTAACAATAATCAGAATCCACAAACTTTTTCCTGAAAATCTTAAAGAGAAATATACTATAAAGGGCTGGCTCATTGATTGAGTCAGCCCTTTATGAATTATACCGCTAAGGAATGATTATTCCTCATAGTAGACAGCGTTGATCTGGCAGCTTCCAGAAGTAAGCATGATGTCAAGGTCTTTACCAGAGCCACCGTTACCGCGAGCACAGTCCTTGGCAATAGCCTCGGTAAGCGGGAGTTCCCACAGACCATTGGTAAAATGTACATCCTTGTCATCATCGTAGCGTGCACTCCACCAACCGTTCATTATACGGCCGGCACAATCAGCTGTAGCCTCTGAGATGTCGAAGATAAGAGTCTTGAAGCCCCAATACACATCGTCAGACAGATATGGCAAGAAACCTTCTTTACCATTGATGTCGGTGAATTTACCTTCATTGTCACTGAAGCGCATGCAAGCAGCATTCCAAGCAGCGGGCTTGAAAGGAGGCTGAGCAGCAGGATCCTCTCCATAAATATAATACTTCTGAAGTGGGTCAGTGATATCCTGACAGTTAATAACGAAACTATCCTTAAGCAGTGTTCCATCGGCACAGAGGGCAGTCAGGTAGACTTTATGCTCGGTATCCTTATAATTACCTTTCTCATCTCTGTCAACCTTCATCTTCTTCTTGGCATAGTTGCCGAGTAGATCCTTGCCACCAAGAGTCCATTTGGCATTGACCGGTGCAGTGGTCAAACATGTAATGACATTACCGTTTTTGCCATTGGATGCCTTGTCAACAGTGACACTTGAACTTGCTCTGAGTTGGTCGGCACTGATGTGACCACCATTGCTGATATCCTCATGAGTAGCATCGCATGCGAAAAGCACACTTACTGCTGCGAAAAACAAAAATATCTTTTTCATATTAAACTTCTAATTATTTGATTAATTATAGAGATCAACGTATTGTGTCTCAGGATTACTTGCATCCCAGCCCTTGTTCTGCTTAAGGTTACCCTCCATCAGAGTAATCTGTGACTGAGGCTTAGACAAGAAACCGTCAGTATCGGCATAACGCTTAGCCCATGAGCAAGTCATGTGTTTCATTGAAACCTTGTTTGCAACCTGACCCTTTACAACAACCTGCTTGCCAGCCTGTGCCTGAAGAGCCTTGGCAGCGTAGCAACCCTCGCCACCATCCTTGCCAGACCAACGACGCATGTCATTGAAGCGGATACCCTCAAATGCGAACTCCCAGCGGCGCTCGTCCTGAACGGCCTTCAGAGAATATGCTGTCTCAGGAACACCGGCACGCTTCTGAACCTGGTTCATGTATGAAGCATCACCAGTGAGCTCGGTCAGCATCAGCAGTACGTCAGCATAACGCATCAGGTAGAAGTCCTCGAAGTGCTCACCCTGCATGGGGTTGTCAAGCGTGCCCTTGAAATCAGCATTAACAGCATGCCACCAAGGTGTGTCGCCTGTCAAAGCGTCAAGAGTTACACCGCACCACTTCTTTACAGCATAGCCAGACTCCTCACAGTCATCCTTTACATAAGAATATGCAGCGAGTTCATGATCACAGTCAATCAGAGAACCAAGCTTACGGATATCTTTGTACTGCTTAGAGGCATCACCACCTGCATTCTCAGCTGCTGTCCAGTCATCCCAGATATTACATGAGGGAGTTCCCTGGCCCCAGCCCTGTGTGAAGGGATAAGTACAATCGCGGTTACCATTGTTACCGTTTACACGAAGTGCCCACCAGCAAGAAAGATAGTTGCAGTACATACGTGCGGTAGAATAGGTACCACCATTTTCAATCTGACCATTAATACCCCAAGATGAAGCATTCATGAACTGAATACCGAAGAGCTCCTCATCGTTACCGTTACCCATACCAGGCTGGTCGAAGCAGTTCTCACGCTTCATGTCAGCGATGAACTCATACGCATGCGTACCTTCCTTATTACCAGTACCATCTTCATTATCGTGAGCTTCATCCCAAACCATACTGTTAGAATACTGCCAAAGTGAACGGTAGTCTTCAAGAAGCTTGTAAGCACCAGAACCAACAATTTCTTTCAGACCAGCAATGATATCTGCCTGAGAAAGAGATTCCTTTTCGCAACCTTCCTGCTTAACCAAGTCAATAGCAGGAGCAGAACCAGAAGCCAACTCACCAACCTTCTTGTAGAAGCCAGCCCAGAACATATAGGCACGAGCGGCAAAAGCCTCGGCAACATACTTGTTGGCATGACCAGAGCTCTTCGTAGTGCCCATCAGGTTCATACCCGACACGAAGTCAGAAAGAATCTGAGGATAAATAAGCGTCTCAGCATCAACTTCTGCCCTATTAGTAATAGTGGTAGATGTAATCAGAGGTACATCGCCAAACAGCTGTGTGAGCCAGAGCGTGTAGAGACCACGCATGAAGTAACCCTCACCAAGAAGCTGGTTACGCTTGGCCTCCTGACCTTTCCAAGAGACGTTGTCGATGGTCTCAATCTGGTTGTTAGCACGGTTGATACCGCCATAAAGAAGGACAAATGCCTGCTGATATTGGTCAACACTCATCTCGACGAGATGGTGCATGGCCTTCACCTTGTTGTCCTGCAAACCACCTGAACCATAGCAGTTGTCCGACATGATTTCCCACCAGTAGAAAGGATTCAATGCCTCAACATCTCCAATCTTACCCGGGAAGGTAGCCTGAGTGGCATCGGTAACACGTGGATCGGTATCCAGCATGTCATTGCAGGATGTAAATACTGTTGCTGTACAAACAACAACTGCTGATAAAATATATTTCTTCATAACTTAATGTCGAATTAGAATTTAATACTTGCACCAATCAAATAAGTACGAGACGGTGGGTAGAGACCCAGGTCAATACCAGAAGCCCATCTATCGCCACCTGCTGCGTTACCTACCTCAGGATCGAGGCCAGTGTAACCGGTGATAGTAAGGAGGTTCTGAGCCTGAACATAGAGACGGAGCTGCTGGAACGGGCAAGACTTCCAGAGATACTTGAAGTCGTAACCGAGTGTGACAGTCTTGATCTTGAAGTAGTCAGCATCCTCCATATAACGTGTAGAAACATAGTTCGTATTAGCGTGACCAGTACCAGAAATACGTGGCTGATCATTTGATGTACCCTCACCATACCAACGATTCAGAATTGTGGTATCGTAGTTATGCCACCATGAATCACTGAATGAACGGTATGAACGCATGATCTGTTGACCAAATGCACCTGCACCGTTGACAGCAAAGTCAAGACCCTTCCAGCTCAGACCGAGGTTGATACCAAGGGTAACATCTGGGTTAGGATTACCAATCTCATGACGGTCGCAGATGTCATTGCCATCAGCGTCTTTAGCTTCTGCGTAGGTAATCACGCCATCACCATTGTAGTCATCCCAAATGCAGTCACCGGGCTGTGCGTTGTCAAGAACGGCCTGGCCGGCGGCACGTGCATCGTCAATCTGCTGCTGGTTCTGCCAGATACCGCTGTAAGACATACCATAGAAGTAACCGATAGGTTTGCCTATCTGAGCACGGTAGATGTACTCAGTACCCTGAGAAAGAACGCTACCACCACCATTGATGTAACCATTCTCGTTGGCGATACGTGTTACTTCGTTCTTGTTGGTAGCGAAGTTAACGCCAATATTATAGTTGAAGTCGCTGCCAATCTTGTCGTTCCAAGTAAGAGCAATTTCAACACCCTTGTTCTCTACGTCACCACCATTGATGTAAGCTGGGTTCGTACCCTCGATAGCAATACGAGGAGCAACGATCAGCCAGTCCTTAGTGGTCTTCTTATACCAGTCGAAGGTCAGGCCTAAGCGGCTGTTGAGGAAACGAGCATCGAAACCTAAGTCAAGCTGCTCAGAGGTCTCCCAAGTTACATCAGGATTCGGTACGATATTAGCGTATGCACCTACATTGGGCTTACCATTCAAAGTAACATCCATGCTGTCGCTGAACTTATAACCGCTATCACCGGAACTACCAGACTGAGCGATGGTAGCCAGATACTGGTACTTAGAAATTCTGTTGTTACCGTTCTGACCCCAGCTTGCACGGATCTTCAAGAAGTCCATCCAGCTCTTGGTGCTCTCCATGAAGCTCTCATTGCTGATAACCCAACCTGCAGATACAGAGGGGAAGGTACCCCAGCGCTTACCGTCGGCAAAGATACTTGAACCGTCATAACGCATGGTGAAAGTAGCCATATACTTCTCGTTGTAGTCCCAAGTCAGACGACCGAACCAAGAAGCGAGATACTCTTCATCATTGGGATTACCACTAAGAGTAGCATTCTTGAGGTCTGTGCTGAAATTCTTCAACCATGCAGAATTCCAATCCTTCAGCGTAGCGAACTGCGAACCTTCGGCAACAGAGTTAGAACCACTGAGGTTGGTGCTCCAAGCGGTGCTCTGGTACTCCTGACCTACCATGACGCTGATCTTGTTTCCAGCCAGAATCGGAAGGTCATAAGTCAAGGTGTTGTTAATAGACCATGAAGTATTCAACCAAGCACTCTGATTTACACTATATGACTGTACAGTTCCTGAACCTGAAGAAGGAGAACGTGGCATACCAAAGTTACGATATGCACCAGAACCCCAGTTATAATTCAACTGAGAACGGAATCTCAGGCCCTTGATAGGCTGGATGGTAATGAAACCAGAAGCGCTGGTGTTAATGTTGCGGCTCTCTGCCATAGAGTTGAAACCACCCTTTGAGAGACCTTCGTACGGGTTGTTGAACCAATAGTCGTTCCACTTGGTACCGGGGATGGCAGCACCAGTCTCATCATACTTACAACCGTAGTTAACATGGTTATAAAGCTCACCATTGTCAGCATAAATAGGTACGAGCGGGTTGGTCTGGAGCAAGCTGTGGATATAGCTCCAATACATGCCGTCCTCAGCCAGATCGTGGTTCTTGCTGTAGCCAATTGAGATGTTCTCACCGATGGTGATGGCATCGAAGTCCTTAGCCTTCAGAAGCACATGATCGCTGTTGATGCGGATGGTGTGACGCTTGTAGTAAGAAGCCTGGTCGGCACCCATGACACCTTCGTTACCGGTATAGGTGTAAGACATAGCGAACTTAGAACGGTCAGTACCACCGGTCAACGTTACAGAATGGTTATGCTGTACGGCGTTCTTGTTTTCGAATTCGCCCCACCAGTCGGTACCTTCCCAACCACCAGCAACCTTGTCGAGAATGCTCTTTGGGACAAAGTCTGCGAAATTAACTTTCTGACCTGATGTGTTAAAGCTGTACTCATCCATAATGGTCATGAACTGCTGAGCATTAAGCATCTGCGGGCGCTTGTAGACGTTTGACCAACCCATGGCACCATTGTAGCTGATCTCCATCTTGCCAGCCTTACCCTGCTTGGTAGTAACCAGGATAACGCCGTTAGCAGCACGAGAACCGTAGATGGCAGCCGAAGCAGCATCCTTCAGAATGTCGATGCTCTCAATGTCGGCAGGGTTGATACCGTCAAGGTTACCACCAGCTACACCGTCAATCACATACAGAGGTGCAGAGTCACCGATGGTACCGATACCACGGATGTAAACCTTGTAGCCCTTACCAGGCTGTGTAGAAGAACTCGTGATCTGTACACCAGGCGTACTCGACTGCATAGCCTCAAGTGCGTTGGTGGTGTTCAGCTTGGCGATTTCCTCACCTTTCACCTGAACAGTAGCACCGGTAACCAGCTTTTTCTTCTGGACACCGTAACCGATTACAACCACGTCCTCCAGCGTAGTGTTGTCCTCCGCCAGAGTAACGGTAATGTTGCTTTTGCCACCTACACTGACTTTCTGTGTCAAATAGCCCACAGAAGAAATTGTCAGTGTGGCGTTAGAGGCAGCCTTGATACTGAATTTACCGTTGAAATCGGTAACCGTACCTTCACTGGTGCCTTGAACTCTGACGGTAGCACCGATAACCGGTTCGCCTGATTCGTCATTCACGACACCTGACACTGTCTGAGCCTGAGCACAGATGGCAAAAAAGCAAAGAATGGATAGGATGAGGAACGACCTCCTCCAAGTTCCCAACTTTTCAAGTTTTCGCATTTTTAGATAAGTTTAAGTTAATAAATAAATTGTTTAAAAGTTTCAATTTTCTACACATTGAACAATAATTTCATACTTTCGCGTTAAATATGCAAAAGACGGAGAATGTATACGCGTATTGTTTTTACAGTTCATCTTATACTTATGGTTTTAGTTTTCGACGGCAAAATTATCATAAATATATCATAAGAGCTTTTCTATTTGTGCCAAATGTTTTTCAGTATGTCACAAATCCCCTCAAAAGCCACATATACACTACAATTAATGATAGAAAGAAAAGTAGTTGAAACGGCTGAACAAAGGATTCTGATACGTTTACAAACATTAATTGAGACATCATTTCTTCTTAAAATTTGTCATGACGGCATCCATTTTTTTTGTAAAGTCTCTTCACAAACTAGGTGAGTTAGTCATGCCAAGTGGCCCAGTTAGTCATGCCAAGTGGCCCAGTTAGCATTGCTCGCTCGACCTTTGGTCGCTTTGCCTGCAAAGAAATGACCCAGTTTGTAGATGCATCTTGGTGTCTAAGTATCCGTCTTATCCCATTAAAGTTTATTGAATTTGCCGTTCTAGGAACTTTTGGAAAGCTGCGGTTGCTTCGTCTTATTATATGTCTTCGGTTGCAAAGTTAGTGCAATTCGAGCAAAACACCAAATAATATGCTATTTATTTGTATTTATCTTACGGACTCATAGTTGTTTCCTTCGTTTTTTAGATCTATTATTATTTCACTATCACTTTCTTCCCATCCTGTATATACACTCCCTTCGTGGGCTTCTGCGTCAGACGACGACCCTAATAACTTTGTGTCAAATCGATAGTAAATTCCTGTCCACGACGCACACGACCCTCAAAATCGCAGATTTCACGTTCATGCTCAGTTCCATCAGCATCGTGCTCCATCACCTTGTGCGGGTTGTAACGAATATAGTAGCTGTCGCGAACGGCATTAACAACATGAACCGAGAATATACAAGTAACCTGATTGTCATAGGGCGTACG
>CADBHI010000063.1 GCA_902794405.1 uncultured Prevotellaceae bacterium
GTGGGCGATGGTGGACATCACGTAGTTGTCGGTATATTCATAGCTCATGAGCAGTAGCATGAGGCCGATGAGCAGCGTAAGGCTGAGCCACACCTCCTTGTGCTCCAGGTCGGCGTAGTTGTCGTGCAGCCACCGCCCATATTGTCTCACGGCCACCACCATATATATAATGAAAGCCACGATGAGGACCAGCCCATAGATTTTGTTCGGGGTTGTGAGGTCGATGGATGGCAGTGCGATTTGCAGCACTGCGATGACGGCGCAGGGCGTCATGACGATTATGACGGGCCACAGCGGTCGGCGGCGGTCCTGCAGCATGGTCAGCAGTGTGCCGACGAAGACGGGGGGCAGCACCATACAGTCGTTAGCGACGAGCAACCCGTAAATCACCGAGCTGGTGTCGTTAGAGTACGCGTAGAACAGTATCCACCAAACGTGGGCCATGGCCATGATGCCGAATAATGCCGCTGCCCAGCGGCGCAGTTGTGCGGGAGGCGTGATTTCGGGCGCGATAGCCTTGCCCCGACACAGCAGCAGATAGAGGAACAGCACTACGGCCACGGCAGTTCCGGCACCGTGGAGCAGGAGATAGAGTATCGACAATGGAGTTATCTGTTCTGGCATATCGTTTTTACTATTGCGTGCAATTGCGCCGCAAAATTACTACTTTTTCAGTGAAATCGGGCAAGTTTTCCCCCAAAAATCGGTATGCGGATAAAACACTTATAATTACCAAATAAAGCTAACGGGCTAAATATCAGCGGTGTGGTAAAAAGAATCTAAGATATTTATTATATGAAAATCCGTGAATTAAGGTCGAAAATCCGTGAATTGAGGTTAAAAATTCGTTAATGTGCGAATCTGAGGGCGGGAAAAAGTCTCAGCTAATGCAAAAATGTCTCAGCTAATGCAAAATCTTCGCTCGCGGCGATTTTGACCTTGCACGATTCGGTTTATTTGTGTACCTTTGTAGCCAAATAATAACCATTTTTAGCAATTGAGCAGAGCTTCAAGAACACGAGAACCCTCTCTATTTGAACAAGGAAAGTACGCCTACGAGGATTTTGCGCGTGGCTTGCCCAGACAGGGAGACACACCTCGAGATAGAGGTGAAGGTTCCTTATGCCCATTGCGGTGTGTACATTCAAGACAAGGCATCCATCAAAGGCGACTCCCACCACTTCGACGTAGACTGACTTCATTGTACCCGCTACCGAATGGCCGTTCAAAGACATTAAGTGCAAATAAGCACATTTTTAGTTTAACTTATTAATTAACACAATCAAAAAAAATGAAAAAGTTTATGATGGCCGCAGTTGCCTTAATCTGCATGACAATGACAAGTGTCGCACTCTCATCTTGTGGTGACGACGATGACGACAAGGGCAACGACGGCAGCCAGTTCTCAACAGCTGTATTGGACTTTAGGTTGATCACTTCCGACGAGACGTTGGCAGTCTTTGACGTCACCGCCGAGTACTATGATAACGGCAAGTTACAGAGCGAGAAGCTGACACAGAGCACGTTCAAGAAGACCGTCAAGGCGACGCTCCCTGCCTACCTTGGCGCACGGTTGTTCTTCAATGTGAAGTCGGGTGTCGATGTGGCCAGCCTTAAAAAGGTCGAAGCCACTTACGGATACGAATACAGCTCCTGGTGCGAAAGTGCCAATGGCGCCAAGGGTCAAATTGTCATAAAAGAAGACCTGAAACAAGTCAGTATGTCGGGCGACAGGGTAGAGGCCTGGCTCGCCAAAAACAGCGACCTCATAAAGTTCGGCTATGACTACACCGCCAATGGCGAGATTGTAAATACTGGATGGAAATAAAAACTGTAATAGAAAATAATGAAAAAGACGTTGATTCTGTCATGTCTTTTTGCCTCTCTTTTCACAAGTGCATCGGCAGACGGCAAGTTTGTAGAGAATAAACAGCTGTTTATCAGGAAGAACGGCACGAAGTATGATGTCTCTGGAAGGAGAATGAAGTAGCATAATAAGATTGTTAAAACCTCGATGTGGAACACAAAGTCATGTCGAGGTTTTAACCTTTTCATAAGAAAACGATTTATGCTAAAAGGATTCTCGTAAAAGTAAAAATGTAAAAAGATATGAAAAAGAAAGTACTATTCATTTTTGCCCTGCTTTGCACGGTTGCACAGGGGGCGTGGGCAGAGACCATCAACCTTAGTAACGTGACTGCTGACGTGACCGCAAATGACGGCGACGTACTGACGGGTACGACCTCTGAATATAAGGTAACAATTGCCGACGGTGCCACGGTGACGCTGAGTGGCGTGACCATCAGCACCGGCGCCGCAAACAGTCATTGCATCAAGTGCTCAGGCTCAGCCACCATCATCCTGGCCGACGGGACCACAAACACGCTGACCTGCACGCAAAACTATTCTACTGCTCTACGACCTGGCGGCACTGGCACAACGCTCACCATTCAAGGCACGGGCACGCTGAAAGCCCAAAGCGGATGGCGTAGTGCGGGTATTGGCGGATTTTATGACTACTACGCCGGTGGCAGTGGTGATTGTGGCAACATTTTTATTGAAGGCGGTACCATTGAAGCCAAGGGTGGCGGTGGATCTGCCGGCATCGGTAGTGGCTATGATCGTTCTTGCGGCAACATCACGATTGCCAGCAGCGTGAAATGCGTGAGCGCAATCAGTGGCAAAGAATCTGCTACCCACTGCATTGGAAAGGGCGATGGTGGCTCTTGTGGCAAGGTGACCATTGACGACGTTATATATTGGAATGGCTCTAACTACGAGAATTACGGTGTAGACTATATTGGTAAAGACGAGTTAAACGTCGCTTTTATCAACAACGGCGCAGTGAATGTTCCTGACGGTAAATACTATAATGTCGTGGGTACTGGCGAAGTAACGGGAAATAGAATCACCATCGGAGACGGTGCCACAGTGGCGCTGAGCAATGTAAACATCCAAAAGAATAATGACTACTGCGTTAAATGCGAAGGTTCAGCCACCATCATTCTGAAATACAATACAGTGAACGAACTAACCAGCTCAGGCGCAGCACCTTATGGCTATCCTGCCCTCTGGGTAGGCGGCTCTGGCACAACGCTTGGTGCAGACAGGTGTGCAGCCATAGGCGGAGGTGTTCACACAGCCGACCACACCTGTGGCGACATTAAGATACAAGGAGGTATTATCACAGCCACGGGTGGTATTTGTGCTCCTGGCATCGGTAGTGGCTTTAATGGTTATTGCGGCAACATCACGATTACCAGCGGCATAACACGTGTGACCGCAAAGACACCCATTCATACTACTGATAATTCTATTGATTGTATTGGAAGGGGCAATGGGGGCACTTGTGGCACGGTGACCATTGGTGACATGGTGTTTTATGATGGTTCTGACTACAAAAACCATGGAGATGACTATATTGCTCGACGTGAGTTAAGCGTCGCCTGCATTAACACCGCTACAGTGGAAGTTGGTAACGGTGAATTTTATCTCATCTTTGGTAATGGCAACGCGACAGACCACGCATTCGGCCTCGCAGCTTCATCTACAGCGGTGCTGAGCAATGTACATATCGAGAAGTCTGGTCGGTGTGTGAATTGCGTTCAAAATAACACCAGCTACATCACCCTAAAAGATGGAACAACGAACAAACTGATCAGTACAGAGAATAATGCCCTCCGGGTAGGCGATGCTGGCACAACGCTCATCATTAATGGCGAATCAGCAGGTACAGGCAAACTGATTGCCCAAGGTGGATCTGGGCATGCAGCCATTGGCGGAGGTTCTGATAATACCAATAAAACCTGTGGCAACATTGAAATACAAAGTGGCATTATTGAAGCCAAGGGTGGTTCTAACGCACCTGCCATCGGTGCCGACAATGGTGCCACGTGCGGAAATATTACGATTTCCAACAACTATCTGACCGCTAAGAAGGGCTCAGGCGCTACTGACTGTATCGGAAGGGGAAACAGCGGTTCTTGCGGTACGGTAACCATCGGTGGCGTAGTTTATTATAATGGCTCTGCCTATCAGAACAACGGTAATACTTACTTAGTTAGCGACGAACTCGCTTACTTGAAAGCCAACAAGGGAAATTCGAGCGATTACTGGACGACCTTCTATAACGAAGCAGGCCATTTCCAGGCAGCCGAGGGCACGCAGGTGTTCAAGGCTGGTCTAAGCGGTACAACGCTCACGCTGTCTCCTATCAGTGACCGCATCGTAAATGCAGGTAAGGCAGTAATACTCAAGAGCAATTCGGCCAACATCTTCTTGACCTCAAGCAATAGCGGTACGACAAGTGAAGGCCCTGGCCCAGCCAACAATTACAACTGTTACGTGCTGAACAAAGGTGATGAAGGCGTTGGCTTCTACAAGTTGAGTGATACAGGAACCATCGGTGCCCACAAGGCCTACTTAAAGTATAACGGTGTCGTTGTCGGCGCCCGCGAGTTCTTCGGCTTCGACGAGGCTACAGGCTTAAAGGATGTAATAGGTCAGAAGGAAGAAGGAAGTGGCGACTATTATGACCTGCAGGGACGTAAGGTTGCACAACCTTCCAAGGGCCTGTATATTAAGGACGGAACGAAATATATTAAAATGTAAAAGGAGGAAACAGCCATGACAAAGAAAAATTATATGAAGCCTGCCACGCAGGTAGTGAGAATTCAGCACCAGCACATGATCTGCGTCAGCACCAACGGCATGAACAATAAGCTGCAAAGCACAACGGTGACCAGTGCCTGGAGCCGCAGAAGCAACAACTTTGATGACGAGGAGTAACTCACTCAGACGGAGTACGACTCACCTATACCATCGAGGGTTCGACTCCCTCGGTGGTAACAAAAGAGAAATAAGACAAGAAGGATATGAGGAGAAAAAAGTATTCAGCACCAAGAACGCTGACGATAATGATTGCCAATTCCCACCTGTTGGCAGGAACCAACCAAGGTCCTATTCAGGGCGAAGGTAGAAACTATGATTGGGGAGATTAAATGTGCGCGTACCTATTATATATATTATAGGATGATGAAGAAGCAGATACTATATACAGCAATGATACTGTTGTTTGCAGGTTGCGCTTCAGACGACCCTGTCGGTTTGTCTGAAGCCAATGTGCATCAAGGCGTGTATGGCTACATGCCGAGTTATGAATATGGCGACAAAGAGGACGGCAGCATTACCCGTGTCACGCTGACTGTCGGTGAAAGCGGATTGTCGTTTGCCTGGAATGCGGGCGATGTGATCAACGTTATCGGCGAAATCAACGGCAACCAGCAGAGCACAACCCATTGCGCCATGCCCAGCACGTCATCGGGCAGCCTGCGTACCAGTTTCGACGGTGGTGCCTTTACCTTGAATCCGAACGCTGTTTACTATTCCTACTATCCCTATGACCAATACACAGACGGCTATAGTAACAGACTGATTACACTGAAGACCCAGGAGCAGACGGGCAACAACAGCACGGCGCACTTAGGGGCGAAGAACTATATGGTGGCTCCCAAGTTGACGACGGATGAAAATGCCTCCTGCCTGTTCCACTTCACCAATGTCCTCAGCCCTTGCCGTTTCACGCTCACGCTTCCTGCCACGGCTGTAGGCAAAGCCGTTAGCGAACTGACTGTCACACGATATGGTGACAACAACCTTTACTTCCCCACCAGAATCACGGAGGATTTCACCTACCTCAATGCTGAGAGTGGAGATAATACTCTGGCAAAGGACATGACCTATAACGAGAGTAGTTATCCTAACTTCAAGCAATACAAGCAGACTCTGACCTTTACCGGCTGCACCGTCGGCAACGACCAACCCCTCGTGGCCTGGATGATGCTCTTCCCCAAGAATCACTCCACGGGCCGCTACCATGTCACCGTGCGTTGCGGCGACGGAACGGTCTATGCAGGCAATGTGGCTGGCAAGAATCTGGTCGGTGGCAAGGCCTACCGCTTCAGTGCTACATTGGCTGAACAGTACGAGATGACATCGGGCGTGTCTTGGGCCGTTCGCAATGAGGGTGCCACACTGCCATACGACGAGACGAGTGAGGTCTCATACGCCAGCCTGTCGGCTGTTGTCAAGGCAGCATTGCCGACAGAAGCAGAGGCGACAGCACTCATCAATGGTTGTGACTGCATCTTCGGCCAAGGCTATGACAGCAATGGCACGCTGGTTAGTGGCGTTTACTTCCGTGCCAAGAGCAATGGCAGTTCCAACCCTGCCGGTAACGTCATCTTCCTGCCACTGACGAATGACTCGTATGGCTACTACTGGCTGCAGGGTGGAGAGAAATATCTGAAGGTCGGCAGCGAAGCAACTCCTGTGATTGAATCGATTGAACCAACAACGGACAACAACGCTGCTGCCCGCACTGTAATACACATTTAGAATTAGCAAAAAAACTATAGTATTATGAAACATCTAAAACTATTTGTAAGCATCGTTTTGATGATGATGTCTGTCATAGTACAGGCTATGGACTATCCTGAGCTGGTAAAAGAACACAACAGGACAGCGCAACAGCCTTGGCAGTCATTCACGGTGAGGCTTAATGCCCTGACAGGCATTGACAACTACCTGCATTACCATACTTTCTATATTGGCCAAAAGTCTGGTACAACGATTTATAATCCGGTCATCTTTGACTACAGTGATTTCAATAGACGAAGAGATGACCACTTTGTTGGCCAGTACGGATTGAATGACATTATCTATAAGGATGATAGATATGTGGTTGAGCTCGAGCAGATCACCGGGTTTGACGACCAGATTGCGAGGTTGAAGGTGTATAAACGACATGACCCCTTAGAGGACTTTGGTCTGAAGTTCTGGTGTAAGTGGGAGACAAATACGAGTAATGATACCTACACAAGGTATCTGGACTTCCCTGTGAGTGAAGAACAGAAGACGGCACTAAGAAACATGCAACTCAATGCATCGGATACCCGCGTTTACTTCATATCACCTGAAACCATGGTGATTGATGCCCATTTCGGAAGTTCGTCGAAGCCCAGGACTTTTTTGGTGAACGGACAGCCTCTGAATGATACTTCGAATACATTCTTGACCACATCCCCTTCGCAGAATTCTGGCAAATTCAATGTTCAGGTGGCGAAGAATGTGGGTAAGTATGCCATTTCCCATCCCTATAAGGTGTCGCTGACTGAGAACCTGGCGCTGCATGATTACTGTACGCAGACTTTTTCTACGAAAGTATTTACGACGAAGATTTATGCTCAGCCGACAAACCTGAACTATGCCACAGACCAGTATGCCAAGAACGTGAAGCTGACGTGGCACATGGCTGATCCGAATGTGTATGATGCGAAAGATGAACCGTACGCTGGAAAATGGTATGTGTATCGCCGCAAGCAAGGCGACAGCACGTGGAAGTTCCTGAAATCGGTGGCGATTGAAAAGGCGACCGATGAGTTTTCGTATGAAGATAAGGACTTTAACCTGGAGTTTGAGACGGCATACGAATACAATGTGTGTTTCTTTCCTAACTACTGGCTTCTGGAGAAGGGTAGGGGTGGTACGATCATCCCCGACTCGCATGGCCCGATGGATGAGTTCAGTAAGACGATAAAGACTATGATTAAGCTGTCGTCGCCGCTGATAGGGTGCCCCGAGGTGACGCCATTAAACGAATCGATTGAGATTGCATGGAACCATCTGCCTGTGCCGAAGAAGACTTATGGCAACTCGGAGCCTACATTTACGGTGCAGTATCTTAGGACTGACGGCACAGACTGGACTACGCTTGTGACGCGCACGGTATCGGATTTGGAAAAGGCCTCGGGCGTGGTTGGCAGCACTTCTGAAAAGATTGTTCATTCGGAGGGTATTGAGTCTTCTTGCATTGGCTATAAGTACCGTATTGTATTTGACCGTGGCGACGATGTGGCACCTTATACCAGTCCGTCGACGGCATCGCCGACTCGAATCAACGGTGGTACGACGGTGACGGACCTTACGTGTTCGAAGGGCTCGACAAAGAGTGGTTGTACGCTGACGTGGACGGCGCATCAGGTGAGTTCTACCCCCACCACCTACCGTGTGTCGCGTCGCAATGTGATGGAGGAAAACTGGAGCAACATCTATACGATTGAGGGCGTTGGCTCGAACTATTCGTATTTCGACCAGACGTGCGAGCCTGGCCAGTATTATGAGTATAAGGTTGAGGCATATACCGACTGTCATGGTCAGAAGACCAACAGTAACTATAAGGCTGATATTGGTTTTGCGAAGTCGTATGGAACGATTAGCGGACAGGTGCTCTACGGGACGGGTGCCGCTGTGGACAGTGTAAGGGTGTCGCTGACACCGAACGCGACCACCGATAACCGTCGTCCGTTCTTCTATGCCACACATTTCAGTGAAAGTTCTTCTGGTGTCATGTTCCCCTTGAATAGTGAAGGTGGTTTGAGTGAGAATGTGTTTAAGGGTGACTTTACTATTGGTGTGTGGGTGAAGCCGAGTTCTGAGAAATGTACTCTTTTCTCCATTAATGGCTCAAATACTCATGTGTCGCTTGTAAAAGATGAGGATGGAACCCTAAATCTTTGCTGTCGCTACATTGTTGCTTGGCACGGTAGTGCTACTGAAGAATATAAAAAGCCCGTTGAAGGTGTCGCGATTAATAATGACAGATGGTCGTTTGTTTTCATGACGAAAACAAGTAGTGATAATTTAATTATAGGTAAGGTAGACGAGGAAGGAAGAATTGTTAAAAACACGGTACATATAGCTGAACCTGCTGATTATAGGGAATTCTTGTTAGGCCGGCAAAGTCTTATCAGTGGCTTTGGTGGTGAGGTGTCGATGGATGAGCCGCGTATCTACCGCCGTGCGCTGACGGATAGCGAGATACTGCGTAGCTACGACCGCATGCTGTCAGGCAATGAGAAGGGTCTTGCCGTCTACTGGCCCATGAACGAGGGCTACTTGACAGGCTGGGTCTTCGACCAGTCGTCGACGAACGATGTTCCGAACAATGTGCATGGCGTGGTGCGTGATGGGTGCTCCTACACTGACGACTCTCCCAACCAGACGGGGCAGGTGGCATGCTATGGATTGACCGACGAGGATGGCTCCTACGTGATCAACGGCGTGCCTTTCAGTGGCAGTGGTGTCAACTATACCATTACGCCGTCGAAGGGCATCCATGAGTTCAACAGCATGAAGCAGACTCGCTATATCAGCAGCAATTCATTAGTGTATAGTGGTGTGAACTTCACCGACGTCAGTTACTTCCCCGTGCATGGCACCATACGCTATGCCGGCACTACCATCCCTGTGGACAGTTGTACCTTTGAGGTGGATGGCACCACTTGCATGGCAGACGGCAAACCCATTATGAGCGATGCCGAAGGAAAATACACCATTACCGTACCCATTGGTGACCACAGCATCACAGTGAAGCGCAACAACCATGTCTTCGCCAACGAAGGACGCTACCCCATGGGACATGGCAAGCACACGTTCACGGCGGAGACTTACAACCTGGACTTCGAGGATGCTACATTGGTGAACTTTACGGGCCGCATTGTAGGCGGCTTCAAGGACCAGAACAAACCCCTTGGCTTTGAGCAGTCGAAGAACAACATTGGACGTGTGAAGATGACGCTGACGCCTACTAACGACAATGGCTATCTGAATGCGAAGAAGACGACAGAGGGCACTACGTTTGTGTATGATTTCAACGACCAGCAGGTGACTGTGGCGAGCGACACTTCCAGCATCCAGAGCCATTCCTATAGAGGAGGCGGCTCGCTGGAGGAGTGTAAGAAGATCTATATTGAGACTGATGCGAAAACGGGTGAGTTCTCGGCTATGGTGCCTCCTATCAGCTACAAGTTGAGCAGTCAGACGCTGGTAGCTAACGAATATGTGACGGTAGGTACAAGCCGAACGGTAGACCTGAGCAGGTTCAACCAGGCCTCGGCCGACACGCTGTATACGGAATCGGTGACGACGGATCCTACAACAGGTAAAGAAATAGTGACGAAGACGCCGAAGAAGGTGTACGACTACCATTTCAAGTATATTGCCGACTACCACACTACGCCAGTGTTCAAGGTGAACGAAGGTATGCCATTCGGTGAAAAGTCTTACAGCTCGCAGGACGACGACGGTGACTACACGATTGACGACCTGTACACGAAAAGCGGCAATACCTATAGTTACAAATTGGGGTATCCAGTCTTTGTATCAACCAACGACTATGAGTTCGATATTGAGGCCTATGAGACCTACAAGAATGCTGACAACCCGCAGGCTCTGGAGGACATGCAGCCGCTGTCTAACTGCTATGTGATGATAGCCAATGCACTAGCGTCGAGCCAGCCCGTTGTTGCCAAGACGCAGACAGGCAAGGACGGTGTGGTGTATGAGGAAGGTTCGCCCTACGGTCAGAACATCAATGGCATTCAGCTCGACAGCTTGGGCAAGGCCAGTTACGAATGGTGTGCTGGTCTGCCCAATACCAATGCGAAGACCAAACACGCCCAGAGCATCACCATGCAGCTGGTTGTCAGCGGCAAGCAGTATGACTGGGTGCCATCCGACAATTCAGGCATCCAATGGCGTGCCAACGGCACCAACAGTGGTCCGGGCATGAAGGGCGTGAACGTTGGTTCCATCAACATGGGCACTAACTTTGTGACTGCGGCTACCGACAAGGTCATCATGGTACTGCGTGACCCACCAGGTGCCAAGTCGAGTGCGACGTGGAAGAAGGGTTCAACGGTGGTGCGTAAGAAGGAAAACTACAAAGGTCATGGCTTCCACACCAAGGACATTCTCACCAAATCGATTGGCAAGACGGTGATGCAGATAACGCCGGGTGTTGCGGTTCAGCAAATCACTTCTATAGGAAACAAGATGGATGTCCATGGAGGTGTCGACTTTACGGTTGTCCGCACGGATACGGAGGTGAACACCGAGACGTTTACCACCACCCAGGACATCTCCACCTCGAGCGGTACGGAGTATGTGGGCAGTTGGGGCGACGTGTATGTTGGCGTCAGTCGAAACCACATCTTCGGCGATGCCCGACAGGTGTACATCCCAAGGAATGCATCAAAATTCGATGTCCGCGACGTGACGGGTATGCAAGACTCGGTAAAGACCACGTTCTACTATTCGCAATTGGAGATTCTGACCAACGTCATTCCTAACTACAAGGAGCAGATCAAGAAGTTGCTGAAGGGCACTTACGACATTCCCAAGAGCAGCCGTAAGACCCCCAGCGAGATTACGGAGTCGCGCTACTATAGCAACCTTCCCGAAACCGACCCGAACTACGGACGCAGCAACCACGACCTGGTGTTCGGCACCAGTGCCGGTGTCGACAGAACTGGAGCGGGTCCCTCTTATACGTGGGTGGCTCCTGCCGGCAAAGTGTCACAGGACACCATTCAGTATATGCTGAACCAGATAGCAGGCTGGGAAAGCATCATCAAGCAGAATGAGCGGGAGAAAGTGCTGATGTACGAAGACCACAACTCCCGTGACGTGATGGCCGACAATATCTCGTTCGACGGAGGATCCAAAGTGACACGCACCTATACGTCGGCATCCGACAAGGTCGTTACCAGTAACAGGGACGAAGACAGACGCGACATTTTCCAGATCAACACTGGTACGCTGGTCAACAGCTTCGGTGTGGTTGTCGACTCCGACGACGACCACTTGTACAAGAATAGGAAGGGCACAACCACCTCAGACGCTAATACCCAGACCTTCAGTTTCACCCTTGTTGACAATGACTACTGCGACCACTCCGTCGACGTGTACTGCAAACAGGAGGAGACCGAGAATTCCTATAGGCAACTCGCCGTGTCTTATAACGGATGGAGCCCCATCTTCCGTACCCGTGCCGGACACACCTATGGTCCCTACGAGGACGGTGACTCTACGCGCTTCTTTAGTAAAGGCGAGGAAATCATGGCGAAGACCATCCAGATGGAGGTGCCCCAGCTGATTATCGACGAACCTATACAGAGCATGGTGCCCAATGGTAGTTCGGCTTTCTTCAAGATCAAGTGCAGCAACCAGTCGTATGCCAACTCAGACCACTACTTCAAGCTGGGTGTGAAGTCGGAATCGAACAAGAACGGCGCTCAACTGTTTGTCGATGGAATGCCGTTGTCTAATGGTCTCAGGTTGCACGTGGCACCTAACAAGACCATCGAGAAGACCATCGAAGTGAGACAGGGTAACAACAGCATCCTGGACTATGACGACATCAAAATCTACCTGCGGTCTACGACTCAGGACGACGCTACCAGCCACTGGGGAGTCATTGAGTCGGTAGTGCCTGTCAGCGCACACTTTGTACCTGTGTCGAGCGATGTGGCCCTGCATATTAATAATAATGTGGTGAACACGGCTACGGGCACAGTTGTGGAATTCCAGGTGAGTGGCTTCGACCAAAACCATGAGGGACTGAAGGCCTTGCGCCTGCAATACCGCTATAACAGCAATCCCGACTGGGTGCTCCTGAAGGAGTGGGTCACCAGCAAGGATCTCCTGCCCGGACAGGTGAACCTGGCAGAGGCTGCTCAGGCCGACGGTGGTGTCATCAGGGTTCCGTTGGACATGAAGCAGTATTCCGACGGCAACTACTCCTTCCGTGTGCTGTCAGCAACGGCTCAGGGCAACGCCGATGAGGTGACGACGACGTCGGAACTGATACAGGTCATCAAGGATACCAAGCGTCCGTCGCTGATTTCCCTGCCTTCGCCTACCGACGGCGTGCTGGATTTGGGCAGCATCATCAGGGCCGAGTTCAACGAGGACATTTCAAGCGACAAGATTACTCAGGACAATAACATCGAGGTCTATGGTACACTGATTGAAAACAGCAAGAACGTCTATCATGTGGGTTTGGTGGGACAGAACGTTTCTAACACCCAGCTGGCAACGCAGAACAAGATTGACCTGCGCAACCATTCGTTCACGGCTGAGTTCTGGGCAAAGAAAGTCGAAGGCTACATGCTGATGTTCGGCTCGAACGAGACGATGCTGGGAGTAGGTGTCAATGGCAAGTTACCGTTCGTGGTCATTGCCAACGGCGAAACCGCAGATGAGAACGGAAATACGGCAGAGCCGTTCGAAGTGTCGGCTAATGCCCCGCTGACCTTCAAGGACGACGAATGGGTGTTCTGGCAGTTGTCCTACAAGGCCAGGGATCCACAGGCGGAGAATGGTGAGAACCTGCTCTCGCTGACGGCCTGCTATGGCGACCAGACGAAGAAGGTGCTGACGGGTGTTGCCGTGCCCGACATCAATAGTAATGGTAAGATGACCTTGGGCGCCCTCTCTAACAGTCAGTTTGCCGACTTGGCACTCTGGGACTATGTGCGTACCGATGTTCACCTGCCGATGGGCATGAAGCGCAAGAGCGGACTGGAGGATGGCCTGTGGCACTACTGGAAGATGGAAGAGGGCCACGGACAGACGGCTGAGGACATCGTAGGCGGCAACCATATCGAGGTGCCCGATAACAGCTGGTTTATCGATAACGTCAACTACAGTGCCCACCTCACTGCCGATAAGCATCTGGCCATACCGATGGGTGACTGCAATATGGACGACTCTGACAGTTACGCCTTGGAGTTCTGGTATAAGAGAGATACCCAGCTTGGAAGCAAGACTGACCAGAAGATTATGAACACCAGCAACAACGGCATCATATTGAATGCCAATGCCGACGGTCACCTCACGCTCAAGACCAAGTTGACGGGTGAAGAGAAGACCTATGAGTCGGTAGGTACCTTTGGCGAAGAGTGGCACCACGTGCTGCTGAATGTGCAGCGTGGCATCTCTGCCATGGTCTATATCGACGGCACCAGCCAGATGGCACTGCAGGAGAAGCTGATGCCCGGCCTGGCTTGCGACAGCCTCTACTTTGGCAACGGCTTAGTGGGTGACATCGATGAGGTGCGCATCTGGAAGGGACTCTACAGCAACCAAGTGCTGCTCGACGAGCGATACAACATGATAGATACCGCTTCTGTCAAGGGACTCGTCCGCTACTATCCGTTCGAGTTCTCGACACTCGATGGAGGCAACCAGCTCAGCACCACCTTCTCGCCGCACAACGCTGTGGAAAATGGTAGTGTCACCACCCATGACCTGAAGGGCACTCTGGTGAAGGCCAGTACAACGCCATCGCTGAAGGTTGCACCCACACGCAGCAACCTGTTCTATACATTTGCGGCTTCCGACCGTCAGGTAACCATCAACATTGACGACGACGTGCTCAACAAACTGGAGGGTACTACCATCAACATCTCGCTGAAGAATGTGCCCGACCTGAACGGCAACAGTTCGAACCGCATTTCATGGAATGCCTATGTACGCAAGAATCCATTGCGATGGGCTGACCTTGAGAAGATTGATCTGACCACCGAAGAAGGCAAGGAGAAAACCTTTAGGAAGGACATTGTCAACCTGAGCTCAGGTAGTGTCAGCTGGAGTCTGAACATGCCTTCGTGGCTCACGGCTTCGCCTTCCAGCGGTACCATCGACCCGCAGGGCAGCGTCAGCGTTGAGTTCACCGTCAGTGCCAATGTGCCTGTGGGTAAACAGTCGGAGAGCATTGTCCTGATGAATGTCGGCAGCAATATGACGGAGCGATGCGCTATTGATCTGTATGTGAGTGGAGATGCCCCGATGTGGGCCGTTGATACCAGCGACAAGGAGTACACCATTCCCATGACGGCACGCCTGGCATTGAACAGCGCCTACAGTGAGGACGAGTCCGACATCGTGGCTGCCTTTATTGAGGATGTCTGTGTGGGTGTCAGCCATGTGCAGTACAACAGCCATCGCAATAGTTACTTCGTCAACATGATTATCTATGGCGGTAAGGACCAGATTGGCAAGAACATTAGATTCAAGGCATGGGATGCCAACCGCGACGTGACCTACTCACCACTGATCCGACAGAAAGGCGGCACCATGACATTCGCTGTCAACGCCTCGCCATTCGGCAGTTACGATGATCCCGAGGTGCTCACTGCCGGTTCGACGGTAGAGCAGACGCTGAACCTCAAGGAGGGCTGGAACTGGGTGAGCTTCTATGTGAACACCGTCGGACAGAGTCTCAACGACGCCCTGCAGTTTGCCAATGGAAAGATTCGCACCGTCAAGACGCAGACCCACGGCGCGGAATGGAATCCTGACACGGACGACGACGGAGTGCCCTACGGCTTCATGGGCCGCGACCTGGAAAGCCTGAACGAGAACTCAATGTACGCCATGAGGGCACTGGAACCTGTCACCGTCACCGTCTCGGGCAAACTGCTCACAGGAGCTGATGCCAAGCAGGACATTAAGCAGGGCTGGACATGGATCCGCAACCCGTTCTATAAGAACCAGTCGGTCACCTCTGCCTTCTCCGGCTTCACTGCCGAAGATGCCGACGTGCTACAGGCACGCGATGCCTACGCACAGTGGTCGCAGGCCTACCATCGTTGGGAAGGCCTGATGACCAACTTCATGCCCGGCATGGGATATAAGTACTATTCAGGCAGTAGCACGGTGAAGCCCGTCTTTGACGATGTCACCTCAAAGAATGTACTCAAGGCAAGGAGGCTCGCGCCTGACGGTGAGCAGTCCTCGGGCAACAACTACGGCTATGCTGACAACATGCTTGTCATCGCCAAGCTCATGCTTTCTGATGCCGTGGACGTTGACATGGACAACGTGGCCGTCACCGCGACAAACAACAGCAAGGAAACCTTCACCACGCTGCCCGACCGTGGCTACTACGTGCTGACGGTAGCTGGGGCCGACAACGCGACATTTACCTTCGATGCCACCGTGAATGGGCAGCACCGCACGCTCTACGCCCTCTTCAAGGACGATAACGACCAGCTTCAGTACTGCACCATTGCCTTCGAGCCGGATGCCGTGATGGGAACATTCAGTTCGCCCATTATCCTCACTGACGACAAGATTATTCAGGGTATCAGGGAAATGAGCATTGTGCCCGATGGCGACTATGAGGTTTATTCCGTCCAGGGCTACCTCATTTTCAGAGGCAAAAATAATGCCGGAATGCATATTGAGCAACAAAAGACCCTGTCTCCTGGTGTTTACATCATCAATGGTAGTAAGGTCTTAATCAAATGACGCTGATGCGTGGCATAACGGTGAAGGCTCGGCCACAATTACCTCGACGGAGAAGGTGACCTTCCCCAACAAGGCGCTGTTTGCAATATTACTGTTATGCAAAATTGCTCCGCTACCACTGCTAACCTCCTGATATTCAATGGAATGATGGCGGAGCAATTTTGCTCATCTCATATAGTCTGTATGATGTAACACCCAAGACCGATTGTATGGGGGCAAATCGGTTTCTTAGCCAGGATTTAAGCCCCTTTAGGCCCTACTAATTGAATCTGCCACTTAAGTCGGAAGGTCTTACCACTTAAGTAGCAGAATCTCACGACTTTAGTTCTATTACCTTGCGACTTAAGTGGTAGAGCCGTTTAGTACGGCCTCTTTACGACTTTAGTCCAGCATCTTAACCATTCACCTGCCCTCTACCGTCCTTACAGATCCCTACTTGAAAAGTCACCCAACGTCCATCAAGCCACATTAAAATTCCTCCGCCATCATCTTGCTGAAAACCAAGAGATTATACCACATAGCGGAGAAATATTTGTTTTTCAATTAACTTGATAGTAGTAAAGGAGTAAGGAGATGGGGAGTATGGAGTAAGGAATTCTTGGCAAGCCAAGCGACCAAGGTCGAGCTGATGACCAATATATAATAAGGTACGCGTAAGGAGTTGTTAAAGTGTGACAAAATAGCGATTAAAAATGGGATTATGTGACAAAATGTGAAGAAAAGAGGGAAAAATCGGGCGTTTTATTTAATAAAATGGCAAGAAATGTGTTTTTTTTATAAAATTATTCGTTTTTTTAAAACTTATGTAGTATTTTTGCAGGCTGAAATATCATTATTTATTATAAACAAACCAAAAAAACGAGAGAGAATTATGAAAAAAAGACTAACATTGTTCATGGCAAGCATCCTGCTCTTTGTAGGTGGGGCGTTTGCACAGACACAGGTCAGTGGTACCGTATTCTCAGAAGAGGACCAGCAGCCGATTATCGGTGCAACGGTTCGCATCGATGGAATTAAGGTAGGCATGCTGACCGATGCTAACGGTCGCTTCTCGCTGACCATGCCTCAGGGCAAGACGAAGCTGAAGATTTCGTATGTAGGCTATGAGCCTCAGACCGTGACTGCCAAGGACGGTATGAAGGTATACCTGCGTCAGGATGCTGCCTTGCTCGACGAGGTGGTGGTGACGGCCATGGGTATGAACCGCCAGCAGAAGACACTGGGCTATGCCAACTCTACGCTGAAGAGCGACGAGTTGACGGTGTCGAAGTCGGGTAACCTAATGGATGCCCTGCAGGGTAAGGTGGCAGGTGTGAACATTGCCAGCAGCGGTTCGGCAGGTATGTCGCAGAAGGTGCTTATCCGCGGTATCTCGTCGGTATCGAGCAACAACCCGCTTTACATTGTCGACGGTTCGCCTATCACCAACGAACGTGTGGGTACGATTCACTTCGACTTCGGTAACGGTGCAGGCGACATCAACCCTGAGGATATTGAGTCAGTGACGGTGCTAAAGGGTGCTTCGGCAACGGCGCTCTACGGTTCACGTGCGGCTAACGGCGTGGTGATGATTACCACCAAGAAGGCTGCTGCCAACAACAAGGCTGAGCTGACTTACGACGGTTCGCTGACACTGACGCAGAACCTCCGTGTGCCGATGTCGCAGAACCTCTTCGGTCAGGGCTGGGGCTCCTGGGATAATGCCGAGAACGGTTCGTGGGGTCCGCGTCTGGACGGCCGCATGCACTGGTGGGGCTCTACGGAGCTGCCTGACGACGTCAAGCTGGAAAAGCCTTACTCGTTTGTTGAGAACAACATCCGCAACTTCTATAAGACTGGCACGGAATGGAACCACAACGTGGCACTGCGCTACGGCAACGAGAAGGTGGGCATCTCGGCCAGCTACGGTAATGTATCGTCGAACGGTATCCTTCCCAACGACGGTGACACATACTATCGTAACACCTTCGCACTGCGCGGCTATGCCAACATCGACAAATTCCACTTAGACATGTCGATTAACTATGTCCACAAGGACGAGCACCGTCCGGTAGACATCTACAGCGAGCTGCTGCAGGGTGTCACCGACGTGGACTTCTCACAGATGGAGGATTATAACGACATTCGCTACAACCCCGACAACTACTTCACGTGGTATGCCTACAACCCCTACTGGATGGTTGACAACAACTTCAGTGAGTATTCCGGCGACCGCGTGTACGGACGTATTGAACTGAGCTACGACATTCTGAAGAACCTGAAGGTGCTGGGACGTATCGGCGGCGACTTCGACAATTACAAGTATGGTACGAAGCAGGCCCGTCTCGACTGGTCGGAAGGTTCTTACCAGGCTGAGGGTAACGGTACGACGAACCCCGAGCCGGGCTACTACAGCAACTATGGCAACAACCGTTCACAGATTGACGCCAGCATCCTGCTAATGGGCAGTCAGAGCTTTGGCAAACTGAAGGCTGACCTGACCTTGGGCTGGAACATGAACCAGCGCAGCTACTGGCAGACGGGTGCCTACAACGAGGCTTTGGACATCAGTGGCTGGTATGCATTCAAAAACACGGCCTCTTACTCCATAGCCCAGGAGACGCAGAACAAGCGCCGTCTTATCGGTCTGCTGGGGCAGTTGGAACTGAACTGGGACGACTGGGCCTTCCTGAACCTGTCGGCTCGTAACGACTTCTCGTCGACGCTGCCCGCTGGCAACAATAGCTACTTCTACGGCGGTGTGAATGCGTCGGTGCTGCTGAATCAGGCTATCCCCGCCCTGAAAGAGATCAAGGACATCAACCTGCTGAAGGTGCGCGCTGCCATCGGTCAGACGGGTAACGATGCTAACGTCTACATGACCTCTTCGTATTACGTGCCCTGGACAGACTATGGCTATACCTACCTGCCTATCGGCGGCGTATCGGCCTTGACAGAGTTTAACCGTCTTCCCAATACCGACCTGAAGCCGGAAATCACGACTGAGTATGAAATGGGTCTGTCCGGTGCCTTCTTCGGCAACCGTCTGAGCTTTGACTTCGGCTACTACAACCGTCAGACCAAGAACCAGATTATCTCGGCTACCTTGGCTCCTGAGCTGGGTTACACGTCAAACACCCGCAATGTGGGTAAACTGGAGAACAAGGGTATTGAGGCAGCCGTGAATTTCACTCCCATCCGCACTAAGGACTGGGACTGGAGCGTTGGCGCTACCTTTACCAAGAACTGGAGCAAGGTCAAGGAACTGTGGGACGGTCTGACAGAATACACCGTCAGTGTGGGCGGCTATGCCAGCGTCCGTGGCGTGAGCTATGTGCTGAAGGTGGATGAGCCCATCGGTATCTTCAAACTGCCTGCAAGGGCAACAGTCAACGACGAGAATAGCCCCTATAACGGCTACACCATCGTGAGCAATAACGGATGGCCCAACACTGACAATGTGAAATACGACTACTTAGGCACCTCGCAGCCCGACTTCGTGATGGGTTTCAACACCAACCTGAAGTATAAGAACCTGAGCCTTTCCGCTACAGGCGACTGGCACAAGGGCGGTCTGATGTATACCGAAACATCGTACATCACCCACTTCAACGGTAACTCTACCGAGACTGTCACCAACGAGCGTGATGCTTACGTCTATCCTCACTCCGTGAAAATTGTGGGCGATGAATATGTTGAAAACAACATTCCCATCAATGCCTATTACATGTGCTACGGCCAGGGTAACTACTCTTACAACCCCGATGTGCGCCGTGAGTTCGTCGTCAGCCGCAGCTATTTCAAGCTTCGCGAACTGGCTCTCACCTACGACTTCCCGAAGAGCATCTGCACCAAGCTCTATATGCAGAAGCTTTCGCTCAGCCTCATAGGCCACAACCTCTTCCTTATTACACCAAAGAGCCAGAACTATGTCGACCCCGAGACTTCGAACCTGGGTAACGATATCGACTCTGAATTCGGTGAGATGAACTACGGTACCATCTCTACACGTAGCTATGGTGTAAACCTGAAGGTCGTTTTTTAACCATTTAATGAAGAAAGAACTATGAAGATTGTTAAGAATATAGGAACAGCCATGCTGTGCATGGCACTTGCTATGACAACGCTGACTTCATGTAAGGATAGCGGTTTCCTCGACATCAACGACAACCCCAACTATCCTGCCAGCGCATCAGCAAAGTATCTTGTAGCCGCTGCTGAGGCTTCCACGGTCTCAATCTTGGGCTATCAGGCCGCTATTACGGGCAACATGTGGTGTCAGTACACCACCCAGGGTAACTCCACCAACCAGTACAACTCGGTTTGCTCGTACTCCATTACGACGGCTGACAACTATCCTCCTGTCAGAATGATGTGGGAATACTACTATTCTCACTCATTGGAAGACCTGAAGCTGGCACTGGCCGATGCAGAGGCCAACAAACAGTGGAACTGGTGGCTCATGGCCAAGGTGCTGACGGCTTATGACTACATGATGCTGACCGACTCCTACGGTGACATTCCTTTCACAGAAGCACTGAATGCCACTATTGCCAACCCCAAGTTTGACGACAGCAAGACAGTGGTCTATCCCGGCATCATCGCCCTGCTTGACGAGGCCATTGCAAAGGGCGACGACGCCATAGCAGCCAACGCCACCTCGCCCGTATCAAACTACGACTGCTATCTGGGCGGCGACATGAAGAAATGGGTAGCTTTTGCAAAGAGCCTGAAGCTGAAGGCCTATCTGAAGGACTATAGCGCCAACGCCTCACAGATTGCCTCGCTGCTGGCTGAGGGCGGACTGTTAGAAGAGGACTGCGCGTGGACTGTGTGGGAAGATGCCACCAACAAGAGTAATCCCCTTTATGAGATGAACATCCGCCAGCTGAACACCACGGAGAACATGCGTGCCTGCCAGACCTTCCTCGACTACATGCTGATGAACAACGACCCGCGCATTGTCTATATCTATGAGCCCACTGCCCAGGCTAAAGCCAAGTTTACTACTGAGGAAGAGTGGATTGCCAACCTGAACGAGTGCTATGAGGGACTGCCCTACGGTGCAGAGAAGACGCCCGACACCAAGGTGGCTCCGCTGACCACGACCTCACGCTTCCGCCAGCGCTACAATGACCCCGTCTACCTGATGAACGAGGCAGAATGCGAACTGATGATAGCTGAGGCCTATGCCCGTGCCGGCAACGTCAGCAAGGCTAAGGAATACTACGACAAGGCCATTATCGCCGGTTTCAACCGTTGGAAGTTAGACGGCACGGCTTTTGTGGATGGTGTCTACAAGTTTGACGAAGCCAACATGCTGAAGAGCATCGGCATGCAGTACTGGATTACCTACGCCGGAGCCAACGTCTACGACGGCTGGCTGACCCGAAACCGTTTAGGCATCCCCGAGATTCAGCCCGACATCATGGTGCGTGAGGTGAACGACAAACTGGAGAGAGGCTTTGCCGAGGGCTATGTCCCCGGAAGCCTGGTTGATGCAACGGCCAGCTCACTGAACGCAGGCCAATACCCAATGAGACTGCTATACCCCCAGGGCTCTACGCTGTACAATCAGAAAGCAGAAGAGTATATCATGACCAACGGCAACGATATGCTGAAGAAGCTCTGGTGGCAAAAGTAACACATATAAATATAACAAGACATAACCAATCAATCACATGAAGAAAGTAACATATTTATTTGGTATGCTCGCAGCACTGCTGACACTGAGCAGCTGCAACGAGGGCACTGACTTCGACATCGACTACACCCCCATCGCACCGATTGGCGGCCAGTATGATATCATTATCTATGAGGGTGAGGATGCTTCCAAGAGCGACGCCGAATTCTGGGCTTCTGTCGACGTGAACGATAACAGCAAGGTGGAGCAGCTATGCTCTTATGGCGAAGTATATGCCTATCTGAGCAACACCACCGACTACGACAGCGACAAAGCGTGGCTGCGCATAGGCGGACTGTCGGCCAACAAGAGCTTCAACATCAACGCCAAGCTGAGCATCAACATGGGCGACTACACCTTCACCGGCGTCAATGTCGACAACTTTGCCGGAAACAGCGCCAAGTCAATTGGTACCGTCAATGTCAGCGGCTTCTGCAAGCATAACGGCATCAAGACCGAAGGTTCAGGCACCACTACCGACTATATCGAATTCATCTACTCCCGTTCCGACTACCCTGGCATGCACTACAAAGCCGTTGGCTTTAAGTATACCGGATGGCCAGAGGATGAAGAATAAAGTAGACTGATTCCGATCATCCCTTCCAAGTCCCCTTCTCCGCAGCAACCTGTCGTGAGAAGGGGATTTCATTAGTATCACTTTTATTGTTAAGTAGCTAAGTATTGGTGGGCTGGCGGTAGCCGTTAAGCCACGCAAGAAAAATACTATCGCCGATTTCGAAAGAAATCCTGCATCAATTGGCGGCACTCTTCTTCAAGGGTGCCGCTAATTGTTTCTGTCTTGGGGTGCAGGACACGAGGGGCATACTCGCGGTAGCCGCGCTTGGGGTCAGGGCAG
>CADBHI010000064.1 GCA_902794405.1 uncultured Prevotellaceae bacterium
CATGGGCTTCCACTGTGGTAACACCGCTTCTTCTAAGGTTTGCAACTGCCAGATGTGCTTCCAGCGCATTATGGCTCGCGCTCTGCCTGTTGAGGTTACCAATGGTACTCTCGAGGGTGACATCCAGCCAGGTCTGGCTACAGTTTATCGTCTGCAGTCTACTGCCGACACCAAGCTCCGCGCTTATATCGCTCAGGGCGAGGTTATTCCTGTAGCTACACGCTCATTCGGTTCTATCGGTATCTTCGGTATCAAGAACATGAGCCGCTTCTATCGTCACGTCCTCATCGAGAAGCATTACCCACACCACTGCGCCGTTATGTTCGGCCATCAGGGTAAGTATCTCTGGGAGGTTCTCAAGTACATGGGTATCCCCGTTGACGAGATAGACTACAACTTCCCGAAGGGTGACTACTACCCCACAGAGAATCCATTCGCATAATGAACTGAATAGGAAATCCCGCGTGACAGAACAACCACGCGGGATTTCTGTTTCCAGATGAAAAGAGCAATCGTCATAGGCGCCTCTTCAGGCATAGGGCTTGAGGTGGCGCGATTGTTGAGGCAGAAAGGCTGGACGGTGGGCGTAGCTGCCAGAAGGGTGGAGCAGCTGTCGGAGTTTGAGCATGCGGCAAGAATCGACGTCAACGATGAAGCTGCCGGACAGCAGCTGTTGGCGCTGATAGACGAGCTGGGCGGCATGGACCTTTACTTCCACGCTTCAGGCATAGGCCGTCAGAACCGTGGTTTGGAAGAGCAGATAGAGCTGCAGACAGTGGCTACCAACGGTCTGGGCTTCACCCGCATGGTAGGTACGGCCTATCGCTATATGGCAGCTCATGGAGGCGGCCACGTGGCCGTTATATCCTCGATAGCAGGCACGAAGGGATTGGGACCAGCCCCCTCCTACTCTGCTACGAAAGCCTTCCAGAATACCTATATCCAGTCGTTAGAGCAATTAGCCCATGCGCAGCACCTGAACATCCGCTTTACCGACCTGCGGCCAGGATTCGTAGCCACCGATTTGCTGGGCGACGACCCCTACCCTCTCCTATTGGATAAGAAAGACGTGGCGCGCGATATGGTGAGTTCTATCGAGAAACATCGGCATGTGAGGGTGATCGACTGGCGTTGGCGGGCCATCACATGGGTATGGCGACGCATTCCCCGCTTTGTGTGGCGTCGCCTTAGATTATAAAGAGGTGGAAAGCACTACAGACGTATGCCGACTAAGGCACGTGCGCGCCATTTGTTTTGGTTGACAACCACTACCTTGTCGTCGAAGATGGAGTTGTTCATGACAAGGGTTGCGCCAGCGAAATAGCGTGAGGAGAAGTTGTGGATAATGGCGGCACGCTCATTGAAAATCATGTTGAACCGCATGTGCTGGGCTTCCTTGCGCTCGCCGTTCACCATCATTTTGTTGCGGTTATAGACCACGAAGGTGGGTAGCATAGTGATGTGGATGAGCCATTTCTTGCCGAGTACCCAGTTATAGCCGTATCCGCCACCAATGCCGATATGTCCGATATCGATGCTGACATCGGGAGCATTCTGATTCCTGGCTTTCAAATCGTCGCTCGTCTCAATGATGCCCCCCTGATAGCTGATGCCAGCCAACCACGAGCCAGCAGAACGACGCTGGATGTAACTCTGGTTGAAGGCAGCGGGATAGGAGAAGCGGTGGTGGTTGAAAGCGTAGTAGCCCGCCAGGTTGACAACCTTCAGCGTGAGATCGCCCGACTCCATTGTCTGCACGCCACGTCCGTCGCGCTCTACGTCGCCCGTCAATGACTCAGACCGCTGATAGCTGAAGTCGATGCTGATGCGGCTGCTGTAGTAATTAAGGTTGAACTCATAGTCCTTATAGCTTCCGCTCATTTTGGACGGATTGATAGCCAGAGAAGCAGAGAGGCCACGATAGGAAGCGCCGATGCTCAACGTGGTTTTGTGACTGGTACTGAGGTCAGCCTTTGAGTAGACGTCATTGACCGTTCCCTTTGCATGGAAGGTGTTTCCCGTCTGGTTGAGTCTCACTTTCAGCGTCAGGCGTCCCTCAGGACGAACGACGTAGTTCGTATCGTAGGGCGTACGATAATAACGGGATGCAAGTACGCTGTCCATCCGTTCCCTTCGCTGTTGTTGGGTAATTTTCTGGGCATAGGCATCCACAACGGTACCACCAGCCAGAGCCATTATCAATAATAAAGTGTTAACAAGCTTCATTCTATTGTTCATCATTCTGGTGCAAAATTACATAAATAATCCAATAATCAGTCCTTTTCATCACAAATAATTGCCGAAGACCACGTTTTTCGTGAAAAAGTTGTATATTTGCACCATGATTGCAACGAGAATTATAGGAATGACGCTGGCCGGACTATTAAGTATGGCTGCGTTGGCACAGGAATCAGATGTGCGTTGGGGCGATCAGGGAGACGGCACTTTCCGCAATCCCGTGCTGAATGCCGACTTCTCTGACCCTGATGTCATTCGTGTGGGTAAGAAATACTATATGGTGGCTTCTGACTTCCACTTCATTGGTATGCAGGTACTGGAGAGCGACGATATGGTGAACTGGCGCTATATCAGTCAGATCTATTCACGCTTCGACGAGCCTGGATGGGACAGCAACCAGCACTATGCCGGAGGGTCGTGGGCACCAGCCATCCGTTACCACGACGGGCTCTTCTACGTCTATTTCTGTACGCCCGAGGAGGGTCTCTTTATGTCAACGGCCAAAGATCCTCATGGCCCGTGGAGTCAGTTGCATGTGGTGAAGCATGTGGTGGGATGGGAAGACCCTTGTCCGTTTTGGGATGAGGATGGTCAGGCCTATCTGGGTCACAGTCTTCGTGGGGCAGGTCCCATCATCATTCATAAGATGACAGCCGACGGACGGCAGCTGCTCGATGACGGCGTAACCGTATATACAGGCCCTACGGCCGAAGGCACGAAGTTCATGAAGCGTAATGGCTACTACTACCTGATCATTCCTGAGGGAGGTGTCGGCACCGGCTGGCAAACGGCGCTCAGGTCGCGAAACATCTATGGTCCCTACGAACGGCGTATTGTGCTGGAACAGGGAACGACCAATATCAATGGACCTCATCAGGGTGCTCTGGTAGACACGGCTCCCTCTGACTCCCCCAATGGTAGCGAACAAACGTGGTGGTTCTATCACTTCCAGCGTACTCCGGTATTGGGTCGTGTGGTTCATTTGCAACCAGCCCGATGGGAGGACGACTGGCCGCTGATGGGTGTTGACTATGACGGCAATGGCGTGGGCGAGCCTGTGGCAGAATGGAAGTCTCCCCTACCCTCTCAGCCCGTTGAGCTACAGATCAACGATGACTTTTCAGACTCTACACTCGGACTCCAATGGCAATGGAACCATAACCCCGTTAACTCCAGCTGGAGCCTTACGGAGCGCAAGGGCTGGATGACCCTCCACGCCTTGCCTGCCGATAGCCTGAAGGACAGCAGGAACATGCTGACGCAGAAGGTGGTTGGCTACAAGAGCGAGTCCACGACCCTACTCTCCTCCAAAGGCAACTGCTATGCCGGCCTCTTCTGCATCGGCAAGCATTTTAATGCGATTGGCCTCTGTCCTCAGGGTATCTATACTGAGTTTGGGGGACAGAAGGAAATCATCAAGCCTGGTCAATACGACCATCTCTACCTTCGCGTTACTAACGACTGTGTGCAGAACCACCATCAGTTCTGGTATAGCATCGACGGACAGCAGTTTACGCCTGTTGGCAACCCCTTCCCCATGTACTTCGGCTTTTGGAAGGGCATCCGTACGGGCCTCTACTGCTATGGCTCTGACGGGCAGGCACAGTTTGACTATTACAAACAAAACCAATCCCAATAACTGAACTATGAAAAGAGGTGTGTTGATTTTACTGTCTGTGCTTCTGGTGTCGGCCGTTATGGCACAGAAAGCCGTTGTTAGCGGAACGGTGGTTAATCATGCCACTGGTCAGCCCGTGGCTGGTGCTAACGTGAAGGCGGAGGGCATTTCGGTGGTCACCAATGCCGACGGATATTTCGTGCTGAAGAGTGAGCAGCCAATGTCGCGCATCGTGGTGTCGCATGTAGGTTATCGCACCAAGCAGTCCGTGGTTGGCGGTTTTCCCGCCAACTCCCCCCTTACCATCAAGCTTGAACCTACTTCCATCCAGCTGAATGAAGTGGTAGTGATGGCCGATAATGCGCGCGACCTGGTGATGAGAGCCATCAGCAAGATTCCCAACAACTACAGTCAGCAACCCGAACTATACAGGTGTTTCTACCGTGAGACAGCGATGAAGCGTCAGCACCATATCTGTGTGGCTGAGGGTGTGGTGGATATGTATAAGTCGAGCTATGGACATCGCGACTATCGTGACAGGGTGGCCATCTACAAAGGGCGGCGTCTGCTCAGCCCGAAGGTGAGTGATACGCTTGGCGTCAAGGTCTTAGGTGGCCCAGTATCACCTATTCAGCTTGACATTGTGAAGAAAACAGACTTCTTGCTGAACAGCGAAGATCTGGACCATTATAATCTCAAGATGGAAGCGCCGACAACGATTGGCGACCGCCGTCAATATGTGGTGAATATCACGCCGAGGGTGCAACTGCCCTACGCCCTTTACTATGGGAAGCTGTATATCGATGAGGAATCGCTGGCTTTTACGCGGGCAGAGTTAGAGCTGGATATGAGCGACCGCCAGAAGGCAACAGAGGTGATGCTGGTGAGGAAGCCCTTAGGTGTGCGCTTTAGGCCCAAGGAAATGTCGCTGCTGGTTGACTATCGGCAGGATGCTGACGGCTTGACGCGTATCAGCTACATTCGTACGATGTTCCGTTTCAACTGTGACTGGAAGCGTCGGCTGTTTGCTACTGCGTTTACTGCCTGCTGTGAAATGGTGGTGACCAATACCACCAATCAGGATGTACAGCCTATCCGCGGCCGTGAGTCCTTTGACCAGCGCGATGCATTCTTTGATAAGGTTGACTATTTCCGCGACCCCGATTTCTGGCGCGACTACAATATCATTGAGCCTACCGAATCGCTTGACAAGGCTATTCATCGGCTATTGAAAAGATATTAACTCAAAAAAACGACAAGATGGCAAAGAAAGACGGGGAGCTGACCCCGATGATGAAGCAGTTTTTCGACTTGAAGGCAAAGCATCCTGATGCGGTGCTGCTGTTCCGTTGTGGTGACTTCTACGAGACGTATTGTGAGGATGCTGTGACGGCTGCCCGCATACTGGGTATCACGCTGACCCATCGTAACAACGGTTACAACAAGGGTGACGAGATGGCAGGATTTCCGCATCACGCCCTCGATACCTATCTGCCGAAGTTGATACGTGCCGGCAAGCGCGTGGCCATCTGCGACCAGTTGGAAGACCCCAAGCTGACGAAGAAGCTCGTGAAGCGAGGCATTACGGAGTTGGTGACCCCTGGTGTGGCCCTCTCCGACAATGTGCTGAACTACAAGGAGAACAACTTCCTTTGTGCAGTTCATTTCGGAAAGGTGGCCTGCGGCGTCAGCTTCCTCGATATCTCCACAGGTGAGTTCCTGACAGGCGAGGGTACTTACGACTACGTGGAAAAGATGCTGGGTAACCTGCAGCCTAAGGAGGTGCTGGTAGATCGTGCACGCAAGCGGGATTTTGAGCAGCATTTTGGCTCAAAGCTCTTCACCTTTGAGCTCGACGACTGGGTGTTTACTGAGCAGACGGCTATGCAGAAGTTGCTGAAGCACTTCAAGGTGAAGTCGATGAAGGGCTTTGGCGTTGACCATCTGAAGAATGGCATGATTGCCGCAGGGGCCATTCTGCAATACTTAGAGCTGACACAGCACACCCAAATAGCGCATATCACCTCGCTACAACGCATTGAGGAAGAGAAATACGTGAGGCTCGACAAGTTCACCATCCGTTCATTGGAGCTGATTCAGCCGATGCAGGACGATGGTAAGTCGCTGTTGGATGTGGTAGACAGGACGGTAAGCCCGATGGGTGGTCGACTGCTGCGCCGCTGGCTGGTGTTCCCGCTGAAGGACGAACGGCCTATCAATGAGCGTTTGGATATTGTGGAATACTACTATCGCGAACCAGATTTCCGCCAGTGTATTGACGAACAGCTACATAGGGTTGGCGACCTGGAGCGTATCATTTCGAAGGTGGCCGTAGGGCGTGTGTCGCCTCGTGAGGTGGTGCAGCTGAAGACAGCCTTGCAGGCCATTCAGCCCATCAAGACGGCTTGCCTCTATGCTCAGAACGATGCGTTGAAGCGCGTGGGAGAGCGGCTGAATCTTTGCGAGTCGCTGCGTGATAGGATACAGAAGGAAATACAGAACGACCCACCACAGCTGGTGGCTAAGGGTGGCGTCATTCGCGATGGTGTGAACGATGAGCTGGATGAGTTGCGGCGTATAGCGTATAGCGGCAAGGACTACCTGCTGCAGATTCAGCAGCGCGAGGCTGAGCAGACGGGCATCCAGTCGTTGAAAATTGGCTATAACAACGTGTTCGGCTACTACCTTGAAGTGCGTAATACCTATAAGGAATTAGTGCCTCAGGAGTGGGTGCGCAAGCAGACGCTGGCTCAGGCTGAGCGTTACATCACGCAGGAGCTGAAGGAATATGAAGAAAAGATACTTGGGGCAGAGGATAAGATACTGGCCTTGGAGACCAAGCTGTTCAACGAACTGGTGCTGGCTATGCAGGAGTTTATTCCGCAGATTCAGATTAACGCCAACATTCTGGCCCACCTCGACTGCCTATTAAGCTTTGCCAAGACCGCTGAGGAGAACCGTTATATCCGCCCCGTTATTGACAACAGCACGGTGCTCGAAATACGTCAGGGGCGTCATCCTGTGATTGAACAGGAGTTGCCACTTGGTGAACAATATATCCCCAACGACATCATGCTCGACAACGAGAAGCAGCAGATAGTCATTATTACAGGCCCGAATATGGCCGGTAAATCGGCGCTGTTGCGTCAGACGGCACTCATCGTGCTACTTGCCCAAGTGGGCTGCTTCGTGCCAGCAGAGGCCGCGAAAATAGGTCTGGTGGATAAAATCTTCACTCGTGTAGGTGCCTCAGACAACATTTCTTTAGGTGAATCGACGTTTATGGTGGAGATGACGGAGGCCTCGAACATCCTGAACAACGTCAGCAGCCGTTCGTTGGTGCTCTTCGACGAATTGGGACGCGGCACCTCTACCTACGACGGCATCTCAATAGCCTGGGCCATTGTGGAATACCTGCACGAGAACGTAAAGGCGGGACATCCGCGAACGCTCTTTGCCACCCACTACCACGAGCTGAACGAGATGGAAAAGAACTTTTCGCGAATCAAGAACTACAACGTATCTGTGAAGGAGGTTGACGGCAAGGTCATCTTCCTGCGCAAGCTGGAACGTGGCGGCTCGGAACATTCCTTTGGTATCCATGTGGCCGAGATTGCTGGTATGCCGCGTAGCATCGTGAAGCGCGCCAACGTCATTCTGAAGCAATTAGAAAACGAAAATGCACAGGTGGGAGCTGTAGGCAAGCCAACGGCAGAAATCGCCAATAGCCGTGAGGGCATGCAGCTTTCGTTCTTCCAGTTGGACGACCCTGTTCTCTGTCAGGTGCGCGACGAAATCCTTGGGCTTGATGTTAACAACCTAACCCCGCTGGAAGCTCTCAACAAGCTTAACGACATCAAGAAGATTGTTAGCGGGAAGTAAAAAGAAGTGGAAGCCTCGCGACTTCCACATGATTGATATTACTTGATGATAACCTTCTGGCCATCTATGATGTTGATGCCCTTCCGAGGTGTTTTGAGGCGCTGGCCGGAAAGGGAGTGGATGGGAGCGACACCGTTAGGACGGACGGTGACGTCCTTAACGCCTGTAGAGAGGTTGTCGGTAAACAGGAACTCCTTCCACTGGTCGGCTACCTGATAGGCACCAATATGACCGTCGGGAACATACAGTGTGCAAGTCCACTTGTTGATGTCGTCTAGGGCCTGCGAGCCGCAGACGGGAGGAATAGCAGCGTGGCTGATAATCTTCGTTACGTTGGCGCAGTCAGAGAACGCTTCCGTGCTGATGTTCTTCATGGCACTGCCAAATTCAAAATAGTCTAAGCTGGAGCAGTCAGAGAACGCCCAGTTGCCGATGGTGGTTACGCCGTTACCAATCCATACGTTCTTCAATCCTGTGCAGCCGTAGAATTCGTTCTCCGAAATCTCCGTTTCCGCGTCTGTGATGCGGACAGAACGCAGTGAGGTGTTACGGTAAAAGGGACTGTAGCCTGTAACCTTTCTTGTGTCATACTTAATTTTACGTCCTATATAGACAGAGTCTAAAGGACAATCTTCGAATATAGGGGCACCTTCACCATAGGTATTTACCTTGCCGTTTTTGTCAATTTTAATTGCATCATTATTATATGCTATATTTAATACGCTGTTTCCGTCTTCTATGGTCATGTTCTTTAATGCAGTACACCCCTTGAACAAATTGTGTTTCAACTCCGTTGTAGCGGCAGGAATGGAAATATCAGATATTGATGAACAGCATTGGAACGAACTGACGCCAAGCCAGCCAATCGTTTTAGGCAACTTCACGCATAAGAGATTGGTACAGCCTTCAAACACATAATTTTCAATGAAAGGTAGGTCTGTCAATTCCACGTTCTTTATAAAAGTATTACCACAACAAGTGTAGGGTTGTACATAGTTTACCTCCATTGTCAGTCCCTTATAAGTCACTGATAATCCAATCTTCGTAAGTGTCGAACTCTCGTTATATACGGCATCAATAGCTTCGCACGTCCTGTCTGCCAAACTCGTCGGTACATATTTTATACCGTTAACAGAAAACATAGAACTAAGTAATGGATAAATACAGGTTTTCGTTTTCGAACCGAAACGATATTTTTCGTTTGAGACGTAATTCATCTTTCCTTCCACTTGATTATAACCAGCTGGTGGTGTGTTCGTCAACCATATAGTCTTAGATATATAACTGCTTTCATAAAATGCGCCGTATAAATCAAGGACTCCTGAACCTATGGTTAGTGACTGGATAGTATCTCTTTGAAATGCGCCCAAGCCAATTTTTGTTACGGAATTCGGGATTACAACTGAAAGAAAATTGCAATTATAAAATGTATATTCTTTGATTTCAGTTACAGTGCTAGGTATTATCAGTTCCTTTATTTCTTTGTCATTTAGGAATACTTTATCAGCATGCCCCAGAGGATTTGCTCCAGGGGAAGATCCAAATGAGATTTTCATAAAACTTTCCAAATCGGTCAAATTTACGATTTTGGCCTTTAAATTAGAGAATGCACCAGGATCAATCTTTTCAACTGAATTTCCTAAAGATAAGTATTGTAGGTTACAATAGGCGAAAGAATTTTGATCAATAATTTTGATGGAGTTGGGAATAATTACAGATGAAAGGTTTATACAACTATTAAATGCACTATATCCAATTTTAGTTACTTTATAGGTTTTATTGTCATATGTGATTTTCTCTGGAATCAGAATATCTCCATCGTATGAATTGTAGCTGATTTTTCCATATGTCACCTCAGCCTCATCGCCGTTAAAATTATAGTAAATCCCGTCAATTTCCGCATCGTATGCGTGAACCTTTGCTACCGCCACACTTATCATCGCAGCGAGCAAGAATAAAAACTTGAATTGTTGTTTCATACTGTTGAAAGTTTATTAGGTTAATACTATCGTTATTTATTTCAAAAGATGCGCATAAGCCTGTAGATACGGGAAGAGCGCAAACCTGTCATATCTCTGCCAAGCTCATCACCACAATGGAGAATATGTGTAACTCTTATGTGGTATTGTTTGCTCATTATGTCTCTTTCGAGGATGTGATTTGGCAGAGAATAGAGCATAAATGAGTTGTGTCTCCAAGGAAACACGATGCAAAGATAAGTTTTTTTTTCGAAACAAACAAATATTTTGAACTAATTTTCTATTCGCATGCGGAAGAAATCATGGAAAGGAATACCGTCAGTACTAATAACGAGAGGATTGATATCAGTCTTTTAGTTTTGTTAGTTGCATAAATTCCTGTATGTTTAATACGATTATCTTGGGCCAATCATTATTTTCTGGCACTTTGGAATGCTTATCATTGGAAACAATGTATTCATCATCGGGGTCAGCTCCCCGTCTTTCTTTGCCATATAATAAACCGAGTACTACGGAAGCGTCAATGTTAAGTTTCTGTGCTATTGCACGTGCTGTCTTTAAGGTTGGCTCGCACCTACCAGAAAGCAAAAACTAACATATGACTTGCTCATATTCAGCATGTCAGAAATTTGACTATTTTGTTCGTTTCAGGGTGTATTTCGTGTTCTTGTCGAAAACACCGCTGAGGGTTTTGCCGTCAGTGCCGATGGTGAGGGTATCGCGATCTTTTCCGTCGATAAGAATCACCTTGTTGCCCTGCACTTGGTATTTCACCTTCTGAAGTTCAGGTGCCGACGATACGGACATTTCGCTGTAACCAGCCAATATCAAACTTCTTCAGGATCTCTTCGTTAACCACGCTTTTCATCTTGACGACAACATCTTTAGCACTTGTAAACTCAATGGTCATCGACATGACAACAGCGTTTTCCAGTTCCTTTACCTTCTGCTCAATCTCGCTTTTCTTCTGGGCTATCTCCTTGTCTATTTCAGCCGTCTCAGCCTGAGTCAGTTCACGTCCTTTGTTTTTCTCTGCCTCTGCAATGCGCTTCTTTTTGGCTTCGTCTATCTTCTTGTCGATATCTATCTTTCCTGCGAACAGCGAAGCCATGATGTTTGGATGGTGATATACTCTATCCGTCAGGTTTGTCTGAGCACAAACACTTATGGTAGCCATCATGGCAACTGCTACCAGAAATAGAAGCTTCCTCATGTGGTTATCTTACTGTTTTACCCGTTTCGCTTTTATCATGCAATATGCTCCAAGCAGGATAAACGGTATCGAGAGTATTTGTCCCATATCGATGGGCAGCGTGGCCTCGAAGGCTTCCTGGATTTCCTTGGTATACTCGATGAAGAAGCGGAAGGTGAAGATATAGGTCAGGCAGAAGCCGAAGTACCAGCCTGTGCCAATCTTCTGCGGCCACTTCTTATGCAATGCCCACATAATGACAAACAGCAGGGCGTAGGCAATGGCCTCGTAGAGCTGACCAGGATGGCGCGGCAGGGGGTCAACCTTCTCGAAGATGAAGGCCCAGGGAAGGTCTGTAGCCTTGCCGATGATTTCGCTGTTCATGAGGTTGCCCAATCGGATAAAGCAGGCGGTGGTGCCTGTGGCAATAGCAATGTTGTCGAGCACCGTCCAAAGGCTCAGCTTCGTTTGTTTGCAGTAGAGCCAGAGGGCAAGCATGAGGCCTGCCGTACCACCGTGCGAGGCCAGGCCTGCGTAGCCCGTCATTTTCCAGCCTCCGTCGGCTTTGAAATGGATGGGCAACAGCATCTCAATGAAGCCCTTGAACGACGTGAGGAAGTAGTCGGGTTGGTAGAAGATGCAATGCCCTAAACGAGCACCGATAAGGATGCCTAAGAAGCAGTAGATGAACAAGGGGTCGAACAACTCGTCCTTAATCTTCTGCTCCTTGTACAGACGGTGCACGACGAAGTAAGCCAGCGCCAGTCCGAAGAGCCAGCACAGGGAGTACCAGCGGAAAGAGAACGAGCCGATGGAAAAGGCCTCCAACGACGGGTTCCAGAGGATGTAGCTAAGAATATTCATTGGGCATCCTATACGTTAAACCTAAAGTGCATGATGTCGCCATCCTGAACCACGTAGTCCTTGCCCTCGACGCCCATCTTGCCGGCCTCGCGGACAGCGGCCTCGGAGCCATACTGGATGTAGTCGTCGTACTTGATGACCTCAGCGCGGATGAAACCTTTTTCGAAGTCGGTATGGATGACGCCGGCACACTGTGGAGCCTTCCAGCCTTTCTTGTAGGTCCAGGCTTTCACCTCCATTTCACCAGCGGTGATGAAGGTCTCAAGGTTCAGCAGGGCGTAGGCTTTCTTGATGAGACGGTTCACGCCACTCTCTTCCAAACCGAGTTCTTCAAGGAACATCTGCTTGTCTTCGTAAGACTCCAGCTCAGCGATGTCTTCTTCTGTCTTGGCGGCGATAACCATCATTTCAGCACCCTCTTCCTTGGCCAACTCCCCTACCCTCTTGGTAAAGTCGTTACCGTCCTTGGCATCGGCCTCGCCGACGTTGCAGACGTAGAGCACAGGCTTCGATGTCAGCAGGAATAGATTGCGGGCGCAGTCCTGTTCGTCCTTCGACTCAAACTCTACGATACGGGCGTTCTTACCCTGCTCCAGCACCTCTTTGTAGGCCTTCAGTACCGTCACCTCAATCTTCGCGTCCTTGTTGCCGGCAGCGGCGGCCTTCTCTGTTTTAGCCAGTCGGCTCTCGATGGTCTCAAGGTCCTTCAGCTGCAGCTCGGTATCGATGATTTCCTTGTCACGGATGGGGTCGATGGTGCCGTCGACGTGGGTAATGTTTTCGTCCTCAAAGCAGCGCAGTACGTGGATGATGGCATCCGTCTCGCGGATATTGCCTAGGAACTTGTTGCCCAGACCTTCGCCCTTTGAGGCACCCTTCACGAGGCCTGCAATGTCAACGATTTCGCAGGTAGCGGGAACGATGCGTCCAGGATGAACCAACTCGGCGAGCTTTGTCAGGCGCTCGTCAGGAACGGTGATAACGCCCACGTTGGGCTCTATCGTACAGAAAGGAAAATTGGCTGCCTGAGCCTTTGCGCTCGACAGACAGTTAAAAAGTGTGGACTTGCCTACATTAGGCAGGCCCACAATACCACATTTCAATGCCATTTAATTGTTCGTGTATTTACTCCAGTCGCTGAAAGTTGACTTGTCGTAGTTGATAGTATAGCGGTGGTCGTCAACCACGTAGAGATATCCAGAAAACTTGCTGCTGTTAAGCGTCATCTCGCGGATGTTGAAGGTAACGCTCTTCCAACCGCCCTTCCTGTAGCTGATGGTGACGATGTCGCCCTCAAGTCTCCACATAAAATCGCTCTTGTCGGTGCATTCGTTCTTATACGGAGAGTCGAACTCCAGTTGCCAGCCTGTACCATTCATAGCTGCAGCAGCAGACCTGTCGAAGCGGATGACAACATAGTTGCGGTCGCCCTTGTCGACGAAGCCGCCCCACTCCTTGTACTGCTCAGTGTTGTAGCCTTCCCAAAAATTGCCAGTCAAGTTCTTGATGGCTGCTTCGTAGTCGAAATTGTCTTCATCGTCGCCGCAGCTTGTGGTGAACATTGCCACTGCTACGAACATCATCATGTAAGTGAAAATCTTCTTCATTTTTCTCGCTTTTTATTTGATAAATTTGTGAATACTCCGTTTCAGCCTGCAAAGGTAGCAATAATTTCTGATAATCAATACGTTTTGCCCTGAAAATGTTGATTAATGGGCCTCCAACCAGTTGTTGCCAAAGCCAGAATCGGCTACGAGGGGCACATTGAGGGGGAAGGCATGCTGCATTTCTTCAAGGACGATGGCCTCTACCCTACCCTTTTCTTCAGGATAGACAGAGAAGTTGAGTTCGTCGTGTACCTGTAGAATCATCTTCGAACGGATGCCCTCGGCCTTGAAGCGCTGATGAATGCGTATCATCGCCACTTTGATGATGTCGGCTGCGGTACCCTGAATGGGGGCATTGATGGCGTTGCGTTCGGCAAATCCACGAACGGTGGCGTTGGCAGAGTTGATATCGGGTAGATAGCGGCGACGGCCGAATAGGGTAGTGACATAACCCTGCTGGCGAGCTGTTTGCTTGGCTTGTTCCATATAGTCGTGAACGTCGGGGAAGGTGGCAAAGTAGCCGTCAATCAGCTGCTTGGCTTCCTCGCGGCTGATGTCCAAGCGTTCAGCCAGGCCGAAGACGGTGATGCCATAGATGATGCCGAAGTTGGCACGCTTCGATTTCGTACGCTCGTCGCGTGTTACCTCTTCTATGGGTTTCTTGTAAATGTTGGCGGCGGTGGCAGCATGCAAGTCCTTGCCCTCGCGGAACACTTCTATCATCTGCGAGTCGTTGGAAAGGTGAGCCATCACACGCAGTTCTATCTGGCTATAGTCTGCTGAAAAAAACAGACAACCAGGCTCTGGTACAAAGGCCTTGCGAATCTCCTTGCCTTCCTCGCCGCGAATGGGAATATTTTGCAAGTTAGGGTCGCTACTCGACAAACGACCTGTGGCAGTAACGGTCTGGTTGAACGATGTGTGGATATGACCCGTACGGGGATTAATCAGCTTGGGAAGGGCATCGATGTAAGTGCCGATAAGTTTCTTTAATCCTCTGTGTTCCAATATGTCAGCCACGATTTCATGCTTGTTGCGCAATTGCTGAAGCACTTCTTCTGAGGTGACATATTGACCTGTCTTGGTCTTCTTGGCCTTCTCAACGATCTTCAGTTTGTCGAAGAGTATTTCGCCAACTTGCTTAGGTGATGCAATATTAAACTGCTGACCAGCCAACTCGTAAATTCGATGCTCCAATTCAATGATACGATTTGTCAAAATTGTTGACGTTTCCTTCAGCGATTCCGTATCTAAGCATACGCCGTTCATTTCCATTTCTGCCAGCACGGGCATGAGTGGCATCTCGATGTCGTAGAAGAGTTTTTCGCATTCAAACTTCTTCAGTTCGGGCTCCAGCTTGTTTTTCAGTCGCAAGGTAATGTCGGCATCCTCGCAGGCATATTCGTAGACGAGGGTAGGGGAGAGGTCGCGCATCGAACGCTGGTTCTTTCCCTTGGGACCGATGAGCTCGTCGATATGGATGGTTTTATAATTAAGGTATATCTCAGCCATGTAGTCCATGTTGTGACGAAGCTCGGGCTGAATGAGATAGTGTGCAATCATGGTGTCCCACATGGGCCCTTGTAACTGAATGTTATAGTTTCTTAAAACTTCTAAATCATACTTTAAGTTCTGTCCGACCTTTAAGATTTTTGGGTTTTCATAGACGGTTTTAAAGATATTAACAATCTGTAGGGCTTTTTCACGTTCGGCAGGAATCGGGACGTAAAATGCCTCAAATTCCTTCACCGCGAAGCTCAAACCCACCAATTCTGCGTCGATTGATGAGGTTGAAGTGGTTTCTGTGTCTAGACTTAGAATTTCATTTGTCAAGAAATAATCACAAAGTTTCCTCATTTCCTCCTCATTTTCAACGAGTTTGTAGTCATGAGTCACCGTTTTTAGGCTCTCAAAACTCGTATTTTCGGTGAAAAGTGAACCGTCGGCGGGAAATTCTGCAAACAAATCGAGTTGTCCGTTAGCAGGTATTGACGCTTTTTGGGGTTTTTTAAGAATTTTGTCTGCCAGTTGCTTGAACTCCAATTCTGTGAAGAGTTGACGCAGTTTTTCGTTGTCAGGTTCCACAAGCTTCAATTCGTCCATGTTCAACTCGATGGGGACATCGGTTTTGATGGTAGCCAGGAAGTAACTCATCTTGATGTCATCCACATGCTCGACGACTTTTTTCTGAAGCGCACCCTTCAATTCGTCGGTTCGTGCCAACAGTTGTTCAACGCTGCCGAAGTCGGCAATGAGTTTGGCGGCAGTCTTCTCACCAACGCCAGGACACCCAGGGAAGTTGTCGGCTGAGTCGCCCATCAATGCCAGGAGGTCGATGACCTGGAGTGGGGTAGTGATGCCATATTTCTCACAAACCTCCTTGGGCCCCATCACCTCATAGCCGCCTCCGTGACGCGGACGATAGATGTTGGCGTGCTCAGTAACGAGCTGTCCGTAGTCCTTATCGGGGGTGAGCATGTAGCACTTTACGCCGATGGAATCGGCCTTTTTAGCCAATGTTCCGATGACGTCATCTGCCTCATAACCATCGACTTGCAGCACGGGAATGCGGTAGGCACGGAGTATATCCTTAATAATAGGAACAGCCGCGTGAATGTCCTCAGGCGTTGCATCGCGCTGGGCTTTATAGGCTGGGAAAGCTTCGCTGCGGAAGGTAGGACCATGTGGGTCGAAGGCCACGCCGATGTGGCTTGGCTGCTCCTTTTGCAGCACTTCGTTTAGCGTGTTGCAGAAACCGATGATGGCACTCGTGTTCTGACCCTTGGAGTTGATTCGAGGGTTCTTGATGAATGCATAATACGACCGATAAATGAGCGCGTAGGCGTCTAATAGAAATAGTTTTTCCATAAGAAGTGAGAATTTTCGCGTAAAATTACTAAAAAATTTCTGATTATCGGAAGTTTTTCACTAATTTTGTAGGAAAATTCTTGTAACATGGATTATTTGACACTTATAAAACAGCCTATTGAGAAGGATTTGAACGATTTTGTGGTGTTGTTCAATGAGTCGCTGACGCATAAAGATGGCCTTTTGGGATCAGCACTTTCACACATTCGTCAGCGTGGTGGAAAGCGTATGCGTCCGATGCTAATCCTGCTGACAGCCAAGAACTTTGGTGCTGTCTCTAATGTGACTCAGAATGCTGCCGTTGGTTTGGAACTGCTGCATACGGCTTCGCTGGTTCACGACGATGTGGTGGACGAGAGTTCGGAGCGTCGTGGACAGGCCTCGGTGAATGCGTCCTATGATAATAAGGTGGCGGTACTGGTGGGTGACTACATCCTCTCAACTGCCCTGCTGCGTGTGTCGCTGACCGATAATCAAAGAATCATACAAATCTTGGCAGAACTTGGTCGTACTTTGGCCGCTGGTGAAATACTTCAGCTGTCGAATATTCAGAATCAGGAATTTTCGGAAGACGTTTATTATCAGATTATTAAAAACAAGACTGCTGCTTTGTTTGAGGCTTGTTCAGTCATTGGTGCCCTGTCAGCTAATGCTTCGGAAGAGGCTGTTAGGGCTGCTGCAAAATTCGGACAAAACATCGGCATGATTTTCCAGATTCGTGACGATATTTTCGACTATTTTGACTCGAAGGAAATTGGTAAGCCGACAGGCAATGATATGGTGGAAGGGAAGCTTACACTACCCGTCATCTATGCCCTGAACCATACACCTTACGAATCGATGCAAACGCTTGCACGAAAGGTGAAGGCTGGTACGGTAAATGCCGATGAAATCGCAGTTTTAGTGGAGTTTACTAAAGAGCAGGGTGGTATAGAATATGCTGAACGTCGCATGGATGAAATAGGGCAGGAGTCGCGCGTTTTCATTGACAAATATGTCAAGGAAAAGGCGATCAAGGATGCCCTGACCGCCTATCTCGAATACGTTATTCAGCGTAACTATTAGACTTCCATCGGTTTAAAAGAATTTCGTCTCTTTGCCAATCACCTCGCTCAGCAGTAGATTGGCCAAACGTGAAGTACCCATACGGAACCACTGGTTGGTGAGCCATTTTTCGCCTAAGACCTCTTTAACGATGGTGTAGTAGATGAGTGCATCCATCACGCTATTAAGGCCGCCAGCGGGCTTAAAACCAATCTGTACGCCTGTTTTCTCGTAGTATTCCTTGATGGCCTGACACATCACATAGGCTGCCTCGGGTGTGGCTGCTGGTTCCAGTTTGCCGGTTGAAGTCTTGATGTAGTCTGCACCGCTATACATCGCTAACAGTGAGGCAGTTTTGATGTTCTCAGCGGTCTTAAGGCAACCAGTCTCAAGGATAACTTTTAGCTTCTGTTCGCCACAGGTCTCCTTCATCTGCTGGATTTCATCGCAGACGGTCTCATAGTCGCCGCTAAGGAACGCACCCACGGAGAGCACCATATCGATCTCTGTGGCGCCGTCTTTCAAGGCTAAGGCTGTCTCTACCGTCTTCACCTCAATAAGCGCCTGAGAGGACGGGAAACTGCCCGAAACGCAGGCTATTTCCACACCATCGACTTCCAACGTTTCGCTAACGATCTTTGCAAAGCGTGGATAGACGCAAATCGTAGCTACGTGGGGCAGGGTAGGGTAGGCCTCTTCAAACTGGTTCACACGTTCTGTAAAGGCCAGTACGCTCTCGTCGGAATCGGTGGTCTTCAGCGTTGTCAGTTCCACGCTGCCCATCAGGAATTTCTTTACTTCAGGCGTATCATTCTCGTGCACCTTTGTGGCAATGATATTCTTAACTGTCTCGCGCACTTCTTCATCTGAAATTTTGAGGTTATACTTACTGAGCACCTCTTCGATTTTGTTCATTTCTGTCATAGTTTTA
>CADBHI010000065.1 GCA_902794405.1 uncultured Prevotellaceae bacterium
CTGACGAGCTTCAAAAGCGTCATCACAAAGATGAAGGAGATGGCTAAATGAGGTTACGATTTGGCAACCTAACTCCTTCACCAATCCTCCCCAATTTGCTTTTAGTCCAAATTTGAACTTCCCCGTTCTACCCCGTCTTGCCCTTATTTTAGGCCGAAATGCGTTAATCTTCCCAAATCGCTTCGCTTTTACAACCTTTTTTCGTAACTTTGCCCAGCGAATACAAAACAGAACAGACGATGATGGAGAATTATTTTGCTGACCCTACACGCTACGACGGTGGTATGGAGTACAACCGCTGCGGGCGTTCTGGAGTGAAGTTGCCAAAGGTGTCGCTGGGCTTCTGGCATAACTTTGGTGGTGTGGATTCTTTTGAGCGGAGCCGTGAGATTACACGTTATGCCTTTGATCATGGCGTGACTCACTTCGACCTTGCCAATAATTACGGGCCTCCATACGGTTCGGCTGAGGAGACGTTAGGACGGCTGATGGACGACGATTTCCGACCCTACCGCGACGAGCTGTTTATTTCGACGAAGGCTGGTTATGACATGTGGCCTGGCCCATACGGTAATTGGGGTTCGCGGAAATACCTGATGGCCAGTCTCGACCAGTCGTTGAAACGCATGCACTTGGACTATGTTGACTTGTTCTATAGTCATCGCTTTGATCCTGAGACACCGATTGAAGAGACGCTACAGGCGCTGGTCGACGTGGTGCGCAGCGGCAAGGCACTGTATATCGGCATTTCCCGTTGGCCGTTGGAGGCAACCCGCTATGCCTTCCAGTACCTGCGTGAACGCGATGTGCCCTGTCTGATCTATCAGGGAAAGCTGAATATGCTGGATCGCGAGCCGCAGGAGACGGGCATCCTTGACCTCTGCCGTGAGCAGGGTGTAGGTTTCATCTCTTTCTCGCCTTTGGCCCAAGGACTATTAACCGATCGTTACCTCAACGGCATTCCTGCTGATTCGCGTATGTCGAAGGGTAAGTTCCTGAAGCCCGACATGCTGACCAATGAGCTTTTGGAGCAGATACGTCGTTGGAATGCGGAGGCTCAGGAGAAGGGTATGACGCTGGCTCAGATGGCGCTGTCCTGGATTCTGGAGCAGGCGGGAGTCACCAGCGTACTGGTGGGTGCCAGTTCGACGGAACAGTTAAAGAAGAATCTGAGCTGTGTATTACATTATTAATATATATAAGGTGTATGGACTGGATGCATATATTAGCCGTAGTAGTGCTTGTGGTGATTGGCATTGTTATCTATAGGAACAAGAAGGGGGGATAAGCCTCCTTACAAGTCACATAACCACTAAGGCAGACTGAACAGAAACTGCTGATCGGCATATTCCCACTGGGCGACACGGAAACGGATGAGCCGCGCCAGAAGGGTGATGACTTTATGGCGGGGAATGGCTGAACGGCGCACCAACTGGTTGAGCGTGAGCCGCTGGCCCAGCATGGCATCGAGGAGCTTCCTGACGGTGTCGGTATAGGTCATCATGGTGCCCTGTGCGTTTTGCGCATCGCGCCAGATGGCCAGGTGGACAGGTGAAGCCACAATGTTCTCATCGGCAATACGGATATAAGCCCGTGACTTGTCATCATCGCCAACGGCACAGATAGGGCGTTTTTCGGAAGGGGGGACGGTGGCAATAACAATGGTACGCCCCTCGACATGATAGGTGTCGAACTTAATGCTGGCCTCTGGCCGACAATAGCGGTAGGCAGCCTGGTGCATCATATAGATTTCCTCTTCGGAACGGACACCCGACATGTGACCATCGTCGCGGACGCCAATCAACAGCCGTCCACCGTCAGTATTGGCAAATGCCGATACCGACTTGGCCAGTTTCATGGCATCGGAGACCCGATACTTGAAGTCCTGCTGCTGATGCTCGCCTTCACGGATAAGGCTCTGGAGATAGCGTTTGTCGTCCATTCGGCTGCAAAGGTACGAATATTTTTCCTGGATTCTTCCTAATCTCGTTTTTTTGTATTACCTTTGCACTCAAATTAATAAGAACGCGTATGTTAGAAGTTAGAAACCTTCGTGCCAAGATAGGCGAGAAAGAGATATTGAAAGGCATCGACCTGACCATCCGTGATGGTGAGACGCATGCCATCATGGGACCTAACGGATCAGGTAAGTCGACGCTGAGTGCTGTGCTTGTGGGCAATCCGCTCTACGAGGTAACGGGCGGCGAGGCTTGGTTCAACGGTAAGAATCTGTTAGAGATGAAGCCCGAGGACCGTGCGCACGAAGGACTCTTTCTGAGTTTTCAGTACCCCGTTGAGATTCCTGGTGTCTCGATGACTAACTTCATGAAGGCAGCCATCAACGAGAAGCGCAAGTATCAGGGACTGGGGCCGATGAACGCTGCCGAGTTCCTGAAGCTGATGCGTGAGAAGCGCAAGGTGGTGGAGCTGGACTCGAAGCTGGCAAACCGTTCTGTAAACGAGGGGTTCAGCGGTGGTGAGAAGAAGCGCAACGAGATTTTCCAGATGGCCATGCTGGAGCCGAAGCTGAGTATTCTCGACGAGACGGACTCCGGCCTTGACGTTGATGCCATGCGCATTGTAGCCGATGGTGTGAACAAGCTGATGACACCAGAGACATCGTGTATCGTCATCACCCACTACGACCGTCTGTTGGAGATGATTCGTCCGCAGTACGTCCACGTGCTCTATAAGGGCCGCATCGTGAAGACTGGCGGTCCTGAGCTTGCCGTCCAGATTCAGGAGCATGGCTACGACTGGATCAAAGAGGAGATTGGAGAAGAGTAGCTGAATGAGTAATGAGTAATTAGCAATGAGTAATTATGATTACTTCGAGTGAACAACAATACATTGAGCTCTATGAGCAGGCGCGGCAGATGATTTCCTCTCATGCACCTGAGGCGATGAACGCCGTGCGTGACGAGGCTTTCAGGCAGTTTGCGTCGAGTGGTTTCCCCACCCGAAAGGTAGAGCGTTATAAATATACCGACATAGCAAAGCTCTTTGCTCCTAACTACGGTCTGAACCTCAATCGTCTCCAGATTCCCGTCGATCCATACAAGACCTTCAGTTGCGATGTGCCCAATCTGAGTACCAGCCTCTATTTCGTGGTCAACGATGCTTTTTATAGAGACAACAAGGCTAAGGGCCATTTGCCCGAAGGCGTGATAGTCGGCTCATTGCATGACCATCCTGAGCTCATCGATAAATACTACGCAAAACTCGCCAAGACCGCTGAGGATGCCGTAACAGCCCTCAACACCATGCTCGCCCAGGACGGCATGTTGGTCTATGTGCCCAAGAACGTGAAGGTGGATCGCGCCATTCAGGTTGTCAATATCCTCAGGAGCGATGTCGACCTGATGGTCAACCGTCGTGTGCTCATCATCCTCGAAGAAGGGGCAGAAATAAAGATGCTCTTCTGCGACCATGCTGCCGACGACAAGAACTTCCTGGCCACCCAGGTTATCGAGGCTTTCGTGGGCGAGAACGCACAGTTAGATCTCTACTGTCTGGAAGAAACCCACAATAAGAACGTTCGTGTCAGCAATGTCTACATCGACCAGCAGCGCGACAGCCGCGTGACCCATAACGTCATCACGCTGCACAATGGCGTGACCCGCAACAAGCTTGACCTGACATTCTCGGGTGAGGGAGCCGAGTGTCATTGCTACGGCTGCGTCATTGCCGACAAACAGCAATATGTAGACAACAATACGCTCATCACACACCGAGCCCCCCACTGCACTTCGAACGAACTCTATAAATACGTGCTCGACGATAAGGCTACGGGTGCCTTTGCTGGACGGGTACTGGTGGAGCATGGAGCCCAGAAGACGGAATCGCAGATGACCAACCAGAACCTCTGTGCCACCAAGGAGGCACGGATGTACACCCAGCCAATGCTTGAGATTTATGCCGACGACGTGAAGTGCGCCCACGGCTCAACTGTAGGCCAGCTCAACGATGCAGCCCTCTTCTATATGCGCCAGCGTGGCATCTCTCTCAGCGAAGCCAAGGTGTTGCTACAGAACGCCTTTATCAACGAGGTCATCGACAAGATGCAGCTCGAACCACTACGCGACCGCCTGCACTATCTTGTTGAAAAGCGCTTCCGAGGCGAGCTCAACAAGTGCGAGGGTTGTAAACTCTGCAAATAGCAAACAAAGCCAAAAATACAAAGAATGGACGAAGATTTCGATATTCGAGAGGAGCGATACTCAGGGGCCGAGAAGGACTTTGAGAATGCATTGCGGCCTTTGAGCTTTCGTGACTTCAGCGGCCAGCAGAAGATCGTGGAGAATCTGGAAGTGTTTGTGATGGCTGCCAAGTATCGTGGCGAGCCGCTCGACCATACACTTCTGCATGGTCCTCCAGGATTGGGTAAGACAACTCTTTCGAACATTATAGCCAACGAGTTAGGCGTTGGCTTCAAGATTACCAGCGGGCCTGTGCTTGACAAGCCAGGCGACTTGGCTGGCATCCTGACTTCCTTGGAAAAAAACGACGTACTGTTCATTGATGAAATTCACCGACTGTCACCCGTTGTTGAAGAATATCTCTACTCGGCGATGGAGGACTATCGTATTGACATCATGATAGACAAAGGTCCGTCGGCACGCTCCATACAAATTGACCTGAATCCCTTCACATTAGTGGGAGCCACCACCCGTAGCGGACTTCTCACCGCTCCACTACGTGCTCGTTTCGGTATCAATATGCATCTGGAATATTACCAGCCCGAGACATTACAACACATCATTGAACGGTCGAGTAAGATATTAGGTGTGCCCATCACCGAGGATGCAGCACTTGAAATTGCCGGACGCTCACGTGGAACGCCCCGTATTGCCAATGCCCTTCTTCGTCGTGTCCGCGACTTTGCCCAGGTGAAGGGAGACGGGCGTATCGATACCAAGATTACGAAAATAGCGCTACAGGCCCTGAACATTGACAAATATGGGCTTGACGAGATAGACAACAAGATCCTGCTGACGATTATCGACAAGTTCCGTGGCGGTCCTGTCGGGCTGACAACGATTGCTACTGCCATCGGTGAAGATGCCGGCACTGTTGAGGAAGTTTATGAGCCATTCCTCATCATGGAAGGATTCATCAAACGAACCCCTCGCGGACGCATGGTTACGGAACTGGCGTATCATCATTTTGGGCGCAATCCATACTCTGGAAACATCATGGAGCCCAGTTTGTTTGAATAGATGCTACACTTTGGGGCGTTTTAATTAATTTTCACTAAAAAAATATAGCATATTATACATATTTTACTATCTTTGCGCAAAATAACAATGCGTGTAGAATGATTAGATACAGCCATAACGCCAATATATTGGCCGCAACATTGCTGATAACAATGTGTTATGCAATGATGGCGTGTACTGGTTATTCAACGCGTGACAAAGCAGAAGTGGCTCAAGTAAAGAAGCAGATTGAACTACTGAGCGACAGTGGTGTAGCCGCCCGCAAAAACAGTCTTTTCGACAAAGCCATACAACTGCATAATGAGGAATTAAAGCTTGCTGAAAGCATAGGTGACTCATCCTCCGTCATAGGTGCGTTAAACAATATCGGCACAAACTATCGCCGATTGGGACTACTCGAAGACGCATGTCGCTACCACATGGAAGCGCTGAAGCTCGCGTCGAGAAAGAACCAAAGCGAAAAAGATAAGGAAGCACGCCTCATGTCTCTCAACGGTCTCGGCAACGTCTATCTGACAATGGGCAACTATGAGCAGGCCGACAGTATGTTCAGGCTATCGCTGATTGGAGACAAAGAGTTGGACAACAAGTTAGGACAGGCCATCAATTTGGCAAACATCGGTTCCGTGAAGGAACGTTTGGGGCAGGAAGATTCAGCATGGATATATTACAGATACTCCTTAGCGCTGAACAAACAAGCCCAGTCGAAATTAGGCGAAGCCCTGTGCTTCTCACACTTTGGCAGTCTCCATGAGAAGAAAGGCATGTATCAGGAAGCCATTGAGGAGTACAAGCATGCATACGACGTTATAGAAGACAGCCCCGATGACTGGCACAAGCTTGAAGCGGGCGTCAATGTAGCTAAACTATACATACAGTTAGGACAATATCAACAGGCTCAGCAGTACCTGGAGGAAGTTAAAACCACTGCCGAAAGGATACACTCCCTGAATCATCAAAGCCGCATACAAGAGCTGTACTACTTGCTTTATAACAAACAAGGCAACATACAGGCGGCACTGAATAGTTTTATTAAGAGCACCGAGTTCAAAGATTCTATCTATGATGCCAATAAGATGAACCAAATCCAAAACATGCGCATCAACTTGGAACGTGAACAGAATAGCGAACGGCTTCAAATGCTTGACGAAAGCTACCAAACGGAGCTACTCATACACAGAGTATTGACGGTCGTGCTCATTATCTCTCTCATAGGGACGATTGCCATCATCATGAGGCAACGAAACCAGCTGCGTAAACATCAACATTAATATGGACTTAATAAACATTTAATTATGCACATCGGACAAAAAATCAAGGAAGTGCTCGAAATGAGACACAGGCCTGTTACCTGGCTTGCCAGAGAAATTAATTGTGAACGGACAAACGTCTACAACATCTTCAGCCGTAAGGATATCAGCACCGGACTGTTGCAGAAAATAGGCATCATCTTGGAATACGATTTCTTTAAAGACCTTTCTGAAGAAAGTTTTAAGGGCGGAAAGCCGAGAAAGTGAAAAAAAATGTGTAACTTTGCCCGCAAATATGAGAACAGGAGTATTTGTGGGCAGTTTTAACCCATTTACCATCGGGCACGATTCTATCGTGCGACGTGCACTTCCACTCTTTGACCGGTTGGTCATAGGGGTGGTGGGTGACAATGTAAATAAGCCGGGTATGTGCCCTGCGGAAGAGCGTATGCAGGCAATTCAACAACTCTACAAGAACCAGCAAGCCATTGAGGTGAAAACCTACAATGGCTTAGCTATGGATTTTGCCCGACAGGAAGGTGCAAAGTTCATTGTCAAGGGAGTCCGTACTATCACAGATTTTGAGCATGAGCAGTGGCAGGCCGATATCAACCGCCGTTTAGGTGGCATTGAGACCCTGCTGCTTTTCACTGAACCGGAGTTAGCCAGCGTTTCAAGTTCTGCAGTACGTGAGCTGAGCCATTTCGGTGTCGATGTCAGTCAGTTTTTACCGAAAATAGAATAAACGATTATGATAACCTATCAAGCAGAAAACGTTAAAATGCCTGCCATCAGACGACGTGACACCACAACATGGATACGCCGGGTAGCCTCAACCTATGCCAAACGGGTTGGGGAGATTGGCTATCTTTTCTGCGACGATGAACACATCCTTCAAGTCAACAGGGAGTATTTAGGGCATGACTACTACACTGATATTATTACCTTCGACTATTGTGAAGGCGACGTACTGAACGGTGACCTTGTCATCTCATTAGACACCGTACGGACCAATGCTGAGAAGTTTCACAAGTCATACGGCGAAGAGCTGCACCGTGTTATCATACACGGTATACTGCATCTCTGCGGTCTTAACGACAAAGGCCCTGGTGAACGCGAGATCATGGAGGCAGCTGAAGACCGCGCATTGAGTATGCGTGAATAAAAGAACACTATAGCGACAAAAAACATTCATTATGTATAGCATTTACGATTATGCCTACAACGGGCTTCTTTATCTGAACAACATACTGCGGCCTCGCCACAAACGGCTTAGCCAGCTGATGATTTACTCAACCACGCTCTGCCAGTCCAAATGCAAGCATTGCAACATCTGGCAAAAGGAGCCTGAACATCTTTCGCTCGATGACATCAAGCGGATGATGGAGAGCAAATGCATTACCCGTCGCACCATTGTAGGTCTCGAAGGCGGTGAGTTCCTGTTGCATCCGCAAGCCAAGGAAATCATGGCCTGGTTTCAGCAGAATCACCCTAACTACACATTATTATCCAACTGCCTCGCCCCCCATCTGGTTATTGATGCAGTTCGTAAATACAAGCCGATACACTTATATATTTCTCTTGACGGTGGTCGCGAAACCTATCAGTATATGCGAGGCCGTGACGGCTACGACAAGGTCATCGAGGTCATTGAGACCCTGAAAGATGAAATACCCACTTCACTCATGTTCTGCCTCTCACCGTGGAACAACTTCCAGGATATGGAGTATGTCATCAACGTGGCTAAGAAATACAACATCGACGTACGCATCGGCATCTATGGCACAATGGCCTTCTTCGATACGACAAGCGACCTGTTGTCGTCACCCGACTTTGTCAAGCAGATACCTGCCAACATCCACGATACCCAGGAGAACTACGACTTTGTGGCTCTCTACGACGAATGGCGTAAGGGGCACTTGAAGCTGCGCTGTCAGAGCATCATGAGCTGTCTCGTCATCCATAGCGATGGTGAGGTGCCCATCTGTCAGAACCTTGGCGTGGCATTAGGCAATATCCACGAAAAGACACTCGACGAGATCTTCAATGGCCGCGAGGCGTGCAAGACTCAGTGCAAGTACTCCAAGGAGTGTAACGACTGCTGGATCAACTTCCACCGCAAATACGACATCATCCTGGTGCGCAACTTCGAGCGGTTGTTACCCAAATGGCTCATTGAGAAGTTCTATGGTAAGTATCAATGGACGGACAATCCCAAGCAAACCTATAGCAAACACTTGAAGGAGATACAGTAAGATGATACAGGGACTAATAAACAGGTATAAACGACTGCGTACGGAGCGTTTCCTTGACCAGAGATACCAGTACGAGTATGCTTTTGTGGGCATGGGACAGCACTCGCTGTCAAACCTCTATCCCGTGCTACACTACCTGCAGGTGCCGCTGAAGTACATCTGTGTTACCTCGGAGCAGAAAGCCAGACTCATCGAACGTAAGTTCAATGGTGTCAAGGCAACCTCGTCGCTTGACAGCGTACTTAGTGACGATACTGTTCATGGGGTCTTCGTGGCCGCATCGCCGTCGGCTCATTTCCAGATTGCCTCAAAGGTGCTTGCCAGCGGCAAGTCGCTGTTTATTGAAAAGCCGCCCTGCCCAACCCTCGCCGACCTCGACACTCTTTGTCAATCGTGTCCTCCATCGGCCACCGTTACCGTAGGCCTGCAGAAGCGCTATGCTCCTGCCATCCAACTGCTCCGCAAACGACTCTCTCGTGAACGGCTACTGCATTACGATCTGCACTACCTTACTGGTGCCTACCCCGAGGGTAACGCCTTACTCGACCTGTTTATTCACCCCTTGGACCTTGTCACCTTTCTATTTGGTAAAGCAGATGTAATCACCTGTCAGAAGACGGCACCAGGCTCACTGCTTGTCATGTTGAAGCATGACCACATTACTGGCACGCTGGAACTGTCAACCGCCTACACCTGGACAGCTGCTGAGGAATCGCTGAAAGTCTGTACACAGTCAGGCGTCTATCAACTGTCTCAGATGGAAGAGCTTACCTATACGCCAACTTCCAGAACCATCCTCGGCATACCCCAGGAAAAGGTGCTACCCCGCCCCACTACTGTGGAATATCTCTATGCCCGCAATAACTTCACCCCTGTCATCACCAACAACCAATTGTATTCGCAAGGTTACTTCGGTGAGATTTCCGCCTTTGTCGATGCTGTGGAGGGACGACGTAACGACAACCTCAGCAGCCTACAGGCAGTAAGGGACACCTACGAACTCATTCAACAACTGTCGTCATGTTAAAGCCTCTTGTCATACTGGCCATCTGTCTCTCTACCGCAGGGTATTCCAAGGCTGTGACCTTCGACGATCACTTCGAAGACCGCACCCTGCGTTTAGACTATATCATGGCAGGCGACAGTGCCGATCAGCAGATCTTCTTTGAACAGGCATACGCCATCCCTCGCTGGGCTGGGCGTAAGAGTCGGCTGACAGAGATGCCGCTGCTGGGCAATGGTCAGGTCAAGATAAAGGCTCACGACACAGGAGAATTACTTTACGTACATACCTTCTCCACATTGTTTCAGGAATGGCAGGGCACTGAGGAGGCACCTCGTGTGCGCAAGGCTTTTGAGACCAGCTATAACGTGCCCTTCCCCAAACACCCCGTCGACGTGACGGTCACACTGACTGACTTCCATAATAAGGAAGTGGGGAAACTGACACATACCATCGACCCTAACGATATACTCATACATCGGATTAACCCGTCTGAGAACGGCATCTCCTGGCGATATATCTGGACTCCCGACAGTGTGGCTGACATCACCCGCTGCATTGACCTTGCCATCGTGGCAGAAGGCTATACCGCCAATGAACTTGATAAATTCTATCATGACTGTCAACGGGCAGTCGATGCCTTGTTTGCCCATGAACCGTTTACCACGCTAAAGAACCGCTTCAATGTCGTTGCCGTTGCAGCAACATCGCTCGATAGCGGGCCCAGCATCCCTCGGTTAGGGCAATGGAAACGCACGCCAGTCAACACCCATTACGACACGTTCTATAGCGAACGCTACCTGATGACGCAGGACATTCATCGTTTGTACGACCTCCTTGCGGGAATCCCCTTCGAGCATATCATCGTACTGGTGAACAGCAATGTCTATGGTGGTGGTGGCATTTACAACCAGCTCCTCGTCACTACCTCCGACAACGAGACGTTTAGCCAGGTGCTCGTCCATGAATTCGGCCATTCCTATGCAGGTCTGGGCGACGAGTACTATTATGACGATGCCTACGAAAACAACTATCCTGCCGACACGGAACCTTGGGAGCCTAACCTCACGACAAAGGTCAACTTCGAGAGCAAGTGGGCTGACATGCTGCCAGATCCGACAGGACGGATAGGTATCTTCGAAGGTGGAGGCTACCAGTCGAAAGGAGTCTACCGACCTGCCCAGAACTGTCGCATGAAGACCAACGAGGCTCCCGACTTCTGTCCCGTTTGTTCACGTGCTATCATACGTATTACCGATTTTTATACCAGCTATTAAATAAGAAAATGAAAAGGATCACTATTTTATTGCTATGTTTTCTCAGCCTGACCATACAGGCACAAAACGCCACTAACGATTCGCAAAAGAAAGTGTGGCCATCGTTCCTCACCACTGAACAGATGCCCGACGGTTCACTCTATCTCCCCGCTCCCCCAGCCTTTGAAAGTCAGGAGTTTGTTGGCGACATCATTCGCTATCACTGGGGCAAGTCTTTCCGTGAAACACCACGCGGACAGCAGGCTATTCGTGAGGCCGAAATGAATACGGAATCCCTTCTGAACGTATTCTCACAGCCAATGGGAATGAAGCTGTCAACAGATAAGACGCCTGAACTTGCCGTTCTTGTTTCCTATATCATTACTGACGCTTCCAATGCCACCCGCAAGGCCAAGAATCATTTTAACCGACTGCGTCCCTTCCTCTATTTCAACGAAGGCACGCTCATTCCTGCTGAGGAAGAATCACACCACACTCCCAGTTATCCTTCAAGCCATTCTGCAACAGGCTGGACTGTAGCCCTCGTGCTTACCGAACTTCTTCCAGAACGTGCCGAGCTCATTCTCAAGGCAGGCTATGAGTACGGCCAGAGTCGCGTGATTGCCGGATACCACTATCAAAGCGATGTGGATGTTGCACGCCTTGCCGCCAGCGCCTGTGTGGCACGGCTGCATGCCGACGAAAACTTCCAAAAGCAATTAGCCAAAGCCAAGAAAGAGCTGCAGCGCCTACGCGTAGAATAATTTCCTTTTTTTGCGCTGTATTCGGAAAAAAGTAGTACCTTTGCAGGCTGAAATAAAAAACAATACGTATTGTAAGATGATGAAAATGAAAAGACTTATTAGCATAATGGTGCTGGCTGTGGCCGGTGTGATGACAGTGGCTGCTCAGCAGATGCCTACGATTCCCGTTGACCCCGACGTGCGAATCGGCAAGTTAGACAACGGATTGACCTACTACATTCGTCACAACAACTGGCCGGAGAACCGTGCCGAGTTCTACATTGCCCAGAAGGTTGGCTCCATCCAGGAGGATGACAACCAGCGTGGACTGGCCCACTTCCTGGAGCACATGGCCTTCAACGGCTCAAAGCACTTCAAGGGCAATGAGCTGCTGCGCTGGTGTGAGTCGATTGGTGTTAAGTTCGGTACCGACCTGAATGCCTACACTTCGATTGACCAGACCGTCTATAATATAAGTAATGTACCCACGACGCGCGAGACGATTATCGACTCCTGTCTGATGATTCTCTGGGACTGGGCCGACGGCCTGCTTCTGGAGCAGGAGGAGATTGAGAAGGAGCGTGGTGTGATTCACGAAGAATGGCGTCTGCGTTCCAGTGCTCAGCAGCGCATGTTAGAGCGCGACCTGCCCAAGCTGTACCCAGGCTCGAAATACGGCCATCGCATGCCCATTGGTCTGATGGAGATTATCGACAATTTCGAGCGTCCCTTCTTGCAGGCTTACTACGAGAAGTGGTATCGTCCTGACAACCAAGGTATCATCGTCGTAGGTGATATCAACGTCGACCAGGTGGAGCAGAAAATCAAGACCATGTTTGGCCAGATTGCCAAGCCCGGTGCCGACGCAGCCAAGATAGAGTGGGTGGAGGTACCCGACAATGCCGACCCCATCGTGGTGATTGACAAGGACAAGGAACAGCGCATAGACTTTGTGGAGGTGATGGTGAAGCATCCGGCCATCCCTGATTCCGCAAAGAGTTCACTGGAGTATCTTGTTACGAATTACATGAAGCGTGTGGCCTCAGGTATGCTGAACAGCCGCTTTAGTGAGATCGTTCAACAGCCCGATTGTCCGTTCCTGCAAGCCTCAGTCAACGATGGCACCTACCTGCTGTCGAAGACGAAGGATGCCCTGGATCTGGTCGTTGTACCTAAGGAGGGTAAGATGAACGAAGCCCTGAAGGCAGCCTACACAGAGCTGCGCCGTGCTGCTGAATTCGGATTCACCGCTACGGAGTATGGTCGCTCGAAGGCCACCACCCTGAGTGCACTCGACAAGGAGTACTCGAACAAGGACAAGCGCTACAACTCGCAGTTTGTGAACCAATATGTGCAGCATTTCCTCGCCAACGAGCCCATCCCCTCGATTGACGACAGCTACCAAATGATGAAGCAGTTAGTACCTGCCATACCCTTGGAGACCATCAACACCATTATGAAGATGATGGCGCCGCGCAACGACTCGAACCTGGTGGTGGTGAACTTCAACCAGGAGAAAGAGGATGCCAACTACCCCACCGAAGAAGGACTCTTGAGTGCCATTAAGGAAGCCAAGGCTGCACAGCTGACGGCATGGGTTGACAACGTGAAGGACGAACCGCTAATGACCACCCTGCCAACGCCTGGCAAGATTATAAATGAGGTAAAGGTCGACAAGTTCGTGACTGAGACGACTGATGGTGTGAAGAGCGGCTATTCGGAACTGACGCTGTCGAACGGCGTAAAGGTGGTGCTGAAGCATACCGACCTGAAGAAGGACCAAGTGATTCTCTCTGGCGAAGGCTGGGGCGGTAACGCCCTCTACGGCGAAAAGGACTTTATCAATATGAGGCTGTTCAACGACGTTGTGGAAGCCAGTGGATTGGGCAACTTCTCGCACACCGAGCTGATAAAGGCTCTTGCCGGAAAGATTGCAGGCGCCTCGCTGTCGATGAGTGAGCAGCGTACAAACATCAGTGGTTCGTCGACGCCTACCGACGTAGAGACGATGCTGCAACTGGTGTACCTCTATATGACAAGTAACATCAAGAAAGATGAGCAGTCGTTCGACCAGCTGATAAAGACCTATGAACTGCAGCTGAAGAACCGCCTGCTGCAGCCTGAAGCCGTTTTCGCAGACTCGCTCAGTCTCACGTTGACCAAGTACAACCCGCGCTACAAGCCTATGATTGTTGAAGACCTCGCAAAGGTGGACTACGACCGTATCCTTGCAATGGCTAAGGAACGCACGGCCAATGCCGCCGCCTTTACCTTCACCATCATTGGCAACTACAATGACTCTACCATTCGTCCGCTCATCGAGCAGTATCTTGGCTCGCTGCCTTCACAGAAGAATATCGTGAAGGGTAAGGATGTGTCGACAGACTACACGGGAAAGGTGGTCAACAACTTCAAGCACAAGGCTGAGACACCTAAGGCCATAGCCGTGGTGCACTGGTATTCGCAGAAGATTCCCTATACGCTGGAGAACAGCATCCGAGCTCACATGGTGGGACAGGTACTGCAGATGGTCTACCTGAAGGAGATTCGTGAGGAAGCCAGCGCTGCCTATACCGTACAGGCACAGGCCAGCATGGGCCGCGATGACTTCAAAGACGAGGTGGCCTTCTTCGCCTACTGCCCCATGAAGCCTGAAAAGGCTGATACCGCTATTTATATCATGCACCGCGCCGTCGAGGACATGGCCAATGGCAAGTGCGACCCCGACATGGTGACGAAGGTGAAGGAGTACATGCTGAAGAGTCATGGCGACCAGCTGAAGACCAACGGCTACTGGAGTGGTCGCATTGATGTTTGGCGCAAGTGGAAGCTCGACTTCCATACCGATTACGAGAAGACCGTTGAGGCTATGACGCCCGAGATCCTTTGTGACTTTGTCAAGGAGGTACTGAAGGCTGGCAACGAGGCCGAAATCGTCATGCTTCCTGCGGAAGAATAAGTAATAAGAAATGAGTAATAGTGAATTGACAATTATAGTATGAGTTATTATTTTTCATCAGAATCAGTGTCGGAGGGACATCCCGACAAAGTGGCCGATCAGATAAGCGATGCCATCTTAGACCAGTTCCTGGCCTATGACCAGCACGCCCGTGTGGCCTGTGAAACATTTGTCACCACAGGACAGGTTGTCCTGATGGGTGAAGTCAGTAGTGAGGCTTACATCGACTTGCAGACTGTTGCCCGCAAAACCATTAATAAGATTGGCTACACGAAAGCCGAATACCAGTTTGACGGCAACTCATGCGGTATCCTCAGCGCTATCCATGAGCAGAGCCAAGACATCAATCGCGGTGTGGATCGCGAAATCGAGGAAGAACAGGGAGCAGGCGACCAAGGCATGATGTTTGGCTATGCTACCAACGAGACGGAGTCATACATGCCTGTCTCACTCGATTTGGCTCATCTCATTGTCCGCACACTGGCCGACATCCGTCGTGAAGGCAAATTCATGACTTACCTGCGTCCCGACTCCAAGAGTCAGGTGACAATACAGTATTCCGACGCTGGTATCCCCGAACGTATCGACACCATCGTTGTCTCGACCCAGCACGACGAGTTCGACGAGGACGAGCCTATGCTGGCAAAGATTAAAGACGATGTCATCAACATCTTGATCCCGCGTGTCAAGCAGCAGATTCATTCGCAGAAGGTGCTTGACCTCTTTGGATCAGACATCAAGTATTATGTAAACCCCACGGGCAAGTTCGTTATCGGAGGTCCTCACGGCGATACTGGTCTGACTGGCCGCAAAATCATTGTCGACACCTATGGCGGTAAGGGCGCACATGGTGGCGGTGCCTTCTCAGGCAAGGACTCTTCGAAGGTAGACCGCTCGGCAGCTTACGCAGCCCGTTATATTGCCAAGAACATGGTGGCTGCAGGTGTTGCCGACGAGATGCTGGTACAGGTCAGTTACGCCATTGGCATTGCCCGACCCATGAACATCTATGTCAACACTTACGGACGTTCACGTGTGAATATAAGCGACAGCGAGATTGCCAAGATTATTGAGCAGCTCTTCGACCTTCGTCCGAAAGCTATTGAGCGTACCCTCAAGCTGCGCCAGCCCATGTATTTGGAGACGGCTGCCTATGGACACATGGGCCGTAAGAACGAGGTTGTCAAGAAAGTCTTTACGAGTCACTACCATGAGACCCGCGAGATTGACGTGGAGTTGTTTACATGGGAAAAACTTGATCGTGTTGACGATATCAAAAAAGCTTTCTGCCTATAAATGCTGCAATCCCCTGACTCTATAGCCAACCAGCAGACGGTTATAGGCATAACAGCCGATTCAACCGTTCAGAAATCGGCACGTCCGCAGACACCCTATCAGGTGCTGCGGATGTTGCCTAAGAATGCTACGCCCGAACAGCAGGACTCTGCCATTCAGGTGTGGTTCCAGCCAGGAGAGATACACTATAGTGGCCGACCCGACACCCTTCACTTGCCTGGACACGATGCCGGACACAATCCGAAGGAGGTAGAACTGCCGATTTATTATCAAGAAACATTTTTCTCAAAGGACAGCCTGCTACACCCGGAACTGACTGGAGGACGTTCGGGTATAGCGGGCGATCCTGTACCCTATACCGTACGTAGCGATGATGCCATTACGGGCATGCTGCTCTTCTGCTTTGTCACGACGCTTGTGGTTTTCTCCCGCTCACGCCATTTCCTCGTTGACCAGCTGAAGAACATTTTCTTCATTCCTCGCGCTGAAAGGTCGTTTAACGACCAGGCCTCCAGCAGGGTCTACTTCCAGCTGTTTCTCAACCTGCTTACCTCCCTGCTGCTCGCCATTACCTATTATTTTTACCTCACACGATACATTGCCGACACCTTTATCTACGACGAGCCCTACCAATTAATCGGAGTTTTCTTTGGCGTCTTCGTCGTCTATTTCTTGCTGAGGACTATCCTGTATCAGATAGTCAATAGCATATTCTTTGAGAGTAAAAAATCTTCACAATGGACTTGGGAGCTATCCACCATTACCGCCCTTGAGGGCATTGCGCTTTTTCCCGCAGTCGTTTTGCAGGCATACTTTGGTCTGTCACTCCAAAGTGTTGCATATTATTTCATTTTTATCCTCCTATTAACCAAAATCCTTACATTTTTCAAGTTGTGGGCCATCTTTTTTAGGCAAACTGGCTATTTTCTGCAAATAATTTTGTACCTTTGTGCCCTCGAAATCATACCTCTACTGTCTCTTGTAGGCGTACTGAGTTTGATTGCCGATGTATTAAAAGTAAATTTTTAGGACACAAAAAGGAAATGATTAAGAAGATTCTGGTTTCACAGCCAAAGCCTGCCAGCGAGAAGTCGCCGTATTACGATATTGCGAGTAAGTTCGATGTAGAATTGATATTCCGCCCTTTCATCAAAGTAGAAGGAATGTCGGCCAAGGAGTTCCGCACGCAGAAAGTCAGCATATTAGACTACACCGCTGTTGTTTTCACTTCGCGCCACGCTATTGATCATTTCTTTACCCTCGCCAAGGAGCTGCGCGTCAACATTCCTGAGGACATGAAGTACTTCTGCGTCACTGAGACTATTGCACTCTACATTCAGAAGTATGTTCAATATCGCAAGCGCAAGGTGTTCTTTGGCACGACTGGTAAGGTCGACGATCTCCTTCCATCGATGGTGAAGCACAAGAATGAGCGCTACCTCGTTCCCATGAGCGACGTACACAACGACTCTCTGACCTTGCTGCTCGACTCGAAGAAGCTCAATCACAAGGAGTGTGTCATGTACCGTACCGTCAGCAATGACTTTACGCCTGAGGAGGTTGAGAATTTCGACTACGACATGCTGATTTTCTTCAGCCCGTCGGGTATCGAGTCACTGACAAAGAATTTCCCCGACTTTAAGCAGGGTGAAATCGCTATTGCCACCTTCGGCCCCGCCACCGCAAAGGCTGCCAGGGATGCCGGACTTCGTCTTGACATTGAGGCTCCCAACGAGAAGTACCCCTCCATGACGGGCGCTTTGCAGCATTATCTCTTTCTGCAGGACGACTAATCAGCCCCATTCCTATTGAAAACCGAAGGATTCAGGAAGCAGGAGCGCATCGTCAGCACGCGGCTGATTGAAACGCTTTTCAGCGGTAGCCAGTCTATGGCAGCCTTCCCGTTGAGAGTCGTCTTCCGGACTATCCCTCGTCTTGACACTGGCGTACCAGTCCAAATACTCATCAGCGTGCCCAAGAAACGTTTCAAGCACGCTGTAGACCGTAACCGTGTCAAACGACAGGTACGCGAGGCCTTCCGTCATCATCGTCAGCCACTCTGCAACGCCGTACCCGCTGATTCTACGTTGCTGCTGGGCTTCATCTGGATGTCAGACCGTCATGCTACTACTGACGTCATCAACGCCCGCGTTGAGAAACTGCTCTCCAAAATCGCCTCTTCAC
>CADBHI010000066.1 GCA_902794405.1 uncultured Prevotellaceae bacterium
AATTCAAAACAAGAATCTATAAATCCCTGTTCCGAAATGGCAATGGGTAGCTTGGCTTGTGCCCAGATGTCACGGAAGAACACCAGAATGTTTAACCACTTAAAACGAAAGTATAACAAAAATCAAGTAGTATACAAAATTAGTAAAGTTCTTGGCTGAGCCAAGCGGCAAAGCCGAGTGAGTAAAAAACAAAACGAGTAGTACCCGGGAGCCCAGGAGGCCGCTGTGAAGCACCCTCCTGTTTTTCCAAAGGAATCTTATTTTTGATTGATGAGGTTAGGAAAACGAAGGAGTTATTTGTCTCTATGATAAAAGTAAGCAACGAAAGATGAATCAGAGTACACTGGAAATGCTGTTCCGAAAGCACCAGCCACGTCTGCTGGCCGAAGCTCGCGCCTCACTCTATGACGACGCGGAGGCACAGGACGTGGTGAGCGAACTCTTTGCCGAACTGCTAAAACGTCAGCCCGAAGTGGAGGCCGGTCGTGAGCTGGCTTATCTCTGCGAGAGCGTGCGCAACCGTTGTCGCAACGTCATCGCCCGCAAGACGCTGACCGAACGGGTGACGCGCCTCTATGCCCTCGAACAACAGACAGAGAACGAGGAGGAAGAGACGGAACGGTTGGACCGCCTACAGGCTTTCATCCGCACGGGACTGACCGAGGCCCAGCAGCGCGTGTTCCAACTGCGTTTCGGCGAAGAACGGAAGTATCGCGAGATTGCCGCCGAACTGGGCATCAGCGAGGTGGCGGTGTATAAGCATCTTGTTGCCGCGCTTGCTCGAATCAGGAATCACTTTAACACCTAAGGATATGGAAACGAACGAGAAACTAATGACGCTGCTACGGCTGATGGACGAGCCGGAAGCAATGACCGACGAACAGTTGGAGGAACTGCTCGCCGACGATGAAGTGCGCAACGCTTACAACCTGATGGCCGACTGCAAGAAACTTTACCAGAAGCCCCAGCCCGTGAAAGTGAAGTGGCTACAGCTGGGGCAGAGATTCCGAATTGCCGCTGTTTTTCTCGGTGCAGTCCTACTTTGTGGGCTGGCTTGGGCAGTCATTCCACATATCATCTCTTCCCATACGGATTCCCCCCAATCTGCACAGGTTGCTGCTCCCCTCCTTCACAGAGAGGGACAAGGGGATGGGTCGTCTCTCCGCTTCGACGACGTGAGCCTCGACAGCATCCTTACCGTCGTTTCTGCCCACTATGGCAAGGTTGTCACCTTCCGCAACGAAGAGCCGCGGGCGATGAAGCTCATCACAACGTGGAACCCTGACGAGTCACTCGAGGCGTTCATCGACCATCTGAACATGTTCGATTACATACACCTGACGCTACGGAACGACACCATCTTCGTGGAAAGCAAAAACGAGGAGGAAGCGCAATGAGACGACTATACCTTATTATATTCATTTTCGCGATGACAACTCCCTTATCCGCACAGGTAACTACTCCCCTCCCTCACAGTGAGGGGCAGGGGGTGGGTCTGTTGGGTCTCCTCTCCGCCCTGCATACCATCGAGCGCAGCCAGTCGGAATACAGGATAGACATCGTCAGCGACGGTCTTGAAGGACTGACGACGACGGCCAACGTCAGCGGCCTTGATGCCGTGAAAGCGGTAAAACGGGTGTGCAAAGGTCTGCCCGTAAAGGTGAAGGTTCACGGCAAGAGAATCTACGTGCAGCACAAACAGACGGGGACGCAACGGAAGAAAGTGACCATCAGTGGCGACGTGGTTGACGGCTTCCTTAAAGTACCGCTGCCCTCGGCGAAGGTGTCAATCTGTCGGGCAGACAGCAGTGTCGTGGTGGACTCCGCCAACATGGTTCGCTTCTTCAATCGTGAAGAAAGACTCATAAAGGCCCATTTCGGAGCCGAGATTATCGCTGCTGAGCGGGAATATCTCGTCCACGCTCAGTTGGATGGTTACGATGACGTGTGGCAGCGGGTGACCATTTCCAAGTATCAGGACGACGTGGAGGTGCCGACGCTTCAGATGCGCAAGATGCGGACGGTCAATCTGCGTGGAGTGACCATCACGGCTACAAAAGTAAAATTCTTCTGGCGCGGCGACACGCTCATCTACGACGCTACGGCTTTCCGATTGCCCGAAGGTTCGATGCTCGACGACCTGATTCGCCAATTGCCGGGTGTGACGATGAACGACCAGGGCGAAATCTTCGTCAACGGGCGCAAGGTGGACGAGCTGTTGCTCGGCTCGCGCTCATTCTTCGGCGGCAACAAGAAGGTGCTGATGGAGAACCTGCCATACTACACGGTGAAGAACCTGAAAGTCTATGAGAAGCGGACGGACAAGAGCGCGGCCTTAGGCTACGACGTAGAGCCGCGACGCTACGTTATGGACGTGAACCTGAAGAACGAATACAGCCAAGGATATATTGGTAATGTGGAAGTGGCAGTAGGCACGAAACGGCGGTGGCTGGGGCGTGGTTTCCTCCTCGGCTTCACCGACCGCCTGCGCATCACGCTGTTGGCCAATGCCAACAATGTGAACGAAGGCCGGCACATCGGGCGCTCCGACCAGTGGAGTCCGGCCCGACAGCCCCGCTCACTGCTGACCACCCGTAGCGTGGCTGGTGAAATCGACTATCAGGCGCAGGACGAAAGCGTGAAGGAGACATTCCGCACCGACTATACCTCTACGACTGACGAGCAGACAATGAGCCAGCATCGTGAGCGGTTCCTTGAAGGCTACACACCGACGTCGCTTACCGAGTCGTTCAACCGCAAGGGCACCAAGAAGCTGAACCTGCACAACTCGCTGACACTGAGGAAACCGTTTTGGATTAGTACCGAAGCCGAATTCAACTACGCCAAGCGTGACGGCTCGTTCAACTCCGCCTTCGACGAGTGGGGCGACAGTCTCACCATATCACAGCGTACCGTCGGCATGAGCGAGGGCAAGGCGTGGGGCGGCTACTTTGAAACGCAAGGAGCCTTTAACTTGGGAAAGAAGCTTCACTTAGACTTTTATGCCAAGGTAGAGCATACAAGCGACGAGAGCGAGCAAGCCAGCAGATACATGACCAGCGGCAAGACGTCTGACCTTCAGCATAATAGCAACGACCTCTTCAACCACACCACGTGGGGCACGGCCCATGTGGGCAGTGCCAAAGAGGTGGCTGAGGACTTCTACATCAACATCACCGACTTCTTCGACATCCGCAAACAGCACAACCGCGACTATCTCTACCATCCCGACACGCTGCTGCTGCCCTCTCAGATTGATGCCCTCACAGTCCTCACCGACCCACGGAACTCCTACGACAGCCGTGACTTCGACTGGACCAACAACCTCATCGTCATGCTCGTGAAGAAACTCTACTACACGCACCCCGATTTCCACATAAAGGTAGACTACGCGCGATGGCAGCTCTATTTGCGCTTGCCCGTGCAGTATGAGCGGCTGCACTACCAGCGTGGTGTGCTCGACACGCTGGCCCGCCAGACCGTGTTTGTGCCGAACTTCAATTTCAATTATCGAAACGTATGGAAAGGCGGACGGCGTGACTTCCAGTTTCATACCGAATTCAATCAGGAGCGCACTCTCTTGATGGACCGCATCAACATCTACGACGACAGCCAGCCGCTTGTCGTGAAGTTAGGCAATCCCGACCTGAAACCCTCGGCTGTCACCAAAGTCAGTGCCGATTACTACGACCACGCCGGGCGGAACAAAGCGATGTACCACCTCTCTGCCTCCTTCAACTATCATCACCGCGACGTAGCGCAGTCATTGACCTACAATCCTGCCACCGGTGTCTATACCTATAAACCCATGAACATCAGCGGTGCCTGCGGAGCCTTCGTCATGTTCAGCACTGACCAGAACATCTGCGAGAAGCGCTATTGTACATGGCATATTAACGTCGCTCCCCTCTGGGATCACGCTAAGGACCACGTCATGCTGGCGGGGCAGACCGAGAGCCACGTCAACACCGTGAACACCTTTGCACTCAGCAGCGGCACGAACATCCGCTTCAACCGCAAGACGTTCAGCGTCCGTGCCGTGGGTTACATCAACTGGCGGCACAGCGAGGGTGCCGTGTGCTCGACGGCTTCCTCGTCGGGCGAATCCCTCAACGCCCTCGATTTCCACTACGGCCTTGAATCCTACTATACCCTGCCTCGCCTGAACACGTCGCTCGCCGCCGATGGCACGATGTACAGCCGCCGCGGCTATGGCAGCAGCGAGCTGAACACCGACGACTTCATCGTCAACGCCTCCGTCAGCCAGCCCCTGCTGAAGGGCAAGCTCATCGCCCGCCTCGAAGCCTTCGACCTGCTGCACCAGCTTTCCAATACGGACTATGCCATCAACGCGCAGGGCCGCACCGTGACGTGGTACCGCTCGCTGCCGCACTACGTCATGCTACATCTGGTGTATCACTTCAATAAGAATCCGCAAAAGAACAAATGAAGAGACAAACAATCATCATACTCCTTTGCTGGGTGGCACTGACGGTTGCCGCACAGAAGGATATGTCCCTACTCACAGCCCTGCAAGCCATTGAGCGCAGCCAGTCGGAATACGCCATCGACATCGTCTGCGACGGTTTGGATAGCCTGCGGACTACGGCCAATGTCAAAGGTCTTGATGCCGTGAAAGCGGTGAAGCGGGTGTGCAAGGGACTGCCCGTGAAGGTGAAGGTTCACGGCAAGAGAATCTATGTGCAGCATGAGCGGGGAAAGGTCGTCCGAAAGATTTCGCTGAATGGTGAGGTGCAGGACATCCGGGCGCACAAGCCGCTCATCGGGGCTACCGTCGAACTGCTCGATGCCGACAGTACGGTGCTGCAGCAGAAGGTGGCCAAGCATCATTGGTATGCGGAAGGCTACGACTGGGAGACTAGCGAGTTCTCGTTCGCCGTGCCCGCCCAGCCTGCCAGTTATATTTTCCGCATCAGCTACGTGGGTCATCGCACGGCTTACATGGACTACAAGCTGGAGCGTATTGGTCGACGTGAGCACGAGCGGACATTGCCGCCTTTCTACCTTTCGCCACAGTCGACGATGCTGCAGGAGGTGGTGGTGACGGCGTCGAAGGTGAAGTTCTACTACAAGGGCGACACCTTGATATACAATGCCGATGCCTTCATCCTGGCCGAGGGGTCGATGCTCGACGCGCTCATTGGCCAACTGCCAGGTGTGGAGCTGAAACGTGATGGTCGTATCTACCACGAAGGCAAGTTCGTCGACGACTTGCTGCTCAACGGCAAGCAGTTCTTCAGCAAAGACCGCAAGCTGATGCTCGAGAACCTGCCCGCCTACACCGTGAAGGACATCGCCATCTACGACAAGCAGACCGACGAGAACGAATGGCTTGGCATCAAGGACAAACGTACACAGCGCCACGTCATCGATGTGCGGCTGAAGAAGGAGTATATGATTGGCTGGATAGCGAACGTGGAAGGGGGAGCAGGCACCGACGACCGTTACCTCGCCCGTCTTTTTGCCATGCGCCACTCCGACTTCTCGCATCTGGCCATCATAGCCAACGCCAACAACCTGGATGATGACAGCCGACCAGGCGAGAGTGACAACTGGCAGCGCGGCACGACCAACGACCTGCGGCGCACGGAGCGCGCCGACCTCAGTTTCGGTGTCAGCGACCGCAACAAGCGGTGGGAAATCTACAGCAATGCGGCTGTCAATCACCAGCGCACAGAAGGTGAGACGCACACCGTACGCCAGAACTATTTGCCCACGGGTGACACCTACGACTACAGCTTCAGCAGCAGCCGCAACGAAGACCTGCGCCTCTCCTCCAGGTTGGATTATGTCCGCAACGGAAAAGCTGTTCGCTGGACCATCTCGCCCGACTTCAACTACCACCGTTTCAACCATAGCTCCGACTTCGCCTCGGCCACCTTCAACGCCCCTGTCGCCGAAGTCAGCCGCCAGCTGCTCGACGACCTCTATAGCCCCACCTCCTCACGCGTAAACCTCCGCGACACGCTGGTCAACCGCATCCTGCGGCAGAGCATCGGCAACGGGCACGCATGGGAAGGCACACTCAACGCCGGCGCCACCATCAAGATTCCCCATTCCAACGAGAACATTCGCCTCGGCGCAAGCATCAACTACACCGACCGTGACGAACACCTCTTCGACCGCCAAGATGTTCGCTATACTGCTGCGGTGTCGCAGTCCCCCACCAACCTCCATCATTTCACAGACAACCATCCCCACCGCGACGGGCTCGCCCAGCTCAGAGTAGGCTACAACATCCCATTGGGACCAGGCTGGCGGTCGTTGTACACCACCTATTATTTCACACACCAATGGCAGCACCACCGCTCGTCGCTCTATCTGCTGGAAGCCCCCCTTTCATCCCCCGAGGGGGACACCAATGTCCTAAAGAGTAATGAAGCCCCCTCGGGGGCAGTAGGGGGGGCCGAATATGAGCAAGTGATGGATTGCAGCAACAGCTTTGATAGCCATTTCAAGCAGAACAACCACCGACTGGACATCAATCTCGGTTACGCGTTCAACGAAAAAAGCTATGGAAAGATTTGGACGCTCCTCAATGGTGACATCACGCTCCGTAGTCAAAACCTCGACTACCAACGCGGCCGCATTGACACCACCCTCTGCCGCACCGCCTTCACCATCAACATGGGTAGCTGGACCTACCTCGACCTCAAAGGTGGCCATCAGATAGGTTTGACGCTGGGCATCGAGGAAAAACTGCCCGACTTGGAGCAGCGCATCGACCTGCGCGATGACACCGACCCGATGAACATCCGCCTCGGTAACCCTGACTTGCGCACAGCCGTCACTCCCCAGTTCCAAATCAACGGAGTTTACAGGAAGAAACTCGCCTTTCACTACCTAGAATGGGGCTTCAAGCGCACCTACAACGCCATCGCCATGGGCTACGTCTATGAACCGCAGACCTGCGTGCGCACCTACCGCCCAGAGAACGTCAACGGAAACTGGACCACCGACGGCGGCTACACCTTCCACTGCAGTCTCGACACAGCCAAGAAGCTGAACCTCGACGTTCCCTTCCACGTAACCTACAGCCAGAGCGTCGACCTCGTTGGCGTGACAACGGGAGGTGGGCTCCAGCGTTCCACCGTCCACCGCTTGGCACTCTCCCTTTCCCCCACCTTCAAGGCCGACCTCGGAAAGCATCACTTCGACCTGACCTGCCAACCCGTATGGGACCGTTACACCAGCGACCGCCAGGACTTCGAGAACTTCAGTGCCTTCACCTGTCGCACCTCCCTCGCCGCCATCCTAAAGCTCCCCTGTAAGCTCGACCTCTCGACAGACCTCACCCTCTATAGCCGCACGGGCTATGCCGACGATGCCCTGAACACCAACGACCTCGTGTGGAACGCCCGCCTCTCGCGCCCGTTCTTCAAGGGCAGGCTCCTCGTCCTCTTCGATGGCTTTGACATCCTTGGCCAACTCTCGAACGTCACCCGCATCCTTAATGCTCAGGGTCGCACTGAGACCTATACCAACGTCATGCCACGCTACGCCCTGCTGCACATCGTCTATAGGCTGAACAAACAACCGAAGAAGAAAAACGGCTAAGCCGAATTAAGTAAAGTTAGTAAAAAGTAGTAACACCCGGGAACCCTGGAGGCCGCAGTGATGCTCCCTCCAGATTTTAACAACCCTGTTAATTTGTAATATGAATAAGAGAACCATTATGATTGTCCTCACTGCCCTGATTGCCACGACGGCAGGGGCACAGGAAAAGAAACAAAAAGAGAGAACCATCGCCCTGTGGGGGCACGTCAAGAACTCGGTGACCCGCGTCGGCATCAAGGATGCGTTTGTCACATTGATGCGCGAGGACAGCACCGTCGTCGACACGATGCACGTGTTCAAGCAATGGAGCCAAGGCAAGGACGATTATGCCTACCGCTTCAATATCCCGGCTCGCGAGCAGCAGTACATCATCCGCGCCGAGCACCCCGACTATGAGACGTGCTTTATCAACTACCACGTGCGCCACATTGCCCGCAACACGTACTTCGATGCGCCATGGCACCACATGAAGAAGCGGTCGCGCATGACTGACGACGTCCACCAATTAGGCGAGGTCGTGGTGCGTGCCACGAAAGTTAAGATGGTGTACCGTGGCGATACCATCACTTTCAATGCCGATGCCTTCAACTTGCCCGAAGGTTCGATGCTCGACGCACTCGTCCGTCAGATGCCCGGTGTAGAGCTGAAGGACGACGGCCGCATCTTGGTGCAAGGCGAACAGGTAGACGAACTGATGCTCAACGGCAAGGACTTTTTCAAGGGTAACAACCGCGTGATGCTCGACAACCTGCCGGCCTACACCGTGCAGAAAGTGCAGACCTACCACAAGAGTACGGAACTGAACGAGTATCTGGAACGCAACTACGACAAGAAGCGTTTTGTGATGGACGTGCAGCTTAAGCGGGAGTATAATCAAGGCTGGTTAGCGAACGCAGAGGTAGCTGGCGGTTCACCGTTTGAGAAGGACATTGACGAGCGTTATCTTGCTCGTCTCTTCGCCATGCGCTACACCAATAACTCCCGGTTAGCCATCTATGGTCTTACCAACAACGTCAACGAGAGTCGCCGACCTGGCGGCGATGGTGAATGGTCACCCAGCAATGCACCTGAGGGGCTGCGAGAACATCGTACGGCAGGAGCCGACCTATTGATAGAAGACCGCGACAAGCGTTGGCAGGAGAAAGCGAACGCCGCCATAGGATGGCAGCGCACGACGAACGAGACGCAAACCAACGCCGAGCAGTTCCATACCAACACCCCTTCAACCTTTTCACGCCAGACAAACTACAGTCGTAGCCGAGACCTGAGTGTAAATGTCACCAACGAGTTCCAGCTGAAGAAGCCTTTCTTCCTCTACTCCTGGTCGTATTTGCAATACAACAACACAGATAACAACACACTCAACCGCTCGGCGCAGTTCAACAACGACCCAATCCGCTTTGGCGATACGTCCACTATCCTCGACAGCGTCTTTGCCTCATCGCTCAACCCCGACATGCAGCAGACACTCGTCAACAGCAACATGCAACGATCGAAGAGTGAAGGCAACAATCTATTCCTATTGACCAACAACATTCTTAACTATAAGCTGGCCTCGGGCGATAACATGGGCGTAGACCTCGATGCCTCGTACAACCGAGGTCGCAATAATGGAATCTCAGAGCAGCAGATTCGCTATGCTACGGCGTTAACGCAACCCATTGCGCTCAACCGCCACTCATCGACCCCCTCAAGCGAAACCAACTTCTCCATCGCACCAAACTATCGCATCACATGGCTCAACGGTTTGTGGCTTAACACCGAGTACCGATTCCTTTTCCGTGAGCGAAACAACACCAACGACGTGTTCCTCGCCGATACCCTCGACCTTCAAAATGCCTACGACCGTACACACCGCCGCGTAGAAAACCGTCTGGCCATCACCCCTGGCTACACCTACGAACAGGACGACAAATACTTCCAGATATATTATCAGATGCACTTCTATAACGTCAACGAGAAACTTGACTACCGAAGCGCCTACACCGACACCTCGCTCGTGCAGCACTGCTGGACGATGTCACCCGAGCTCCACCTCCAATGGGCAACAGACAATTGGGCACGCTCCTTCGAACTGTTCTATGGCATTGAGTTCCAAACACCCGACCTCTTCCAGAAAGTAAACATACTCAACAACGAGAATCCACTCATACGCCGCTACGGCAATCCCGACCTCCGCGGCGCCACTAACCATCGCATGCAGTTCGGTCTGAATCGCAACTGGCGCGAAAAACGCATCTCACACCGCATCGGTGGTGGCCTACGCTTCTTCCGTCATCAGGTGTCGCAGGGGCAGACCTATGACCAGACTACGGGTGTCACCACCTATCGTCCCGAGAATGTGGAGGGCAACTGGCAGACCTATTTCTTCGACTTCTACAGTATGCCACTCGACAAGCAACGCCGACTCATGCTGGACAACTACATCCACGGCGACTACTCCCTCAACGTAGACATCAATCGCTCGAGCTCTGCTCGCTTGCTACCAGAGGGACGCAAGAACGGTCTGTCGCACGTCAACAACTACTATTTAGAGAACCGCCTCACGCTCAACTACTCTATCGGCAACCTCACCCTCGGCCTGCCCACCTACATAGAATACCGTCATACCGACAACCGCGAAGGCACCATCGCCCCCATCAACGCAGTCAACTTCCAATATGGCCTCACTGCCAACTACAGCATCAAGCGCGATGCCGAGAGTCATGCGCCTCGCTGGTTACAAGGCTTCGGCCTTGCTACCGACCTGAAGATGTACTCTCGTCGCGGCTATGGTGACGCAACGATGAACCGCAATGACCTCGTATGGAACGCCAGCCTCTCCCGTTCCTTTCCCAATCCTTTCGGCAAGCGTGCCGCAGGTACCCTCATTGCCCGCCTCGAAGGTTTCGACATCCTCCATCAACTCTCCTCCACCTATCTCCATATCAATGGACAGGGCCGCACCGAAACCATCCGTAACACCCTACCCCGCTATGTCATGCTCCACCTAACGTACAACTGGCAGAAGATGCCGAATAATAGATAATCACAGAAAACAACCCTCACTTCTCACACCTCTCACACCCAAGTTGGGTGAGGGAGGTGTGAGAAGTGCTACCTAAAAAGTGCTATTAACAATATATAGAAAAACGGTTATCATGAGACAAAAACGAAAATGAGACATTCCTAGTCTGGGTTTTTCAAAAGGCGGAACCTTTCATCCAAAACCCGGTGCCTTTTTGTCAAAAGGCGGTGGGTTTTGACAAAAAGGCACCGGGTTTTGACTAAGTTCTACTTCAAAACTATAGAAAATATCGTTCCCCTTTGGTATTCTTCTCACTTATTCGTATCTCTGCGCTTTTCAAGCGCGAAGATACTCCGTCATAAAAAAGAAATGAATTTCTTTGTTTTGCTCTCAACTTTTCGTATCTTTGCAAGATTTCTTGCTTTTCTTTATATAAAGGCAGTTTGGGGAATTGAAGGAAAATGGGGTTACGATTTGGCAACCGTTCTCAATTCCACATTCTGCTATGAATTGCATTTTAAGAACCCATGACGCTGAGCCACCAGCCGTATTATGACTCATCATCGGGTGCAAAGATAATCATTCTTTTTGAAAGTGCCAAATCTATTTACCCTTTTCTTATAATTACTTAGAGACTACTGTCTACAAAGGGAGAAAAGGAGTTTTTCCAGTTTTTTGAAAAATAATTCAAAAATATTTTGATTTTTCCAACAAAAATATGTATATTTGCACCCGAAAAAGGCTCCAAACTCTGCCAAGCTGGAGCCAAAGTTGAATTTTTAATAATTATAACAATGAGTAGAACACCCATTATCGAGTACAAAGGTACGCAATTATTTCGAGATGACGAAATGATTGCAAGAAAAAATGTAAGCCAACAGGAATTTGAAGATTTACTTGGTTATGAGAATGCCTGTAAAATCGTCAAAGCCTGTAGTAAAGCTGCGGAAGAAAGCAAAGAGAAGATCTTGAATACGCCTCCTTCGCATCAAAACAGGAACTTCAAATCCAATACTTGGAACAGCAATGTTCAAGGTGCTATGATTGAAGCTTTTCCCAATAATTCTGGATTTTGCAAAGGACGGCGCTTTTATGTAGAAATTAACGGGCATAGGCTTTTTTTCAAAAAGGTAGACAAGAGATTGAGATATCAGAGTATAACTACCAAGGCTGTTAGAATGTACGAGGAACAGCTTTCAGACGACACACAAGACACGTCACCAATTACTTATATAGGTTACCAGGTTTCTTCTACCTATACTGAGTTAATAGGAGTTTATGCCGTACACATTGTTAGTGGAACAATCGAGTGGTATACAGATTTGTCTGAACTTGTATATGTAAAGAGAGAGAGTACACCACTTCATTCACAGCCTACACAAGATGACGAAATATCAGTTGTACCCAAAAATAAAAAGCGGTTAAATGAAACCAAGAAAAAAAGAGCTGGGGCATAGTCCAGTACAGAGAAAGGAATGAATTATGACGACAGAGATTAATCACAGGAATTTGCTATTAGCACGTGAGAGTAGAGGTATAACGCAAAAAGCATTAGCCGAAGCTATTGATGGACTCAATCAAGGTAATCTTTCAAAAATGGAAAAGGGTGTACTACCCATTTCACTTGATACGATTGAGCGCATTGCAAAACACCTTGAATATCCTGTTTCTTTTTTTTATAAGGAGAGCCAAAACAGAAAGCTCAATTCATTCTTTTACAGGAAAAGAGTAACACTTCCAAATAAAGAACTTACAAAATTAGAAGCTCGTTTTGATACTGCGAGGATTGCTATTGACGAACTATTAGATTCCGTGGAAATTCCAGAGTTTGACTTACCATCAATCGCTGTTGAAGGTAACATAACTCCCAGTGAAGTGGCACGACGGACGCGTTTGTTTCTTGGCATTCAAAAAGGTCCGATAGACAATCTTGTCAAGACCATAGAACAACACGGGATTATTGTTATTTTCCTTGAGGATGCACCAGAGAAATTTTTTGGAGTGACCATGTTCACCAACAAAGCAGTACCAGTAATATTTATTAATGATGATAAATCTGGTGATAATAAAAGGTTTACTATTGGGCACGAGTTAGGCCATCTTGTTATGCATTTAAGAGAAGATGTGTATTCGATGGACGAAAAAGACATGGACAAGGAGGCAGATGCTTTTTCCTCAGAGTTTAACATGCCTGAACAGGAATGCCGAAGGGATCTCTTAAATGTAAAATATAGAGACTTACCATCGATAAAGATGTATTGGAAATTATCGAAAGCTGCTATATGTTATAAAGCAAAGGAATTAGGAACATTAGGCGATTCACAATACAGGTATTATATGATGCAACTCAGTAAATCGGGGCAGCGTAAGAAAGAAGTAGAATACATAGACATTGATGAGCCATCTTTACTCAAAAAAATTGTGAAAGTCCATATAGAGGATTTAGATTATTCGAGAAAAGAACTAGAAAATCTCACAGGTCTTTCAGATAATGATTTGGAAGGAATACTACCACAGACGAGACTTGTGAGGCCTAAAATACGGATTTTTAAAAATTGGAGTTAGCTATGCATATATTTAATTTTTGAAATGGCAAATTCTGAGAAAAATATATCGCACTTAACCTACATCAGCCTCTTTAGTTGTGCTGGTGTAGGTTGCTATGGTTTCAAGATGGAGGGATTCTCTTGCATAGCTTCTGTCGAACTGAACCAGCGCAGATTGAATGTGCAGAAGTTCAACCAGAAGTGTAAGTACAGTTCTGGCTATATTTGTGGCGATATGACAGCTGACTCGACAAAAGAACTTGTTTTTGCTGAAATTGACAGATGGAAGCGAAAGGAGAAACTGAAAAAGTTGGATGTCTTGATTGCCACTCCTCCTTGTCAGGGTATATCTGTGCAGAACCACAAGAAAAAGGATGAGATAAACCGCAACAGCCTCGTTGTGGAGTCTGTGGAAATGGTTGACAAAATTCACCCCAAGGTGTTTGTCTTTGAGAATGTGATGGCGTTTGAAAAGACGCTCTGTATCACAAAGGATGAGCGCATTATGCCAATTGGAGAGTATATTCGCGAGGCCCTGGGTGGTGATTATGTCATTTCCAGCCGTATTCTCAACTTCATGAACTATGGTTCAAATTCGTCACGTACTCGTACTTTGGTGATTGGGGTTGACAAGGCTTATCGCGAGACGATTACTCCATACGACTTGTTCCCTGCATACCAGAAGGAAAAGACCCTTCGTGAAGTAGTTGGCGATTACCCCGTTTTGGAATGGGGCGAGATTTCCAGGGATGACTTCTATCATGCTTTCCGTACATACGATGTCAGGATGCGTGACTGGATTCACGATTTGAAAGAAGGAGAATCTGCCTTTGATAATGCAGACCCCATGAAACGCCCTCACAAGTTGGTGGATGGTGAGGTGGTTGAGAACATCAGGAAGAACAGAGACAAGTACACACGTCAGAAATGGGATAGATTCATTCAGTGTGTTCACACTCGAAACGACCAGTTGGCAGCACAGAATACAGTACACCCAGAACAGGATCGTGTATTCAGTATTCGTGAGTTGATGACGATGATGAATATCCCTGAGACATTCAATTGGGTAGACAGGCCATTGGAGGCATTGAATGCTTTGTCTGATGACGAGAAACGAAAGATTTATAAAGAACACGAAACCAACATTCGCCAGTGTCTTGGCGAGGCTGTGCCTACTGTTATCATGCAGCAAATAGCCCACAACATCAAGACTTTGTTTGGAAGAAAGTTGGTCGGCTCTGGAGAAATCAACAAAATCATTGAGAACTATAAATTGGTAGAGAGACAAAATCTGCTTGAATTCATCGATGCAAACCCTTTGGGCTTAGATTTACCTACATTGATGCGTATCACAGAATTGTGCAACGCAGAGAGGGAAAAGAATGCGGCTTTCTACACCAACAAGTTCTTGGTAAATGACACCATTGACAAACTCCCAGATTTCTCCCAGCCTGAAATTAGAATCATCGAACCTTCAGGAGGTGCAGGAAGTTTTGTACCTTTCCTCATAAAGAAGTATGACTACGTTCCTCATGTGATAATCGACATCGTTGATATTGACCCTAACAGCATAGCCAATCTGAAACTATTGCTGAAATACATCGATATTCCAGAGAACTTCACAATCAACTTGATTTGCAGCGACTTCTTATATTATGATTCGCCTTACAAGTATGATTTGGCTGTTGGTAATCCTCCATTCTCTAAGCTGAAACAAAAGGCAAGAGACATTTCTTTCTGGTTCTTCCAGAATGTGAATCAGGACACCAACGATCTGGCAGAGATGTTCTTAGAGAAATGTATGTTTATGGCTGACTGCGTAGCGTTAATCCTAAACAAAAACATTCTCAGCGGTGAAGAATTCTTTCCAACCCACAACCTCCTGCGCAAGGTGAAAATCGATAGCATCGTTGACTTTGGCAGGCATGGATTTACAGGCGTTTCCATTGAGACTATCTGCCTGATAATATATCCCAAGCAGAAGCCGGATGAGACAACGGTGTACAATATGAAGTACAACAAGATTTACCATCAGAAGCAGAGCTATATCACTGATAAGAAGTACCCATACTTCATCATTTATCGTGACGCAGACTTCGACAGGGTGGCTGACAAGTTGGACTTCAATGTGTTCACAGTTTTCAGAGACCGCCAGATTACAAAACAGAACTCCACAAAGGAGAATGGACTGAGTAGGCTGTGGGTTATTAAAGGGCGTAATATAGACGATGACGCGAAGGGTATCACCCACATACCAGAATACGATACATACATTGAACGTAGCGTCGCTAAAGAATTAAACTCGTATGTCTATGTGAATGACAGTTCTGTTTATCTGACGCCTAACATGACATATAACACCCGTGTTATCAAGAATATCCCAGATGTTATAGCTGATGGGTCTGTTGCAGTGCTGATTCCCAGACAGAAGGGTATGGTGCTGACAGATGCCCAGATGGCATACTTCTCTTCAGACGAGTACAGGAAGTTCTATATCACAGCAAGGAATCTTTCTACTCAGTCTATCAATGTTGACAAATGTAGTGTTTACTTTTACGGTATATTAAAGAATGACAACAAATCTATTGGAGCAGTTCCTTAATGCTCACGACTATGATATAAGAAAGAGCCGCAATGGCAGATGGATAGACCAGAAGTGTACAATGGATGAATTGTGCTTCGTGGCAGACTGTGTAGTGGTGTACCTTCAAGAAGGTGGAAAGCAACCATTCCAGTCGCCAGACATCTGGCATACGCCGTATGCAATAGAGAATGTTCAGAAACTCTTTAGCAAGCCAGATCCTACGGATAAATCGACAGTAGACGAATACAACAAGTTCTTCCGTCAGCCTTTAAAGATGCTGGCAGCAGCTGGTGTGCTTCGTGAGGATGGTAAGAAGAACAACACAATTCAATTCAGTGTAGAGAATGAGGCTGTGCTGGATTATCTGTCACTCAGAGAAAGGAACTGCTTTGACTTCCTCTGCTCATACATTACCAAGACGCTGAAAGATAGTGGTCTTTGGGATGCTTTTGAGTCATTCTTTGACGAACAAACCAAAGAGCAGTACAACAACGTGAAAGAAAAGTTCCGCCAGTTCTGTTGGGACTACACACCCATCAACAATCAGGCAGAGCCAAATCGTATCTTTACAAAGGTACTGAATCCTTTGGCTGTACTCTATAAGAAGAAGGGAACAGTTGGCGGTGCTTTATCAAAGAAGATTATCACTCTGGAGGACATCAAGTATAACCGCACCAACTTCCGCGACAAGGACAAAGACAAGAACGTGTCGCGTCAGCAGGCTCTTGTTGTAGACAAAGTTCAAGAGGACATCTACGACTACAATGTCGAGAAAGCAAAGCGTCGTCTGCGCAAATTCAATGACAAGTTCAACAATGCCCGTTCTGAGATATTGGATTCTATGGCAATAGGTCAACAGGCAACCCACATGCACCATATATTCCCCAAGCATGAGTTCCCCGTTATTGCTGACTATGTGGAGAATCTGATAGCGTTGACTGCGGGCCAGCATCTGCAAAAGGCACATCCAGCCGGCAACACCCAGGTTATTGACAGAGACTACCAATACCTTTGCCTTATCAGCAAGACAGAAAGCATCCGAAAGAATCTAGTGGATGGAGTTGGCGAACCGCTCTATGATTTCTTCCTCTTCATGTTTGTGCTCGACACAGGACTTCGCACTGATTTTTTCGAGGCACTTCCTGAGAACGACTTTGTACAGGTGGCATCTGGAATAGATATAAATTTCCCGAACAAATAGAATATTGCTTTGACATGAATGAATATTTTGAAGTTATATCTTTCGCATAATATAATAATTGTGAAAAATTACTTATGAGAATATCAATAGAAATTGAGGACAACAAAGTTTGCAATTTTACAGAAGGTGTATTTTGACTTGCCAGCAAAGCGCTCGCTGATGACATCATCGACAGTGGAATGTTTCAGGCCAATCAGCGGAATCAGGCCACGCAGGTAGAGGTTGTGCTCCTTGTATGTGGACAGCATATCGAGGGCACGACGGCTCATCAGACGGAAATCGGCATGATTATACACACTCTCGGTGGCCTTCACGCCATTCTGCTTCAGCACATCGAGAATACGATTGGTGCCGACCTTTGAGTATCATGCACTTATATCTTAATTAATACAACATTCAAACCATACATATATTTATAGGAGATGTTCTCCACGAGATTGTTGACCAGACGCAGCCCCAGATGCTCGTAGCCCTCCTTGCCGATGTCTGGATCGGCCATCTTGCCCGCCAAAAGCGGGTTAAAGGGCTTTCCGCCGTCTTTCAATGCCAAACAGGTTCCTTTGTCGTCTGAATAGACATGAACATCGAAAGAATGATGGACGATATGCCCTTGAGAGTGTTGGGCAATGTTTGTCATCAGTTCTTCGCAACAGAGGTTCAGACGGAATATATCACGTTTACTAAGGTTTGTCTCCTGAAGGAAATCGTTAATTCTTTGCCCTGTGGTATATACTTCATCAGACTTATAGCGCACAGAGCTGTCGAACGTCCGTCCTCCCTCACTATACGGAATCAGGGTGAGGGCAGAGACACGACAGCCTTGACGGCGACTGTAAATAAAGGAGACAAATAATTGCCCTAAGAGGAAAAGGAAACCTGCCACAGGGAATCCCCACCATACAAGCGACGGGTCGAAACTGGCAAAAAGCCATATACAGATAATCATAGCTGCCAACTGGCCTATCGCACAGATGACACTGGGCACTATCATTTCGAGCACCTGATAGACGGCCACTAGCACCAGTGTCAAGGCAAAGGGGAGCATGACCAGGGAGTAAATACGCAACACGTGGTCGAGAGCAGCGAGTTCCTGTGGGTCTTCGACTCCA
>CADBHI010000067.1 GCA_902794405.1 uncultured Prevotellaceae bacterium
CTCCTGCAACGTTGTTGGCAGGGCGTGGCGGTTGAGGAACAGATAGGTGGTATTCAGCATCATGAAATCACGCGACATGTACCAAATGCCCTTGTAGGGTCCATATTCACCCCATGAGTTCTTTACCAAGTAGTAGGGCTTTCCGGCCTCGTCGGATATCTGGCTATAGCCATGCATGCGAACGTAGTGTGTGGCGTTGTCCATATAGTCTTTGTTCACCACGAACATCTTCTTTGTTTGCTGTGCCGCCATCGGCATCGCCATCAGGGCGGCAGCTATCAATGTCAGGGTTTTCTTCATTGTTTGTACGCTCATTTTTGTCAATTGTGGGGGCAAAGTTACCAAAAATATTGCGTATGAAAGCAATGTCTCAACGAAAATATGTTAAGAATATCATGGAAAATTTGGTAGATTACATTTTTCTGCGTATCTTTGCGGTGAACATTCATTCACTAAACAAATAACGAATACATTATGAAGAAAAAGTTTATCTGCGCCGTTTGTGGATATATCTACGAAGGCGGCTCCTGCCTCGAAGTTCTCAGAACTGAAGGATGATGCCGACATGACCTATGCTACTGTTCACAAGATTGGTGACGGTAAGCCCGAGGGTGTGAGCGAGGAAATGATTCAGGACTTGCGCAACCACTTCAATGGTGAGTGTGGCGAGGTTGGTATGTATCTGGCCATGGCCCGTCAGGCTGATCGTGAGGGCTATCCCGAGATTGCCGAGGCCTTCAAGCGCTACGCTTTTGAGGAGGCTGACCACGCCAGCCGTTTCGCTGAGCTGCTTGGTGAGTGCGTATGGGATACGAAGACCAACTTGGAGAAGCGTGCTGCTGCCGAGGCTGGTGCATGTGAGGACAAGTTCCGCATTGCCAAGAACGCCAAAGCTGCTGGTTTTGACGCCATCCACGATACCGTTCACGAGATGGCTAAGGATGAGGCCCGCCACGGTGCTGGCTTCGCAGGACTGCTGAAACGCTATTTCGGCAAATAAGGAGACACGACCCAATCGTGTCAGATCAATAAAGTCATGGCAATAGTAAAACCATTTAAAGGAATCCGCCCGCCGAAGGAGCTGGTGGAACAAGTGGAGAGCCGTCCATACGACGTGCTTGACAGTGAAGAAGCTCGCGCTGAAGCAGGCGACAACGAGAAGAGTCTGTACCACATCATTAAGCCGGAAATAGACTTCCCGGTAGGTACGTCCGAGTATGACCCACGGGTTTACGAGAAGGCAGCCGAGAACTTCCAGAAGTTCCAGGACAAGGGCTGGCTCGTTCAGGATGCGCAGGAACATTATTATATATATGCGCAGACGATGAATGGCAAGACCCAGTACGGACTGGTGGTCGGTGCCTACGTGGACGACTACATGAAGGGCAACATTAAGAAGCATGAGCTGACCCGTCGTGACAAGGAGGAAGACCGCATGAAGCATGTACGCGTGAACAACGCCAACATCGAGCCGGTATTCTTTGCCTATCCCGACAATGCGGTGCTCGACGAGCTGCTGATGCGTTATGCCAAGACGGAGCCTGAATACGACTTTGTGGCACCTATTGACGGTTTCCGCCATCAGTTCTGGATTATCTCCGACGAGCAGGACATCAATCTGATTACCGCCGAGTTTGCCAAGATGCCGACCATGTATATCGCTGACGGCCATCACCGCTCAGCTGCTGCAGCCCTGGTGGGTGCAGAGAAACAGAAGCAGAATCCCAATCACCGTGGTGACGAGGAGTACAACTATTTCATGGCTGTCTGCTTCCAGGCATCCCAGCTCACTATTCTCGACTACAATAGAGTGGTTAAGGACTTAAACGGCTTAAGCTCAGATGAATTCATCGAGAAGCTGAAGCAGAACTTTATTGTTGAGGACAAGGGTGTAGACATCTATAAGCCCCAGCAGTTGCATGAGTTTTCGCTTTATCTCGACCAGCATTGGTACAGTCTCAAGGCCAAGGAAGGAACCTACGACAACAGCGACCCCATCGGCGTGCTCGATGTCGACATTTCCAGCCGTCTGATTCTCGACCAGATACTGAACATCGGCGACCTGCGCTCTTCTCAGCGCATCGACTTCGTGGGTGGTCTGCGTGGTCTCGGTGAGTTGAAGCGTCGTGTAGACAGTGGTGAGATGCGTGCGGCCCTGGCTCTGTATCCAGTGTCCATGCAGCAGATCATGGATATTGCCGACAGCGGTAAAATCATGCCTCCGAAGGCAACATGGTTTGAGCCGAAGCTTCGTTCTGGTCTCGTTATCCACAAATTGTCGTGACCGACGAGTTTAAGACCATAAAAGGAAAAGGCGAGGGATATTACTCTGAGAAAAGAAGTAAGTTCCTCGCCTTTGCCCACCACGTTGAGAGTGTCGACGAGGTGAAGAGTCTCTTGGAGGGCTATCGTAAGAAGTATTACGATGCCCGCCATGTTTGTTATGCCTACATGCTTGGCCCAGAGCGATTGGAGTTTCGTGCCAATGACGATGGTGAGCCATCCAGTACGGCAGGCAAGCCCATACTTGGCCAGATCAATTCCAACGAGCTGACTGATATTCTCATTGTCGTGGTTCGCTACTATGGTGGCGTCAACCTGGGCACCAGCGGCCTCATCGTAGCTTATCGCGAAGCGGCTGCCGATGCTATTGCCCATTGTGAGGTGGAGACACGCCAGGTAGAGGAAATTGTCACTTATCAGTTTGCCTATCCGATGATGAACGATGTGATGCGTGTGGTCAAGGATATGGCTCCCCGCATTGTTGGTCAGACCTACGACAACACTTGCGAGATCAGGCTCAGCATTCGCAAGTCGGAGGCTGAACAACTACGTCAGAGGCTTGCCAAATTGTCATTTGAATAATATGAACGGTATGCGAAAAGGATTGTTATCGTTGTTGATACTGGTTGCGCTTCCCCTCTCTGCACAGATGACTTGGAACGAGCGTTACCAGCAGTATATTGATCAGTATAAGGACATTGCCATTGAGCAGATGATGCGCTGGAAGGTGCCAGCCTCCATCACACTGGCTCAGGGTATTTTCGAGAGTGGGGCAGGGCAGAGTGAACTGACGCGGCGCTCCAACAACCACTTCGGTATCAAGTGTCACGGATGGACAGGAAGAACCGTCTATAAGGATGACGATGCTGCCAATGAGTGTTTCCGTGCCTATGACTCAGCTTTTGACTCCTTTGAGGATCACTCACGGTTCTTAGCCACTGGCCAACGCTATCGTAGCCTTTTCTCCCTGAAGACCACTGACTATAAGGGATGGGCCCGTGGTCTGAAAGCTGCCGGCTACGCCACCAATCCTCAGTACGCCAACCGTCTGATAGAGCTCATTCAGCTCTACAAACTCTATGAACTGGACCATGCCAAGGGCTACGATAAGTTTATGGTTCAACATTCAAAAGACCAGAATGTTGGTGGTAAGCCCCTGCATCCCATCAAGATCTACAACAAGAACTACTATCTCTATGCCCGTCGTGGCGATACTTTCCGTGCCATTGGTGAGGAGATAGGCATATCATACAAGAAGATTGCGAAGTACAACGAACGTGATCGTGACGACCGTCTCACTGAGGGTGAAATCATCTGGCTGAAGAAGAAGCAGAAACGTGCTCCCAAGGAGTATAAGGATTATCTGCACTACGTTCGTCAGGGCGAGTCCATGTACTCTATCGCACAGTCCTATGGCATTCGTTTGAAGTCGCTCTACAAGCTCAACGGCTTCAGACCCGACCACGATCTTCGGGTCGGTGAGGCCCTGCGGTTACGATAAAGTTATTCTTGATCAGAAACTGAAGGCAATGGTGTAACGCATGCCCCATTTGGGACTTGTGGGCAACTCGTTGTAGTTCAGTCGTCTGACGTACTCCACATGGAAGAACTTGAAGATGTTGTGAACGCCTAACACGATTTCGGCATAGGGCTTCTTGGAATCCATGACGTTAGAACCCTCTGGGAAATACATGAGAATCGGACTGCCGGCATTCTGTGCCAAGAACGGATTGTTCTTGTCGGTCAGAGTGCCCCAAAGCATGCGGAAACCTATGTATTCACGCCAGTGCAGGTTTCTGATAAGGGGAGTGCGGTTGAATATCTTTCCGTTGAGGTCCCATGAAACCATGAGCGATGCAAATCGGTCGTTTAGGAACTCCATCGTATTGATAAGGCTGAATGTCTCACGCTGAATGGTATACGACTGGTTGGCAGAGGGATGGATGAGCAGCGGATATGGCACTTGGTTCCACTGAATGCCACCCTTTACCGCAACATCTACCTTACCCCAACTGGAGAGCCAGAAACGCTTGAAGACATGCAGCTCTGTATAGTTGTAGTCGTACTGTCCACCAAGCAGACCATTGAAGCCTGTAGTATGCGACAGGTTGAACACAGGGGCATCGAGATTGATGACACGACGGCGTTGCTTGTTGTTGATATAGGTCTCACCAGGAGCATAGCGCAGACGGGCCGTTACTTCCGTCGTCTTCATGAACTCGTTGTTGCCAAGCTTGTTGAACGTCTCACGTTTTGGGGAGTCCAGTGTGGCAAACGACATATCGCCGCAAGCCTCGTTCTTCTCCACCTTTCCGTTGAGAGTAGCTTTCAGTCCCCAGTCAGTCTCGTAATCAAAGGTCACTTGCTGGCGATTGTAGAACATCATCTTGTTGGCCTTGGCCCACTTCATGGCCACAATAAGGTTATCCTTATCTGTATCCAGGAAACGGTCGCTGGGCGAACAGACGTCATTCGCCGACTGAAAAGTCACCATACGGCGTGGGAACTCATGTGGCAAGTACTTTTTGGGGTTCAGCGAATAGGTGGTCTCCACATTATAGTAGTTCTTCTTACTACCCCAACCGCGTCCGTAATATCCTGAGAGGAAGAAGTGCCTGCTCAGGTTGGCTGTGGTCTTGGCACTCAATCGACTACGCCATCCGTCTACGTAGTTATGGGTCAGGATGGTATTAACAGGACACATATCGACATAGTTGGGCTTGCCAGTCTCCACGGAGTTCTCCAAAAGGGCTTTCAGTACGAAGATGACATACTTCATGCCTTTGACATTCGCCGTATTGTGGATGAACTCGTCCATCGAGCTTTCACTCTTGGTGAGTTCTACCTGACGGTGTTGTTTCCAGAATTCTTCGTCACGCATCTCGACATCAGCACTAATCACTTCCTTGTTCATACCCTTGAAACGCTTGTCGGGTATCGAGTCGAAAGAGTAGTCGGTGAGACGTGTTGTACGGGAGACGGTGCCCGCCTTGATGAAGTCATATAGCTCCAGTTCGGTGGTCATATCGTCCTTGGTAAGCACCCATTGGCCGTCGTCCAGCTTTTCATACTCCTGCAGAATCTGGACGTTCTGTACGAAGTTGACGTTACTCTGCTTAGGAATGGTCATCTCACAGCGGCGAACGTGGAGGGTTGAGTCGTCAAGAATGTAGAGGTCGCCACGGAATCCCATGTCATTCTGGTTGTTGGGCAGGAAGTTCAAGTGGATGCATCGGTCGCGATCCACCATAACCGTATCTTCTATATAAAAGCGGTAGAAGCCAATACCCTCGCCGGACATCGGTGAGATGAACGGACGCTGTAACAGTCGGATGTGGTCTTGATAAAGGTCGATAGACGTGAAAACGTCCTTCATTACGGTGTTGATGATGTCACCCGTCTGAAACAGGTCGTTAAGACCCTTTGAGGACTGACCTTCAATGTATGTCTTTTCTGAACGGGGATTGCGCCTATAAATCTTCTGCGACACCGTTTCATCCACGCTGATTGGCAATATCAGCTTTCCTGTGGCAGGACTGGTCTCTACCTGTTCTGCCAGCCAGGGGTGCTTGATAAAGGGCTTTTGTTTCAGCTGTTCAGGCTTCAGGTCGTTGAAGGCCAGGGTAATCTTCTCGTATTTGTTGTACTGATAATAGTCGTTCAGTTCGAGGTCGGTTTTCTTCTTGGCTGCCACCACCCTCCGCATCAGCTCCACGGCAGGGTTGTTGCGGCGGCTATAGCGGTTACGTTTTGACTTGACAGTCACCTCACCAAGAATCTTCTTGTCGGGTTTAAGTGTGATGTCCAGACGATTACCTACCTTGCTGTTGATGGAGACCGTACGTGACTTGTAGCCCACAGAACTGAACGTGAGGCTCCAGCCGTTGTGACGGGTAATGCTGTATCGCCCATCTGTTCCTGATACAACGGCTATCTTGTGACCTTTGTATACTACGCTGGCATAGCCAATGCTTTCGCCAGTCTCTGCGTCTGTCACGACTCCAGTTATTGTTGTCTGCTGAGCTACTGACGGGAGTACCATCATAAGTAGCATCAACAAAAGAAGTGTCTTAGCTTGTCGATAAAGCATGTCAATTTTTATTTTGCGTGCAAAAGTACATAATTTACTTCAAAAATGGCCATTACTTCATCTGGTTTTAATGTTAATAAACATTTAAGGTTCCTTTTTCTCTATATTATTCGACTTTTTGAACGTTATCTCAATAATTTTGTGTACATTTGCAACTGAAAAATAATAAGGACATAATTATGGCAACAGTTGACGACAAAAAAGTGATATTCTCGATGGTCGGCGTGAGCAAGACTATTCAGCAGAATCAGAAGCAGGTGCTTAAGAACATTTACCTCAGTTTCTTCTATGGTGCTAAAATTGGCATTATCGGCTTGAACGGTGCAGGTAAATCAACTCTGATGAAGATTATTGCCGGACTTGACCAGCAGTATCAGGGACAAGTAGTGTGGAGCCCAGGCTACTCAGTGGGCTATTTGCCGCAGGATCCTCCGCTTGACGAATCAAAAACGGTGAAGGAAAATGTGATGGAAGGTGTTCAGCACGTATACGATGCGCTGGCTGAATATGACGATATCAACGTGAAATTCGGTTTGCCCGAATTTTATGAAGACCCTGACAAGATGGACAAGTTGATGCAGCGTCAGGCAGAATTGCAGGACATTATCGATGCTACCGATGCTTGGAACATGGATTCTAAGTTAGAACGGGCTATGGCTGCATTGAACTGTCCGCCAGGTGAATGGCCCGTTACAAACCTCAGTGGTGGTGAACGTCGTCGTGTGGCTCTCTGCCGTCTGTTGTTGCAGAAGCCCGACGTGCTGTTGCTCGACGAGCCTACGAACCATCTTGATGCCGAGTCTATCGATTGGTTGGAGCAGCACCTGCAGCAATATGAAGGAACGGTGATTGCCGTCACCCACGACCGCTACTTCCTTGACGATGTGGCAGAGTGGATTCTGGAGCTTGATCGCGGCGAAGGTATTCCTTGGAAGGGCAACTATTCAAGCTGGCTGGAACAAAAGAGTCAGCGTCTGGCACAGGAGGAAAAAAGTGCATCGAAGCGTCGCAAGACGCTGGAACGTGAGTTGGAGTGGGTGCGTATGGCTCCAAAAGCCCGTCATGCTAAGGGCAAGGCCCGTCTGAACTCCTATGAGTCGATGCTCAATGAAGAGCAGAAACAGAAGGAAGAAAAGCTGGAGATCTTCATCCCCAATGGTCCGCGCTTAGGCAACAAGGTGATTGAGGCTGAGCATGTAGCAAAGGCTTATCCAGAGAAGCCACTCTTCAGCGACCTGAACTTTGTTCTGCCGCCAAACGGTATTGTGGGTGTCATCGGCCCCAATGGTGCAGGTAAGACCACACTTTTCCGTCTGATTATGGGTCTTGAACAACCTGATGCAGGTACGTTTAGTGTAGGTGAGACCGTAAAACTGAGCTATGTTGACCAGCAGCATAAGGATATTGACCCCGCTAAGTCCGTCTATCAGGTGGTGAGTGGTGGCAACGAGACCATTCGCATGGGAGGTAAGGATGTGAATGTCCGCGCTTATCTCTCTCGTTTTAACTTTACTGGTGCTGATCAGGAGAAGAAGTGTGGGGTGCTGTCTGGTGGTGAACGCAACCGACTGCACCTGGCCATCGCTCTGAAACAAGAGGGTAATGTATTACTTTTAGACGAGCCTACCAACGATATAGATGTCAATACGTTACGAGCATTAGAAGAAGGTTTGGAAGCTTTTGCTGGATGTGCTGTGATTATCAGTCATGACCGCTGGTTCCTTGATCGTATCTGTACCCATATCCTGGCCTTTGAAGCTCCGCTCGATGGCAGTGGAACATCTGAAAGTAATGTGTTCTATTTCGAGGGAAATTATAGTGAATATGAATCCAATAAGGCTCAGAGATTAGGACTTGAAGAGCCCAAACGAGCACGTTATCGTAAATTGATGGAAGAATAAACCGAAGGTTTCTTGGCAGTTTCGAATAATTTTCTTAATTTTGTGCCGCAAAAACCAGCATTTATGACAAAATACAGATTATATTTACTGACTGGTATAGCCGTATTCAGCGCTATTCAGGCATTTTCGCAGGAGGTAGTACGCTCCTCATCCAGCATGTATCTGCCAGCTTGGAACAAGTCGGATGTGACAGTTGCCTATGACATCACGGCAGAGGGTAAACGTTTTCAGCCTACATGGGGACTCGACCAGGCATGGATCAGCGAGCAGAATATGAGGAAGGGCATCAACCACATGTTGAAGGAGAATGTCGGCATAGGTCGCTCGGCATTCCGATTCTCCAAGGCTCTGGTTAATGATTCTGCACTTGCCACAGATGCTATCAACAATTTGCGTAAGCGGAATACCAATCTGAATCTGGCCAGCACAACGTTGCCCATTGTGTTCACTGCTGACCAAGAGGCTGGTGCCGACGAGTATTTCGTAAAGAATAAGGTAGCCAACAATGAGCATTGGGCAGCCATGATCAATAGCCACGTTCATTGGATGCAGCAAAACACGAAGCATCCTATCGTCGGTATTTCTCCCTTCAATGAGGGCGACTACTGGTCGGTAGAGGAGGGTGCCTCTCCTACGAAGCAGTATCAAGTGGCTAAGCTCCTGAAAGAGAATTATCCGCGCTGTGCTGATATAGCAATGGTTGGCGGCAACACGCTCAACGATGACAAGGCTTTGGAGTGGTACACCTCTGGCAAAAAGTATTACGACTGGGGCAACACCCATCAGTTAGCTGGTTCCTTCGACAACTTTGCCAAGTTCTTCCAGCAGTTGGCCAAGGACGGTAAGGTGGGCTATGCCGATGAGATGCACAACACTGTAGAGGCTATGGTAGGACTTGAATACGGTATGACCGTTGGTATCTGGTGGGGCTTCGACAGCCGCGCCCGTGGTGAGTTCTGTCAGATCAGCCGTAATGGTGTGAGGTTGGGCTACGGTGAACATCGCGACAACTGGACGGCCGCTTCTGTCTATCGTCATGATGACGGTCGGGTGAAGGCCTTCATTGGCTCGAGTGAGCGTCAGGCAGTTACAACTAACTACCAGTTTGTTTCTACCAGTCGTGATGTCTATTACGACGGATATGGTCCTGTACGTGAGTACTTCTCTACCATCAATGGTGGCACTGGTTACCAGAAAGGTCAGACCAATGCCGAGCGTGTGATTGATGTAACGTGGGGTGAAGATGTGGCACCTTGTGTTATTGGTGGTGGCGTCTACAAGATTTACAATAAGAAGACGGGTGGGGCAGTGGTATATTCGTCGAATGGCGGCAACATTTTGCTCCAGAAGGAGGCTGCTGCTAACAAGAGACAGCAGTGGAACGTCAATCCTGTCACCAAACGTTCAGGAGGCGACCTGAGTTTCCTGGATATCGAGGCAGCAGAAAATGAGAAGATACGTATGAACGTACTCAACTACTCAACGGCTACCGCCGATGTGATTGCTTACACTCAGGAGAAACCTTCCTCAAATGAGCAATGGTATATCGAGTATGTTGGTGATGGCTATTACTACATACGCAATCGTGAAAGTGCACTCTACTTGTCAGCATCAAGCAATTCTAACGGCAAGGTGATTCAGACCACTATGCAGCCTGAAGCTACTCGTGACCGTATGTTATGGCGCTTCCTGCCTCTTGGCGTCACTTACGAGACAACGGCACCGACTCAGCCCTCCGGACTTCAGGCCGAGGCTCATAGTGCTGCTGTTACGCTCAGTTGGAATGCTGTAGCCGATGAAGACTTACAGGGATATATGTTACTCCGTGCACCAAAGGGTACTGAGGACTGGAATACGATTGCCCGTATATTGACCACGACAAGCTATACTGACAATACCTGTCATCCTGGCACTACATATATATATAAGGTGAAAGCCATTGACCAGGCACAGAATCTGTCTGAGGCTTCGGCTACGGTGGAGGCAACACCCTCAGGTCAGCGTTCAATGATTGCCCGCTGGCAATTGGATGAGAACCTCTACGATGCCACTCCCAACATGATGGATATGGTGTTCAAAGGCACTCCGAATTATCAGGACGATGCCAAGGAGGGAAGTAAGTCGCTCCTGCTTAACGGCTCCTCAAACTATCTGCAGCTACCTTATGAAGTAGCTTGCAGCGATGAGCTGACCATTGCCATGTGGGTGAAGATGCGTGGCAGTAACAGCTGGCAGCGCCTGTTCGACTTTGGTAACGATACAGATCACTATATGTTCCTGACGCCTTCAACGGGCAGCGCCATGCGTTTTTCCATCAAGAATGGTGACAAAGAGCAGCAAGTCAGCTGTAAGACGAAGCTTCCTGTTTCGCAGTGGAAGCATGTGGCCGTTACCATTGCTGAAGGTAAGACCGTCATATATATTGATGGAGAAGAAGCAGCATCGAGTACTGACATCACCATCAAGCCCAGTGACATACATCCTGTGCTGAACTATATTGGCCGCAGTCAGTTCAATAGTGATCCGTTCCTGTCGGCCTATCTTGATGATATCCGCGTCTATAACCATGCTGTCAGCGATGCCGACTTGAAGGTGATCATGGATGGCGGTGAGCCAACTGCTATTCAGTCGCCTGAGGCAGACGATGTCGTTCCGACTGCCACCTATGGTATTGATGGTATTAAGCGTGATGCGCCTCGTCGTGGACTAAACATCATCAACGGAAAGAAAATGATTAAGTAAAAATATATCAATAATAATGGTACAAAATATCTTCAAGGGGTTGGGCATTGCCTTGATAACCCCGTTCTGTGAAGACGGCTCTGTAGATTACGTTTCGCTGAAGCGTTTGGTTCAATATCAGTTAGACAACGGTGCCGATTTCTTCTGTATACTGGCAACAACAGGTGAGACACCTACACTGACTGCCGAGGAGAAAAGTAATATCAAGAATCTGATCGTAGACCTTGTACATGGCCGAGTTCCTATCCTGATGGGATGTGGCGGCTATAACACGGCAGCTGTCGTAGAGGAGTTGAAGACGGGCGACTTTAAGGGTATCGATGGCATTCTTAGCGTCTGCCCCTATTACAACAAACCGTCACAGGAAGGACTCTACCAGCATTTCAAGGCCATTGCCGCTGCTACGAAATTGCCCGTAGTACTTTATAACGTTCCTGGACGTACAGGCGTTAACTTACAAGCAGCAACTACCGTACGGCTGGCTCGTGACTGCCAGAACATTGTGGCTATTAAGGAAGCCAGTGGCAATCTGGAGCAGGTTGACGAGATTATCAAGAATAAGCCTCGTGATTTCGATGTTATTTCTGGTGACGATGCATTGACCTTCCCAATGGTTTCCTGCGGAGCAGTAGGTGTGATCTCTGTCATCGGCAATGCCCTGCCGAAAGAGTTCTCGAAAATGATACGCCTGCAAATGCGTGGCGAGTATGACCCTGCCCGCAAGATTCATCATCGTTTCACTGACCTTTTCTCGCTGCTTTTTGTCGACGGCAATCCAGCAGGAGTCAAGTTCATGCTTCACGAAATGGGATTCATTCAGAATGTACTGCGTCTGCCTCTGGTACCCATGCGAATCAATAACATGCAGCGCATGTCAGACATCCTGAAGGAGCTGAAGATTTAAGTTACTCTTTACAAGGAGTAAGGAGTAAGGAGTTGAGGAGTAAGGAGTAAGGAGTTGAGGAGTAAGGAGATATGGACCTTATTCCTCGGCAATGCCTGCTTCAAGCCATTGCTGGAATACGGTTTGTGAATCTGCTTTTGCCGTTTCCTCGTCTACCTCGTATGCTTCGCAAAGCAGACGGGTAAGGTCATCGATGGTGAAAGGTTTGCCTTCCACTTTCTGCCAAAGGTAGGCAGCCGACTCGTTCATACTGATAATCTTCGAGAAATCGATATTCTCTATACCTTCGGCAACAATGACATTCTCGCCGCAAACGTTGCGAAGTCTGAATCCTGTTTTTGTCTTCATGATGATGCTATATGATTGTTTTTATTTCCTTATTCTCTCACGATTGTTTTCTCCATCTCCTCGGAATGTGGGGGTGAAACGCAAATAGCAGATAGCGTCGCAGCGGCAACAGCCGAACCCACCACCATGAGTATATGCGCCACTTACAGTCTTTGATGCTGTCAAGCTTTTCGCGTCCTTTGCGATAGAAGCCGATGGCTATGGCCTTGACATCGCTGAGCTGGCACTGTTCAGTGCCAAGATTGCCGTCTCCGCGAAGGGTGACCTGATCTCCAGTGATGTCTACAATGCGATGAAGCACATAGTGGCCAGGATGAATCTCTGCTAATACTGGGTCTCCCACTTTCACCTCTTCGGCCTTGCGGAGTAGGGCCTTGTCACGCCCATTCTCCAAAAACGGACGCATACTGTAACCACGGAGGGGTAGGGTAACGGTATGTCCCTCGTTAAGCAGTTTAATGACCTCTGGTAGCAGAAGGGCGTTAGCTATGTGTAAAGTCTTCACCTCATTAACCATTCTTCACGAGCGTAGCAAATGACAGCCTGGCAGCTTCTTCGTCTGGCAGACAGTGGAGCGTATAAATGGGTGTGGTCTCGATGACGCGGGTAACAGTATCGCAGATGTTGTTATAGATCTTTGAATCCCACTTCATGGAGGAGCAGGCGGGCAGTAGTGAGGCAAAGGCCTGAACGGGAGCAAGCTTCTCAATGCTGTTCTGAGGCGCACGCTCAATTCTGGTGACAGCTCCCAAATGTGCCACGAGATTACGATAGCAAGGGGTTTTTCCGCTCCAGGGAGAACCATAGATATAGGGCTTTCCGTCATCAAGAATGCGGACGATTGGATTGTCGTCGTTCAGCAATTCACAACCTTCAATATGCTTGAGCCACAAGGCAGTGTGAGTGCTTTTGCCTGTTCCGCTTGGCGCAATAAAGGGGTAAGCCGTGTCGCCGCGCATGATGCAGGAAGCGTGAATGAGCAGTGTCTGATGGAAACTGCCTGCAAATGCAAAGATCAGCATCAGGGCATCGTTGAGTCCGAAAGAGCGCATGGTATGGTCACCGTTCAGTGCACATTGGCACTGGGTGAAGTGCTCGTTGGTAATAAGCAGGCAGCAGTCGCGGTTATATATATCACGTATGATGTATTGGTAACCGCCGTCAGGCAACTGATAGACCACCGTATCGCCATTGCCAGTATCAAACTTGCGAACTAATGACTTCTTAGGTGCCACCTTGAGTGAATCGTCAACAGTGAGTGTGAAAAACAACGACTCCGAGACTGGAACTTCTTCCGTCTGAAACACACTGAACGACGGCAGAAGGCTAAGATTATTGACCGTATCATCGGCAAAACGCAAACAAACGTTTAGACCTGCTATATTGAAGTATTCAGTCTTCATTCTTTCTGCGCTTTTTCTTCTTATCCTTCTTGGTTTCTACTACCACTGGTTCATCTATTATGACGGAATTGTCCATGTTGACCGACATGAACTGGAATTCATTGCCACCAATCACCCTAATGTCGTTATGGCTCTTCGACTTCTTGGTACCTGCGTAGAGCTTCTTCATCTTCAGGTACTTTTTCTGTAGGCGTTTCGCCTTCTTGTCGAAGAAAACAATGCTCGTTCTTGCAGGCATGTCGCGGTCAGCCAGATGGTTGCGCAACTGCGTTGAGTAGTGCTCACGTCCTAACATGAATTTGCTCTTAGTGTCGTACCATACGCTGTCAACAGCCTGGATTTCAGTGAAGTGAACTATGGTGTCGTTAAACGACGCAGCAAAGCCAAACATATACATTTTGGGTTCTACCTTGACTCTTGCTGCTGTTAGTGAGGGAAGCAGGAGTGCTAACGACAGCACTGCTCCGATAATATAATAATGTATTCTCATTCTCCTAAATATGCCTTTAGTATTTTGTTTTTTGTACCTTCGCGCAGACGACGTATGGCCTTTTCCTTGATTTGACGAACGCGTTCACGGGTGAGATCATATTTCTCGCCGATTTCCTCCAGTGTCAGTTCTGGACCTCCAATGCCGAAGAAGGCTTCAATGACGTTGCGCTCACGTTCGTTGAGTATGCGCAGGGCTTGTTTGATTTCAGCCTGAAGCGATTCTGCCACTAACTGACGGTCAGCCATTGGCGATGACTCGTTCACAAGCACGTCGAGCAACGACCCTTCGTCACCTTCGGCAAAGGGAGCGTCTACCGATACATGGCGTGTGTTGGCGCTCATGGCTTCGTCTACTTTTTCAGTAGGCAGTTTCGTCTCATCAGAAATCTCTTCTATCGAGGGGCGACGCTCGTTCTCCTGCTCGAATTTGTTCTGCATGCGGGTGATTTTGTTGACAGACCCAACCTGATTGAGGGGAAGCCTTACAATACGGCTTTGCTCGGCAATGGCCTGCAGAATGCTCTGGCGAATCCACCAAACGGCATAGCTAATGAACTTAAAGCCGCGCGTTTCGTCAAACTTTTCAGCTGCCTTGATCAGTCCTAAGTTACCTTCGTTGATAAGGTCTGACAGCGACAATCCCTGATTCTGATACTGCTTGGCTACTGATACCACAAATCTCAGGTTGGCACGTGTCAGCCGTTCCAGTGCCTTGTGGTCACCCTTACGGATTCGCTGTGCCAATTCTACCTCTTCCTCCACTGAAATCATTTCCTCTCGGCTGATTTCCTGAAGGTATTTCTCAAGAGACTCGTTCTCTCGATTAGTGATAGACTTTGTGATTTTCAGCTGTCTCATGTATGGTATCGTTTAAAGTCGACGGGCAAAGTTACGGTAAAAAAACGAGACTGCCAAAGAAAAAGGTGAAAAAGTTGCCCTTTCCACCTTTTTTCCTTAGCATAGCGTCAGATTAGTCGTTCTGCAACGGTACGGCGAAGTAGCCTTTCTTGCCCGTAGGATAGATACCTTGTATGTAGAGCACTGGCTCCTTCGAGGTGCTGGCATCCTTTACTACATTCTGCAGGTCGTCAATCGACTTGATGCTCTCGTCGTTGATGCGCTGGATGATGAATCCCTTAGGCACGCCGGCATCCTTCAGCTTGCCACCGTTCACCTTCAACACTTCCAGACCATAGCCAATATTCAGCTGTTCCTTCTGCTGGTCGGTGATGGCGCGGAACTGTCCGCCAAGCACGTCAATGTCGGCATTCTTCACCACCTTCGTGTTGCCCTGCTCGTTCTTCAGCGTCAGCGTAACTTCCTTCTTCTTCTTGTCACGCAGGTAGCTGATGGTAATCTTGTCACCAGGACGCTTCTGGGCTATAATGTTGGTCAGCTCACCAAACTTCGACACCTTCTGGCCGTCGATGTGGGTTATCACGTCACCCTTCTCCAGTCCGGCTTCTGCGGCGGCACCGTCGTCAACCACATTGGCAATGTAGATGCCCTCCATCGTGCCGAGATCCACCTCGTTGCCCTTCTCCTTCTCCATGTCCACATAGTCGTTCACGTCGCTACCCTGAATGCCGATCATGGCACGCTGCACGTTTCCGTACTGCTTCAGGTCGTCCACCACCTTATTCATAATAGAGGTAGGAATGGCAAAGCCGTAACCAATGTTCGAGCCATTGGGCGAGGCCAACATGGCGTTGATGCCAATGAGCTCACCGCGGACGTTCACTAAGGCACCGCCCGAGTTACCCTGATTGATGGCAGCATCGGTCTGAATCATCGACGACACGCCTTGACCCATAGTGCGGGCTTTGGCCGAGACGATACCTGCGGTTACCGTGTTGTTCAGGCCTAAGGGGTTACCGACAGCCAGCACCCATTCGCCCACCTTGGCGTTGTCGCTGTTGGCAATCACGATGGCAGGCAGGTTCTTGGCGTCAATCTTAATAAGCGCCAGGTCTGTGGTAGCATCAGCACCAATGATGCGGGCTGAGTACTCCTTGTTGTCGTTCAGTGTTACCATCAGTTCGTCGGCTCCGTCAACTACATGGTTGTTCGTAACGATATAGCCATCAGCTGAAATGATGACACCCGAGCCAGCTGCCGTGCGCTTTGGGGTTTGTACCTGGCGCTGACGACGGCCTCCATTACCCTGGCCGCGTCCGAAGAATCCGCCGAACGGGTCGCTGAAGAAGTCTTCAAACGGGTCGCTGTATTCCACAGTCTGTAGCTTCGAGTTCTGGGTGTTCTTGATGTAAACCACCGATGGCAGTGCTTTTTCAGCGGCATAGGTCAGGTCTACCGGCTGTCCGGCAGGAGCCGAAGCCACTGCGGGAAGAGAATTCTGTTCTGCTGACGGAGCTGCATTGGTGTTAGTTAATGCGGCTACTGAAAGTACCACAGCTACGATGGCTGATGTCGGTACTGCAATGTTGACAATCTTTTTCATATCCATATTCATTTGTTTTAATTACTATTCTGATGATAGGTTTCAGCTTTCAGACTGCAAAATTAAGCGCAAAGTTTAATAAACTGACAATTTGTCATGAATATTTGTCCCAATTTAACAATTCCCCATAGCGTGTTAACGCTGCTTTGCGATTAACACTTCAATTCTTAAATGATTAATAAAATTAAGATTTACACCATGTTTTACTTCTGTATATTTAATTAAATAGTCCTCGCAGTTCTCCCCACCCCTCAATGATAGTCCTCATAGTTCTCCCCGCCCTTGTACGCAGTTCTCCCCGCCCCTTGTACGCAGTTCTCCCCGCCCCTTGAAAGGGGAGGGGTTGGGGGCGGGGTCAATACTCGTCTTTCGTACTTTGGCTTGCCAAAAACTTCTATAACTTCTTTAACTTCATCACTTTTCGAATATCCATAGCTGAAAATTTGGCAGTTCCAAAAGAAAGTTGTAATTTTGCACACATAGACGAATAATTAAAATAGGAAAAGATGATGAACTTGGAGAAACTGACGAAAGAAGTTTGTAGTGTGGCTCGAGAGGCTGGTTCTTATATTAATAAGGAACGTGCAGGATTCAGCGTAGATCGAGTTGAGCGGAAACATGCCCACGACTATGTGTCGTATGTAGACAAAGGGTCGGAACGGATGATTGTGGAAGCCTTGAAGGTATTGCTGCCAGAGGCCGGCTTTATCACTGAGGAGGGTTTGGCCACTCATCGTGATGAGCAGATGCTCTGGGTGGTAGACCCCTTGGATGGCACGACTAACTTTATTCATGGTTTTGCACCTTATGCCGTATCTATAGCGCTGACCCAAGGCAGAGAGATAATGCTTGGCGTAGTGTATGAGGTCTGTGCCAACGAATGCTTTTATGCCTGGAAGGGTGGGGGAGCCTATGTCGATGGCAAGGCGATACACGTGGGCAACAGCGCTATAGGCGATGCCCTCATCTGTCTGCAACTACCCTACAATAGCGATGCCTATAAACCCGTTATAGAGCGACTGATAGACCGTTTCTATGGCAACGTAGGCAGTATCCGTATGATTGGTTCCGCTGCGATGGCACTGTGCTATGTGGCAGCCGGCAGGTTGGATGCCTATGCTGAGCGCTATATCGGCCAGTGGGACTACATGGCTGGTGCCCTGATTGTCAAAGAGGCTGGTGGAAGGGTAACTAACTATGAGGGCGAAGACTACATGATGGAGGGCGATAGTGTAGTGGCCACAAACGGAGTGACACACGCCCCACTGTTGGAAGCCATCAGCGAAGTCCAACCGTGTCCCCAAGATTTGCGTTAGTAAAGAGTAATTGCAGTCAAGATGGCAGGTGCCAGTCCCTTGGCATAACGTAAGGTTCCACCATCCACCATAACTGTCTGAAAATAATAAAAAACTATGCCCCCTTGCCCCCAAATAGAGTTAAACATCTGTTTACCAGATATTTATTTGGGGGCACACTTTTAGGCCTATGGTGCCCCCGCCAACATACACGTAATCAGTGCGTTATGTCAAATAGGGGCACAGGGGGCACACTTTTTTTGTTGTTCCCTAGATAGAACAACGGTGATAGGTCACACGGATATCACGGAAGGTTCTTGCGGAAGGCATCGGCCACGACCTGCGTGGCAATCCTCACGTCCGACTCCTTCTCCTCGTAAGTGTCGTTCAGGAAACCGCACTCCTTGCACTT